>NZ_JACYVJ010000003.1:0-515861 GCF_014842235.1 Pseudomonas sp. CFBP 13710 | reverse complement strand
AAGATTCAATTCCGAAACCCCTATCTGCGCAAGCAGGTAGGGGTTTTGTCTTTTTAGCGTTTCAAATCAGTGTCCGCCATCGCTATCATTGCGCCCTACCGAGACGCCGAGTTCGCTATGTCACCATTGCTGGATCTACTTAAAGACGGTCATTTTCACTCTGGCGAAGCGCTGGGCGAGGCTCTGGGGGTCAGCCGCAGTGCTGTGTGGAAGCAGCTGCAGCAGCTGCAAGCCGAACTGGGCATCGATGTGCACAAAGTGCGCGGCAAAGGCTATCGCCTTGCCGATCCTGTTTCTGCGCTCTGCAGCGAGACACTTGCGGCAAGCGCTCCAGCGGGCTGGGAGCTGCGTGTCATGCGTAGCGTCGACTCCACTAATGCCGAAGCATTGCGTGCCGTCGCTGACGGGAGCCAGATGCCGCTCTTGATCGTTGCAGAGCAGCAGACAGCGGGACGGGGCCGGCGGGGTAGGCCTTGGGTAAGTCCCTATGCGCAAAATCTCTACTACAGCCTGGCGCTGCGTATCGAAGGGGGTATGGCTCGCCTGGAAGGCTTGAGCCTGGTGGTGGGGCTTGCCGTGGTCCGAGCGCTGCATGCGCAAGGTGTAGGCGAGGCAAGGCTCAAGTGGCCTAACGACATTCTGGTGGGAGACAAGAAGCTCGCAGGAATACTGCTGGAGCTGGTTGGCGATCCCAGTGATGTATGTCATGTCGTCATCGGTATTGGTATCAATGTGAATATGAGGCAGAACACGGCGGTGGATCGGCCTTGGACTTCCGTACGCCTGCAGCGGATGAGCCTGGTCGATCGCAATGACTTGGTTGCCGAACTCAACGTGCAGCTTCAGAGTCACCTGGAGCGTCACGCACTGTCCGGGTTCGAGCAGTTGCGGGAGGAGTGGGAGGGGCTGCATGCTTGGCAGGGCAGGGCTGTCGTCCTCAGTGCCGGGTTGAAGGCCATTGAAGGCCGGGTGTTGGGAATAGATGGCCAAGGTGGCCTGCGGCTTTCTGTAGGTGGCATGGAACAGGTGTTCAGTGGCGGAGAACTCAGTCTGCGCCTTGTAGGAGACAGCGGGCCTTCCGCAGTTTCCGATCCGAGGGGGGAGTGACGATGCGTTGGCTTGTACTACTGCTGTTGGTCCTCAACGTGTTCTATGCCGGGTGGCACCACCAGGAGCTTCCCGTGCGGCCCAAAGAGTTGGCGCCCCTGTCTACCTACAAGGGTGAGAGGCACCACATCCAGCTGCTGAACGAAAAGCCTGAAACCCAGCGCTGAGCATTCTCAGGGACGCGCTCGGCACGTTTGTCCCGCCAGTGCGGGAGCGATCCTCCCCTGGTGAGTGGTTGTATGTTCGGCCCCAATGAATTCAATGACTTAAAACATAAAATAATCTGATCTGGGGTATTGCCAGGCCCTGATGGTTTGCATAGAATGGCGCCCGCTTCACAGCGATGGTGCGAAAGCCCAGCACTGTGAAACAGCTGTCGATGTAGCTAACCTCAAGATTTTAATGAGAAAAAGCTTGACAGTGAGGTGGCATAGCGTAAAATGCCGCCACGTTAAGGAGGGGTTCCCGAGCGGCCAAAGGGATCAGACTGTAAATCTGACGTCTACGACTTCGAAGGTTCGAATCCTTCTCCCTCCACCATTTTTAGCGTGAGCTGCAAGCTCCGCGGGTATAGTTTAGTGGTAGAACCTCAGCCTTCCAAGCTGATGATGCGGGTTCGATTCCCGCTACCCGCTCCAAGTTTGCTGTTTGTGCATGGTTTCAAGCTCTTGTAGCTCAGTTGGTAGAGCACACCCTTGGTAAGGGTGAGGTCAGCGGTTCAAATCCGCTCAAGAGCTCCATTTTTGCAAGGCAGATATGAAAATATCTGCCTTTGTTTTAATGGTAGATGTGTGTCGCTCCTGTGGGTGTTGCGCATCTCTGCTGTTGGCATCTTGGGTTGTGAGGTCTGTGCCAGAGGTGATTGATGTCTCCTTGTGCAACATGGCAGTCCAATCAGGTGTTGAAATAGCTTTCCCGGGTCGGCATAATGTTCGGCCTGATTTGTTTTAGGTCAGTAGCTCAATTGGCAGAGCGACGGTCTCCAAAACCGTAGGTTGGGGGTTCGATTCCCTCCTGACCTGCCAGATTCACTCGGTGTGTCTGGCTTTCTTTTCACAGGATCCTCCTAGATGACTCCCAAGGCTGAAGCCCCAGAATCTCGTTTCGATCTGCTGAAGTGGCTCGTTGTTATCGCTTTGGTAGTGGTTGGCGTGGTTGGTAATCAGTACTACTCCGCGTCGCCGATCCTGTACCGGGTGCTTGCGCTTCTCGCTATTGCCGCTGTGGCCGCCTATGTGGCGCTGCAGACTGCCAAAGGCAAGTCGTTCTTCATCCTGGCTAAGGAAGCGCGCACCGAAATACGTAAAGTCGTTTGGCCGACTCGCCAAGAGACCACACAGACCACGCTGATCGTAGTCGCGGTCGTTCTGGTCATGGCGTTGCTGTTGTGGGGGCTCGATTCCCTGCTCGGCTGGCTTGTTTCCTTGATTGTTGGCTAAGGGTGTCCCGTGGCTAAGCGTTGGTACGTTGTGCATGCTTACTCGGGTTACGAGAAGCATGTTATGCGCTCTTTGATCGAGCGTGTAAAGCTGGCTGGTATGGAAGACGGTTTTGGCGAAATTCTCGTCCCCACTGAAGAAGTGGTCGAGATGCGAAATGGCCAAAAGCGTAAAAGCGAACGCAAGTTCTTTCCAGGCTATGTGCTGGTGCAGATGGACATGAACGAAGGTACTTGGCACTTGGTCAAGGATACGCCTCGGGTCATGGGTTTCATCGGCGGCACGGCAGACAAGCCTGCTCCGATTACCGACAAGGAAGCTGAAGCTATCCTGCGTCGCGTCGCTGACGGTAGCGACAAGCCCAAGCCAAAGACGCTGTTCGAGCCGGGCGAAGTCGTTCGTGTGACCGATGGTCCTTTCGCGGATTTCAACGGCACCGTCGAAGAAGTCAATTACGAAAAGAGCCGGATCCAGGTCGCGGTGCTCATTTTCGGTCGCTCTACTCCGGTAGAGCTCGAGTTCAGTCAGGTCGAAAAAGTCTGATTGGAAACGGATCCCATACCCCGCAGGCGTAAGCTGCGGGGTTTTGTCGTCACTGGGATAAAACGCAAGCAACTGGGGAGCCGAAAGGCGCTCGTACCCAATAGTGGAGTAGCTCATGGCTAAGAAAATCACGGCTTACATCAAGCTGCAAGTAAAGGCCGGCCAGGCCAACCCTAGCCCGCCCGTCGGCCCGGCTCTGGGCCAGCATGGCGTGAACATCATGGAATTCTGCAAGGCCTTCAACGCCCGTACCCAGGGTCAAGAAGCCGGCTTGCCGACTCCTGTAATCATCACTGTCTACAGTGACCGCAGCTTCACCTTCGAGACCAAAAGCACCCCTGCTTCGGTACTGCTGAAGAAAGCAGCCGGCCTGACCAGCGGCTCGGCTCGTCCGAACACCGTTAAAGTCGGTACCGTGACTCGCGCTCAGCTCGAAGACATCGCAAAAGCCAAGAATGCGGACCTGACTGCCGCTGACATGGAAGCAGCCGTGCGTACCATCGCCGGTTCTGCTCGCTCCATGGGCCTCAACGTGGAGGGTGTGTAATGGCTAAGCTGACCAAGCGCCAAAAAGCTATTGCTTCCAAGATCGAAGCAGGCAAGTTGTACAACTTCGAAGACGCAGCTGCGCTGCTGACCGAACTGTCCACCGTCAAGTTCAGCGAGTCCGTTGACGTGGCTGTGAACCTGGGCGTTGACCCACGTAAATCCGACCAGGTCGTACGTAGCGCTACTGTGCTGCCGCACGGCACTGGCAAGACCGTACGGGTTGCCGTGTTCACCCAGGGTCCAGCTGCCGAAGCGGCTCTGGCTGCCGGCGCAGACCGCGTAGGCATGGACGACCTGGCTGCCGAAATGAAAGGCGGCGACCTGAACTATGACGTCGTCATCGCATCTCCGGATGCCATGCGCGTTGTTGGTCAATTGGGTCAGATCCTCGGTCCACGTGGCCTGATGCCTAACCCGAAAGTCGGTACCGTGACGCCAGACGTCGCCAACGCCGTCAAGAATGCCAAGGCTGGTCAGGTTCGCTACCGCACCGACAAGAACGGCATCATCCACACTTCCGTTGGCAAGGTCGGTTTCGACGCCGTCAAGCTGAAGGAAAACGTTGAAGCCCTGATCGCTGATCTGAAGCGCATCAAGCCGGCTTCCTCGAAAGGCATCTACGTCAAGCGCGTCACCCTGAGCACCACCATGGGCCCAGGTCTGGTCATCGACCAAGGCTCGCTGGACGCGTAAGACGTTGCCGGTGGCGCGGGTGACCGTGCCATTGGCTGAAAAATTGGGGTCCCTGCCTGGCGGGGGCTATCCAAGACCGTAGGCGGCGCAAGCCTTAAACCTCAAGCCTACGCAGATGGTGCTCCCGGTTCCTTACCGAATCAGACACCAAAACGACATCCGGCTTCGGCCAGATGAAACGGTAACAAGCAGGAGTTGAACCCGTGGCAATTAATCTCGAAGACAAGAAGGCCATCGTCGCTGAAGTCAACGAGGCTGCCAAAGCTGCTCTGTCCGCTGTCGTGGCTGATGCCCGTGGTGTGACAGTAGGCGCTATGACCGGACTCCGTAAAGAGGCTCGTGAAGCTGGCGTATACGTACGTGTCGTACGTAACACTCTGCTCAAGCGCGCTGTTGCCGACACTGAATACAGTGTCCTCAACGACGTGTTCACCGGCCCGACCCTGATCGCATTCTCTACCGAACACCCGGGTGCTGCTGCTCGCTTGTTCAAGGAATTCGCCAAGGGTCAGGACAAGTTCGAGATCAAGGCAGCTGCGTTCGAGGGCAAGTTCCTCGCAGCTAACCAAATCGACGTACTGGCAACACTGCCGACCCGTAACGAAGCCATTTCGCAGCTGATGAGCGTGATTCAAGGCGCTACCAGCAAGCTGGCTCGTACTCTGGCCGCAGTTCGCGAGCAAAAAGAAGCTGCTGCAGCCTGAGGCTGAGCATTTTCTCTCGCGCTTTTTTGTTTATTTCGATGGCCGTGTAGGCCGTCCCCCAATTCAGGAAATACAGCAATGTCTATCTCCCAAGACGATATCCTCAACGCCGTAGCTGAAATGTCGGTTCTGCAGGTTGTTGAGCTGATCAAAGCTTTCGAAGAAAAATTCGGCGTTTCCGCTGCCGCTGCTTCTGCTGGCCCAGCTGCTGCTGCAGTTGTTGCTGAAGAGCAAACCGAATTCAACGTCATGCTGCTGGAAGCTGGCGAGAAGAAAGTAAACGTGATCAAGGCAGTTCGTGAACTGACCGGTCTGGGCCTGAAAGAAGCCAAGGCTGTAGTTGACGGCGCTCCTGCCATGGTTCTGGAAGCTGTTGCCAAAGACGCAGCCGACAAAGCCAAAGCAACGCTGGAAGAAGCAGGCGCCAAAGTCGAGCTGAAGTAAGCATCGACCTTGCGTCTCCAGCCCGAGCGTCAAGCGAAAGGCTGATGGCTGGTGGCTCATGCCACCGGCCTTTTTCCGTTACTGGCAGTCGATCAGGTCGACGCCGGCAACGCGCTGTAACCACCCAAGGGTGGCGCAAACCACGGGGTTTGCACGATTTTCTGGCTGCTCCCGTCGGGAGAAGCCACAAGCAGGTGACCAAGCTGGGGAACGCTGATGGCTTACTCATATACTGAGAAAAAACGTATCCGCAAGGACTTTAGCAAGTTGCCGGACGTCATGGACGTACCGTACCTCTTGGCTATCCAGCTGGATTCGTATCGCGAATTCTTGCAGGCGGGCGCGACCAAGGACCAGTTCCGTGATGTCGGTCTGCATGCGGCCTTCAAATCCGTTTTCCCGATCATCAGCTACTCCGGCAACGCTGCTCTGGAGTACGTTGGTTATCGTCTGGGCGAACCGGCCTTTGACGTCAAAGAGTGCGTACTGCGTGGCGTGACCTACGCTGTGCCGCTGCGCGTGAAAGTGCGCCTGATCATTTTCGACAAAGAATCGTCGAACAAAGCGATCAAGGACATCAAGGAGCAGGAAGTCTACATGGGGGAAATCCCCCTGATGACCGAGAACGGTACCTTCGTAATCAACGGTACCGAGCGCGTCATCGTTTCCCAGTTGCACCGTTCGCCGGGTGTGTTCTTCGACCACGACCGTGGCAAGACGCACAGCTCGGGCAAGCTGCTCTATTCGGCCCGTATCATTCCTTACCGTGGCTCCTGGCTGGACTTCGAGTTCGATCCGAAAGACTGTGTATTCGTCCGGATTGACCGTCGTCGCAAGCTGCCTGCCTCGGTATTGCTGCGCGCTCTGGGCTACAGCACCGAGCAGGTCCTCGATGCGTTCTACACCACCAACGTATTCCACGTGCAGGGCGAAGTGCTCAGCCTGGAACTGGTGCCCCAGCGCCTGCGTGGTGAAATTGCCGTCCTCGATATCCTCGATGAGAAAGGCAAGGTGATTGTCGAGCAAGGCCGTCGCATCACGGCTCGACACATCAACCAGATCGAAAAAGCCAACATCAAGCAGTTGGAAGTGCCGCTGGACTACGTTCTGGGTCGCACCACGGCCAAGGCCATCGTGCACCCGGCGACTGGCGAGATCCTGTGCGAGTGCAACACCGAACTGACCACCGACCTGCTGCTCAAGATCGCCAAGGCGCAGGTCGTTCGCATCGAAACGTTGTATACCAACGATATCGACTGTGGTCCGTTCATCTCCGACACCTTGAAGATCGACTCCACCGGCAATCAGCTTGAAGCGCTGGTGGAAATCTACCGCATGATGCGTCCAGGCGAGCCTCCAACCAAGGATGCCGCCGAGACCCTGTTCAACAACCTGTTCTTCAGCCCCGAGCGCTACGACCTGTCTGCGGTCGGCCGGATGAAGTTCAACCGTCGTATCGGTCGTACCGAGATCGAAGGTTCGGGTGTTCTGAGCAAGGAAGACATCGTTGCCGTATTGAAGACCCTGGTCGACATCCGCAACGGCAAGGGCATCGTCGACGACATCGACCACCTGGGTAACCGTCGTGTTCGCTGCGTCGGCGAGATGGCCGAGAACCAGTTCCGTGTAGGCCTGGTACGCGTCGAGCGTGCGGTCAAGGAACGCCTGTCGATGGCCGAAAGCGAAGGCTTGATGCCGCAGGACCTGATCAACGCCAAGCCTGTTGCTGCCGCGGTGAAAGAGTTCTTCGGTTCCAGCCAGCTGTCGCAGTTCATGGACCAGAACAACCCGCTGTCCGAGATCACCCACAAGCGTCGTGTCTCTGCACTCGGCCCTGGTGGTTTGACTCGCGAGCGTGCCGGCTTCGAAGTGCGCGACGTTCACCCGACGCACTACGGTCGCGTGTGCCCGATCGAAACGCCGGAAGGTCCGAACATCGGCTTGATTAACTCCCTGGCGGCCTATGCGCGCACCAACCAGTACGGCTTCCTGGAAAGCCCGTACCGTGTGGTGAAGGACGCTCTGGTCACCGACGAGATCGTGTTCCTGTCCGCCATCGAAGAGGCCGATCACGTGATCGCTCAGGCTTCGGCCACGATGAACGACAAGAAGGTTCTGATCGACGAGCTGGTGGCCGTACGTCACTTGAACGAATTCACCGTCAAGGCGCCGGAAGACGTCACCCTGATGGACGTTTCGCCCAAGCAGGTTGTTTCGGTCGCCGCATCGCTGATTCCGTTCCTCGAGCACGACGACGCCAACCGTGCGTTGATGGGCTCGAACATGCAGCGTCAAGCTGTACCGACCCTGCGTGCCGACAAGCCGCTGGTAGGTACCGGCATGGAGCGCAACGTTGCCCGTGACTCCGGCGTCTGCGTCGTGGCTCGTCGTGGTGGCGTGATCGACTCCGTCGATGCCAGCCGTATCGTGGTCCGGGTTGCCGATGACGAAGTCGAGACTGGCGAAGCCGGTGTCGACATCTACAACCTGACCAAGTACACCCGCTCGAACCAGAATACCTGCATCAACCAGCGTCCGCTGGTGAACAAGGGTGACGTGGTTCAGCGCAGCGACATCATGGCCGACGGTCCGTCCACCGACATGGGTGAACTGGCGCTGGGTCAGAACATGCGCATCGCGTTCATGGCGTGGAACGGCTTCAACTTCGAAGACTCCATCTGCCTGTCCGAGCGTGTGGTTCAGGAAGATCGCTTTACCACGATCCACATCCAGGAACTGACCTGTGTGGCCCGTGACACCAAGCTTGGCCCAGAGGAAATCACTGCCGACATCCCGAACGTGGGTGAAGCGGCGCTGAACAAGCTGGACGAAGCCGGTATCGTTTACGTAGGTGCCGAAGTCGGCGCCGGCGACATCCTGGTCGGCAAGGTCACTCCGAAAGGCGAGACCCAACTGACTCCGGAAGAAAAACTGCTGCGTGCGATCTTCGGCGAGAAGGCCAGCGACGTTAAGGACACCTCCCTGCGCGTGCCTACCGGCACCAAGGGTACCGTCATCGACGTACAGGTCTTCACCCGTGACGGCGTCGAGCGTGATGCTCGTGCACTGTCGATCGAGAAGAGCCAGCTGGACGAAATCCGCAAGGACCTGAACGAAGAGTTCCGCATCGTCGAAGGCGCGACCTTCGAACGTCTGCGCTCGGCCCTGATGGGTCAGATCGTCGAAGGCGGCGCTGGCCTGAAGAAAGGCACCGAGGTCACCCACGAGGTCCTCGACGGCCTGGAACACGGTCAGTGGTTCAAGCTGCGCATGGCCGAAGACGCGCTCAACGAGCAGCTCGAGAAGGCTCAGGCCTATATCGTCGATCGCCGCCGTCTGCTGGACGACAAGTTCGAAGACAAGAAGCGCAAGCTGCAGCAAGGCGATGACCTGGCTCCAGGCGTGCTGAAGATCGTCAAGGTCTACCTGGCCATCCGCCGTCGCATCCAGCCGGGTGACAAGATGGCCGGTCGTCACGGTAACAAAGGTGTGGTCTCGGTGATCATGCCTGTCGAGGACATGCCGCACGACGCCAACGGTACGCCGGTGGACGTGGTACTCAACCCTCTGGGTGTACCGTCGCGCATGAACGTTGGTCAGATTCTCGAAACCCACCTGGGCCTCGCGGCCAAGGGCCTGGGCGAGAAGATCAACACCATGCTCGAAGAGCAGCGTAAGGTAGCTGATCTGCGCAAGTTCCTGACCGAGATCTACAACGAGATCGGTGGCCGTCAAGAGCAGCTGGAAACCTTCTCCGACCAGGAAATCCTGGACCTGGCGAAGAACCTCAAGGGCGGCGTTCCAATGGCCACCCCGGTGTTCGACGGTGCCAAGGAAAGCGAAATCAAGGCCATGCTGAAACTGGCCGACATGCCGGAAAGCGGCCAGATGCAGCTGTTCGATGGTCGCACCGGTAACAAGTTCGAGCGTCCGGTCACCGTTGGCTACATGTACATGCTGAAGCTGAACCACTTGGTGGACGACAAGATGCACGCGCGTTCCACTGGTTCCTACAGCCTGGTTACCCAGCAGCCGCTGGGTGGCAAGGCGCAGTTCGGTGGTCAGCGTTTCGGGGAGATGGAAGTGTGGGCGCTGGAAGCATACGGCGCGGCATACACCCTGCAAGAAATGCTCACAGTGAAGTCGGACGATGTGAACGGCCGTACCAAGATGTACAAGAACATCGTGGACGGCGATCACCGTATGGAGCCGGGCATGCCCGAGTCCTTCAACGTGCTGATCAAAGAGATTCGTTCTCTGGGTATCGACATCGATCTGGAAACCGAATAACACGTGACGCGAATCGGGAGTGGGCGGCTACCGTCCACTCCCTGCTCCGCCAGGAGGAAAGGCCTTGAAAGACCTACTGAATTTGCTGAAAAACCAGGGTCAAGTCGAAGAGTTCGATGCGATCCGTATCGGCCTCGCGTCGCCTGAAATGATCCGTTCGTGGTCCTTCGGTGAAGTTAAAAAGCCGGAAACCATCAACTACCGTACGTTCAAGCCCGAGCGTGACGGCTTGTTCTGCGCCAAGATCTTTGGCCCGGTCAAGGACTACGAGTGCCTGTGCGGCAAGTACAAGCGCTTGAAGCACCGTGGCGTGATCTGCGAGAAGTGCGGCGTCGAAGTCGCACTGGCCAAGGTTCGCCGCGAGCGCATGGCTCACATCGAACTGGCTTCGCCAGTCGCCCACATCTGGTTCCTGAAGTCGCTGCCGTCCCGTATCGGCCTGCTGATGGACATGACCCTGCGTGATATCGAACGCGTTCTCTACTTCGAGAGCTATGTCGTTATCGACCCGGGCATGACCACCCTTGAAAAGGGCCAGCTGCTGAACGACGAGCAGTACTTCGAAGCACTCGAAGAGTTCGGCGACGATTTCGATGCCCGCATGGGTGCCGAAGCCGTTCGTGAACTGCTGCACGCCATTGACCTGGAACACGAGATTGGCCGCCTGCGCGAAGAGATTCCGCAGACCAACTCGGAAACCAAGATCAAGAAGCTGTCCAAGCGCCTGAAGTTGATGGAGGCCTTCCAGGGCTCCGGCAACCTGCCTGAGTGGATGGTGTTGACCGTTCTGCCGGTTCTGCCGCCAGACCTGCGTCCACTGGTTCCGCTGGATGGCGGTCGCTTTGCGACTTCCGACCTCAACGATCTGTATCGTCGAGTGATCAACCGCAACAACCGTTTGAAGCGCCTGCTGGATCTGTCGGCTCCCGACATCATCGTGCGCAACGAAAAGCGCATGCTGCAGGAAGCTGTGGATGCACTGCTCGACAACGGTCGCCGCGGTCGTGCCATTACCGGTTCGAACAAGCGTCCCCTGAAGTCCCTGGCTGACATGATCAAGGGTAAGCAGGGTCGTTTCCGTCAGAACTTGCTCGGCAAGCGCGTCGACTACTCGGGTCGTTCAGTTATTACCGTGGGCCCGACCCTGCGCCTGCACCAGTGTGGTCTTCCGAAGAAGATGGCTCTGGAACTGTTCAAGCCGTTCATTTTCGGCAAGCTGGAAATGCGTGGTCTGGCGACCACCATCAAGGCCGCCAAGAAGATGGTCGAGCGCGAGCTGCCGGAAGTATGGGACGTTCTCGCCGAAGTGATTCGCGAACACCCCGTGCTGCTCAACCGTGCACCGACCCTTCACCGTCTGGGTATCCAGGCGTTTGAACCGGTACTGATCGAAGGCAAGGCTATTCAGCTGCACCCTCTGGTCTGTGCTGCGTACAACGCCGACTTCGACGGCGACCAGATGGCGGTCCACGTACCGTTGACCCTGGAAGCCCAGCTCGAAGCCCGTGCGCTGATGATGTCGACCAACAACATCCTGTCGCCAGCCAACGGTGAGCCGATCATCGTTCCGTCGCAGGACGTTGTATTGGGTCTGTACTACATGACGCGTGAAGCGATCAACGCCAAAGGCGAAGGTCGTGTGTTCGCGGATCTGCAGGAAGTTGACCGTGTGTTCCGTGCCGGCGAAGCCGCACTGCACGCCAAGGTCAAAGTGCGTATCCACGAAACCGTCAACGACCGTGACGGCGGCAGCGTGAGCAACGTTCGTATTGTCGACACCACTGTCGGCCGTGCCTTGTTGTACCAGGTTGTGCCAAAAGGTCTGTCGTACGATGTCGTCAACCTGCCGATGAAGAAGAAGGCAATCTCCAAGCTGATCAACCAGTGCTATCGCGTGGTTGGTCTGAAAGAGACTGTGATCTTCGCTGACCAGTTGATGTACACCGGTTTCGCCTATTCGACGATCTCGGGCGTGTCCATCGGTGTCAACGACTTTGTCATCCCGGATGAGAAAGCTCGCATCATCGGTACCGCGACCGACGAAGTGAAAGAGATCGAGAGCCAGTATGCTTCCGGCCTGGTAACCCAGGGCGAGAAGTACAACAAGGTGATCGACCTTTGGTCCAAGGCCAACGACGAAGTGTCCAAGGCAATGATGTCGAACCTCTCGAAAGAGAAGGTCATCGATCGTCATGGCAACGAAGTGGACCAGGAATCGTTCAACTCGATGTACATGATGGCTGACTCCGGTGCCCGGGGTTCGGCTGCTCAGATTCGCCAGCTGGCCGGTATGCGTGGCCTGATGGCCAAGCCGGACGGCTCGATCATCGAGACGCCGATCACCGCGAACTTCCGTGAAGGCTTGAGCGTACTTCAGTACTTCATCTCGACTCACGGTGCTCGTAAGGGTCTGGCGGATACCGCATTGAAGACAGCTAACTCCGGTTATCTGACTCGCCGTCTGGTTGACGTTGCACAGGATCTGGTCGTTACCGAAGTCGACTGCGGTACCGAGCACGGTCTGCTGATGACGCCGCACATCGAAGGCGGTGACGTCGTCGAGCCGCTGGGCGAGCGCGTTCTGGGTCGAGTGATCGCCCGCGACGTGTTCAAGCCTGGCACCGACGAGGTGATCGTTCCGGGCGGTACGCTGGTGGACGAAAAGTGGGTTGAATTCATCGAGCTCAACAGCATCGACGAAGTCATCGTGCGTTCGCCGATCAGCTGCGAAACCCGTTACGGTATCTGCGCCAAGTGCTACGGCCGTGATCTGGCTCGCGGTCACCAGGTGAACATCGGTGAAGCGGTCGGCGTTATCGCCGCCCAGTCCATCGGTGAGCCGGGTACCCAGCTGACCATGCGTACGTTCCACATCGGTGGTGCGGCAAGCCGGACCTCGGCTGCCGACAGCGTCCAGGTGAAGAACGGCGGTACTGTCCGCCTGCATAACCTGAAGCACGTCGAGCGTCTGGACGGCAACCTGGTTGCAGTATCGCGTTCGGGTGAGTTGGCGATTGCCGACGAGTTCGGTCGTGAGCGCGAACGTTACAAGCTGCCATACGGTGCAGTGATTTCGGTGAAGGAAGGCGACAAGGTCGACGCTGGCGCTATCGTGGCCAAGTGGGACCCGCACACTCACCCAATCGTCACCGAGATGAAAGGTACCGTGACCTACGTGGGCATGGAAGAAGGCATCACGATCAAGCGTCAAACAGACGAATTGACCGGCCTGACCAACATCGAAGTGCTCGATGCCAAGGACCGTCCAGCTGCGGGCAAGGAAATTCGTCCGGCAGTGAAGATGGTTGGCGTCGATGGCAAGGATCTGCTGTTGCCAGGTACCGACGTACCGGCCCAGTACTTCCTGCCAGCCAATGCCCTGGTCGGCGTGGCGGATGGTGCGCAAGTGGGTGTGGGTGACGTTATCGCCCGTATTCCACAGGAAACTTCGAAGACTCGCGACATCACCGGTGGTCTGCCGCGTGTTGCCGACTTGTTCGAAGCGCGGCGTCCGAAGGAAGCTTCGATCCTGGCGGAAGTCAGCGGCACCATCGCTTTCGGCAAGGAAACCAAAGGCAAGCGCCGCTTGGTTATCACGCCGAACGACGGCACCGATCCGTATGAAGAGCTGATTCCGAAGTGGCGTCACCTGAACGTCTTCGAAGGCGAACAAGTGAACCGCGGCGAAGTTATCTCGGACGGTCCGAGTGACCCGCATGACATCCTGCGCTTGCTGGGTGTGAGTGCGCTGGCCAAGTACATCGTCAACGAGATTCAGGACGTGTACCGTCTGCAGGGCGTGAAGATCAACGACAAGCACATCGAGACGATTCTGCGTCAGATGCTGCGCAAGGTCGAAATCTCCGAGTCCGGCGACAGCAGCTTCATCAAGGGCGACCAGATGGAACTGACCCACGTACTGGGTGAGAACGAGCGTCTGAGTGCGGACGAGAAATTCGTTTCGAAATTCACTCGCGTGCTGCTGGGTATTACCAAGGCGTCGTTGTCCACCGAATCGTTCATCTCGGCGGCTTCCTTCCAGGAAACCACTCGAGTACTGACCGAAGCGGCAGTCACCGGCAAGCGCGATTACCTGCGCGGCCTGAAAGAGAACGTGGTCGTGGGTCGTCTGATCCCGGCTGGTACCGGTCTGGCGTATCACAGCGAGCGCAAGCGTCGCCGTGAACTCGACAAACCGACTCGCGTCAGCGCCAGTGAAGTGGAAGCTGCGTTGACCGAAGCGCTGAACTCAAGCGGTAATTGAGACCAGCGGTAGTGATGACGGGGCCCTGGTAGCCCTTGCCAACTCCGCAACGACACAAAATGTCGCAGCGGAGTTGGCAGGGGAGGCCGGGGCCTTGTCTTGACTGGGGACGAGATCCTCTTTAGACTCTTGTACCCCTAAATTTGGCGGGATTGATTCCTGCCATTTTTGCTTTTCTTGCAAGACAATAGCGTCGCAAGACAACAGTGGAGCTAGTAGATGGCAACTATCAACCAGCTGGTACGTCAGCCGCGCAAGCGTATCGTCGAGAAATCCGACGTACCTGCGCTGCAGAACTGCCCGCAACGTCGTGGTGTGTGCACCCGTGTGTACACCACCACGCCGAAAAAACCTAACTCGGCACTGCGTAAAGTATGCCGTGTGCGCCTGACCAACGGTTTCGAGGTTTCCTCGTACATCGGCGGTGAAGGCCACAACCTGCAAGAGCACAGCGTGGTACTGATCCGCGGCGGTCGTGTAAAAGACTTGCCAGGTGTTCGTTACCACACCGTTCGCGGCTCCCTGGATACCTCCGGCGTCAAAGGTCGTAACCAAGGTCGTTCGAAGTACGGTACCAAGCGTCCGAAGTAATCGGCGTTTGCACACTGCAGTTATCTATTTTTCTGAGTCGATAAGAGTAAGGTCGGGCCTGTCCCGAGCTAACCTGAAGACCGTTTGAGGGCTTATCCATGCCAAGAAGACGCGTAGCAGCCAAGCGCGAAGTGCTTGACGATCCAAAATACGGCAGCCAGATCCTGGCCAAGTTCATGAACCACGTGATGGAAAGCGGCAAGAAAGCCGTTGCCGAGCGTATCGTTTATGGCGCGCTGGACAAGGTTAAAGAACGCAAGAACAGCGACCCCCTGGAAATCTTCGAGAAAGCTCTCGACGCCATCGCTCCGCTGGTCGAAGTGAAGTCGCGCCGTGTAGGCGGTGCTACTTACCAGGTTCCGGTCGAAGTTCGTCCGTCCCGTCGTAACGCCCTGGCAATGCGCTGGCTGGTAGACTTCGCGCGCAAGCGCGGTGAAAAGTCGATGGCTCTGCGCTTGGCCGGCGAACTGCTGGACGCTGCCGAAGGCAAAGGTGCTGCAGTTAAGAAGCGTGAAGACGTTCACCGTATGGCTGAAGCCAACAAAGCGTTCTCGCACTACCGCTTCTAAATTCAGCGTCACTAATTTTGCGAGGGCTTTATGGCTCGTACTACACCGATTAACCGCTACCGTAACATTGGTATCGTTGCTCACGTGGACGCTGGTAAAACCACGACCACCGAGCGCGTCCTTTTTTACACCGGCAAAAGCCACAAAATGGGCGAGGTGCATGACGGCGCCGCGACCACGGACTGGATGGTTCAGGAGCAGGAGCGTGGTATTACCATCACTTCTGCTGCTATCACCGCCTTCTGGAAGGGCTCCGAGAAGCAGTACAAGGACGAGCATCGCTTCAACGTCATCGATACCCCGGGCCACGTAGACTTCACCATTGAAGTTGAGCGTTCCCTGCGCGTACTCGACGGCGCTGTCGTTGTGTTCTGTGGTACCTCGGGTGTAGAGCCTCAGTCGGAAACCGTATGGCGTCAAGCCAACAAGTACGGCGTTCCTCGTCTTGTTTACGTAAACAAGATGGACCGTGCTGGCGCGAACTTCCTGCGCGTGATCGGTCAGATCAAGCAGCGTTTGGGTCACACTCCTGTGCCTATCCAGCTGGCTATCGGTTCCGAAGACAATTTCCAGGGCCAGATCGATCTGTTGGCCATGGAAGCTGTGTACTGGAACGATGCTGACAAAGGCATGGTTCCTGTTCGCAAGCCTATCCCTGCCGAGCTGCAGGAACTGGCTGACGAATGGCGCAACAACATGGTCGAAGCTGCGGCTGAAGCCAACGAAGAGCTGATGAACAAGTACCTCGAAGGTGAAGAACTCACCAACGACGAAATCAAGGCTGCTCTGCGTCAGCGTACCATCGCTGGCGAGATCGTCTTGGCTGTTTGCGGTTCCTCGTTCAAGAACAAGGGCGTTCCCCTGGTTCTCGATGCTGTGATCGACTACCTGCCGGCTCCGGTCGATATTCCTGCCATCAAGGGTACTGACCCGGATGACGAGACCATCGAGCTGGAGCGTCATGCAGACGACGCAGAACCGTTTTCCGCTCTGGCATTCAAAATTGCCACTGACCCATTCGTGGGTACCCTGACCTTCGTCCGTGTTTACTCGGGCGTGTTGAACTCCGGCGACGGCGTGATCAACTCGGTCAAGGGCAAGAAAGAGCGCGTGGGTCGTATGGTGCAGATGCACGCCAACGCCCGCGAAGAGATCAAGGAAGTACGCGCTGGCGACATCGCGGCCTTGATCGGCATGAAGGACGTCACCACTGGTGAAACCTTGTGCAACGGTGACAAGCCGATCATCCTCGTTCGCATGGACTTCCCGGAGCCGGTTATTTCGGTTGCCGTAGAGCCCAAGACCAAGGATGACCAGGAAAAAATGGGTATCGCTCTGGGCAAGCTTGCTCAGGAAGATCCATCTTTCCGCGTTAAAACCGATGAAGAGACTGGTCAGACGATCATCTCCGGCATGGGCGAGCTGCACCTGGACATCCTGGTTGACCGGATGCGCCGTGAGTTCAACGTCGAAGCCAACATCGGTAAGCCTCAGGTTTCCTATCGTGAGCGCATCACGAAGAACTGTGAAATCGAAGGCAAGTTCGTTCGTCAGTCCGGCGGTCGTGGTCAGTTTGGTCACTGCTGGATCCGTTTTGCCCCTGCTGACGAAGGTCAGGAAGGTCTGCAATTCGTGAACGAAGTCGTCGGTGGTGTGGTTCCCAAGGAATACATCCCGGCGATTCAGAAGGGTATCGAAGAGCAGATGAAGAACGGTGTTGTTGCCGGCTATCCGCTGATCGGCCTGAAAGCGACCGTTTTCGACGGTTCCTACCACGACGTCGACTCCAACGAGATGGCGTTCAAGGTCGCTGCCTCCATGGCAACCAAGCAACTGGCCCAGAAGGGCGGTGGTGAGTTGCTTGAGCCGATCATGGCGGTAGAAGTTGTTACACCTGAAGACTACATGGGTGATGTCATGGGCGACCTTAACCGTCGTCGCGGCATGATCTTGGGTATGGAAGATACGGTTTCCGGCAAAGTGATTCGCGCCGAGGTTCCGTTGGGTGAGATGTTCGGTTATGCGACCGACGTTCGCTCCATGTCCCAGGGTCGCGCAAGCTACTCTATGGAATTCAAAAAATACAACACAGCTCCGGCGCACATCGCTGAAACTGTATCCAAAAAACAAGGCTGATTCAGTCCTTTAGGCAAGGAGTTAATTGTCGTGGCTAAAGAAAAATTTGATCGTTCCCTACCGCACGTCAACGTTGGCACCATTGGTCACGTTGACCACGGTAAAACCACTCTGACTGCTGCTCTGACTCGCGTTTGCTCCGAAGTTTTCGGTTCCGCAATCGTCGACTTCGACAAGATCGACAGCGCTCCAGAAGAAAAGGCTCGTGGTATCACCATCAACACCGCGCACGTTGAATACAACTCGCTGATCCGTCACTACGCTCACGTTGACTGCCCAGGTCACGCTGACTATGTGAAGAACATGATCACCGGTGCTGCCCAGATGGACGGCGCGATTCTGGTTTGCTCGGCCGCTGATGGTCCGATGCCACAAACCCGTGAGCACATCCTGCTGTCCCGCCAGGTTGGCGTTCCGTACATCGTGGTTTACCTGAACAAGGCCGACCTGGTAGACGACGCCGAGCTGCTGGAACTGGTAGAGATGGAAGTTCGTGACCTGCTGTCGACCTACGACTTCCCAGGCGACGACACTCCGATCATCATCGGTTCGGCTCGTATGGCGCTGGAAGGCAAAGACGACAACGAAATGGGCACCAGCTCCGTTCGTAAACTGGTTGAGACTCTGGACAGCTACATCCCAGATCCAGTCCGTGTCATCGACAAGCCATTCCTGATGCCAATCGAAGACGTGTTCTCGATCTCCGGTCGCGGTACCGTTGTTACCGGTCGTATCGAGCGCGGCATCGTCAAGGTTCAGGATTCGCTGGAAATCGTAGGTCTGCGTGACACCACCGTCACCACCTGCACCGGCGTTGAAATGTTCCGCAAGCTGCTGGACGAAGGTCGTGCTGGCGAGAACTGCGGCGTGCTGCTGCGCGGCACCAAGCGTGACGACGTCGAGCGTGGCCAGGTTCTGGTCAAGCCGGGTTCGGTCAAGCCGCACACCAAGTTCGAAGCTGAAGTCTACGTGCTGAGCAAGGAAGAAGGCGGTCGTCACACTCCGTTCTTCAAAGGCTACCGTCCACAGTTCTACTTCCGGACCACTGACGTGACCGGTAACTGCGAACTGCCGGAAGGCGTTGAAATGGTAATGCCAGGCGACAACATCAAAATGGTTGTCACCCTGATCAAGACCATCGCAATGGAAGACGGTCTGCGTTTCGCTATCCGTGAAGGCGGTCGTACCGTCGGCGCTGGCGTCGTAGCCAAAATCATCGAGTAATCGTTGATCGTTTGAAAAGGCCCCCGCTTAGCGGGGGCTTTTTTATTGGGTTGACACTCGATGGGCGCGTCTATAGAATTGCGCCTCCTTTTAACGGGTGCATTGCGCCCGGTGGGAACAGCAGCCGGAGTCTGAAATCCAATGCAAAATCAGCAAATCCGTATCAGGTTGAAGGCTTTTGACCATCGCCTGATCGACCAATCCACCCAGGAAATCGTGGAAACCGCGAAACGTACTGGTGCTCAGGTGCGTGGTCCAATTCCACTTCCTACCCGTAAAGAGCGGTTCACCGTTCTGGTTTCCCCGCACGTCAACAAAGACGCGCGCGACCAGTACGAGATCCGCACTCATAAGCGTGTTCTGGACATCGTCCAGCCAACGGACAAAACCGTTGACGCGCTGATGAAGCTTGATCTTGCGGCAGGTGTGGAAGTGCAGATCAGCCTCGGCTAAGACTTGGGTCTTAGTCGTGTAACGCTCTGAAATGGGCGGCCATAGCGGGTGAAAGCCCCGTACACTCATGAGGTTTACAACATGACTATTGGTGTAGTCGGTCGTAAATGCGGTATGACCCGTATTTTCACCGAAGAAGGTGTCTCCATTCCGGTCACGGTCATTGAGATCGAGCCGAATCGCGTCACCCAGTTTAAAACTGAAGAAACTGATGGCTATCGTGCAGTGCAAGTCACTGTCGGCGAGCGTCGTGCTTCGCGTGTGACTGCTGCTCAAGCAGGTCACTTCGCCAAGGCGAACGTTGCTGCCGGTCGTGGCGTCTGGGAATTCCGCCTTGCAGAAGGCGAATACCAGGCTGGCGACTTGATCAATGCTGAACTCTTCGCAGCGGGCCAACTGGTAGATGTTACCGGTCAGTCCAAAGGTAAAGGCTTTGCCGGTACCATCAAGCGTTGGAACTTCCGCGGTCAAGACAACACGCACGGTAACTCCGTTTCCCACCGCGTCCCTGGCTCCATCGGCCAGTGCCAGACTCCTGGCCGTGTATTCAAGGGCAAAAAAATGTCCGGTCATATGGGCGCTGAGCGCGTGACCGTGCAGTCCCTGGAAGTTGTGCGCGTCGACGCTGAACGCAATCTGCTGCTCGTCAAGGGTGCTGTTCCTGGCGCAACCGGCGGCAACCTGGTTGTGCGTCCGGCAGCCAAGGCTCGCGGTTAAGGGGAAGCGAAAATGCAATTAAATGTAAATGACGCTCAGGCGATCGAAGTTTCCGAACTGACCTTCGGCGGCGAGTTCAACGAGACGCTGGTGCACCAGGCAGTCGTGGCCTACATGGCTGGCGGTCGTCAGGGCAGCAAGCAGCAAAAGACCCGTTCCGACGTTCGTGGTGGCGGTAAGCGCCCTTGGCGTCAGAAAGGTACTGGCCGTGCTCGTGCCGGTACTATCCGTAGCCCTATCTGGCGTGGCGGTGGTACCACTTTCGCAGCTCGTCCTCAGGATCACACCCAGAAGCTGAACAAGAAGATGTATCGCGCAGCACTGCGCTCCATCCTTGCTGAGCTGGTGCGTACCGACCGTCTGGTCGTGGTTCAGGACTTCGCTGTCGAAGCACCGAAAACCAAAGACCTGCTGGGCAAGCTGAATGGCATGGGCCTTACCGACGTTCTGATCGTATCGGACTCCGTCGACGAGAACCTGTACCTGGCTGCTCGCAACCTGCCGCACGTCGATGTACGTGACGTCCAAGGTTCCGACCCAGTTAGTCTGATCGCATACGACAAGGTGTTGATCACCGTGTCGGCCGTGAAGAAATTCGAGGAGCTGCTGGGATGAACCAGGAACGCGTATTTAAAGTTCTGCTTGGCCCGCACGTTTCCGAGAAGGCTACGGTTCTGGCAGACAAGAAAGGTCAGTTCGTTTTCAAGGTTGCTACCGACGCAACCAAGCTGGAAATCAAGAAGGCCGTCGAAAGCCTGTTCAGCGTGAAAGTAGAGCGTGTTACTACCCTGAACGTACTGGGTAAAAGCAAGCGCACTGCTCGCGGTCTGGGCAAGCGTAATGACTGGAAGAAGGCAGTTATCTCCCTTCAGCCAGGCCAAGATCTCGATTTCAGCAGCAGTGCTGAGTAAGGAAGGGGTGCATCATGGCAATCGTTAAATGCAAACCGACTTCCCCTGGCCGCCGTTTCGTGGTCAAGGTGGTCAACCAGGAGCTGCATAAAGGCGCTCCTCACGCACCGCTGCTCGAGAAAAAATCGAAGACTGGTGGTCGTAACAACAATGGCCGCATTACCACCCGTCACATCGGTGGTGGTCACAAGCAGCATTACCGCATGATCGACTTCCGTCGCAACGACAAGGATGGCATCACTGCCACCGTCGAGCGCATTGAATACGATCCTAACCGTACTGCTCACATTGCTCTGGTTCTGTACGCAGACGGCGAGCGTCGCTACATCCTCGCACCGAAAGGCGTGAGCGCTGGCGACCAGCTGATTGCAGGTGCTCTGGCACCGATCAAGCCAGGCAACTCGCTGCAGCTGCGCAACATCCCGGTCGGTAGCACCATCCACGGCATCGAATTGAAGCCTGGCAAAGGTGCTCAGATCGCTCGCTCCGCTGGTGCTTCGGCTCAGCTGATCGCTCGTGAAGGTGTCTACGTGACCCTGCGCCTGCGTTCGGGCGAAATGCGCAAAGTGCTGTCCGAGTGCCGCGCAACGCTGGGCGAAGTCTCGAACTCCGAGCACAGCCTGCGTTCGCTGGGTAAAGCCGGTGCCAAACGCTGGCGTGGCGTTCGCCCAACCGTTCGTGGTGTTGCCATGAACCCGGTTGACCACCCACATGGTGGTGGTGAAGGTCGTACCTCCGGTGGTCGTCATCCGGTATCGCCATGGGGCTTCCCGACTAAGGGCGCGAAGACTCGTGGTAATAAGCGTACCGACAAAATGATCGTCCGTCGTCGCAAGTAAATAGAGGGATACGACAGTGCCACGTTCTCTGAAAAAAGGTCCTTTTATTGATCTTCACCTACTGAAGAAGATCGAAGTGGCGGCGGAAAAGAACGATCGCAAACCAGTTAAGACCTGGTCGCGTCGTTCGATGATCCTGCCACAAATGGTCGGTCTGACCATCGCAGTACACAACGGTCGCCAACACGTCCCCGTTCTCGTGAACGAAGACATGGTCGGCCACAAACTGGGCGAGTTCGCCGGTACCCGCACATATCGTGGGCACGTGGCTGACAAGAAAGCCAAGCGTTAAGGGGTAAGGAAATGGAAGTAGCCGCTAAGTTGTCGGGCGCTCGAATCTCCGCCCAGAAAGCCCGCTTGGTCGCCGACCAGATCCGCGGGAAGAAGGTGGGCGAAGCGCTCAACCTGCTGGCTTTTAGCAGTAAAAAAGCCGCGGAAATCATGAAGAAAGTGCTGGAGTCGGCCGTAGCCAACGCCGAGCACAACGAAGGCGCAGACGTTGATGACCTGAAGGTCAGCACCGTTTTCGTCAACGAAGGGCGTTCGCTGAAGCGCATCATGCCTCGTGCCAAAGGCCGGGCTGATCGCATCGTCAAGCGGTCTTGCCATATCACTGTCAAGGTTGCTGACAAGTAACGGAGTCGATCAGATGGGTCAGAAAGTACATCCCATTGGCATTCGCCTGGGAATCGTCAAGGAGCACACCTCCGTCTGGTACGCAGACGGTCGGACTTATGCGGACTACTTGTTCGCAGATCTGAAGGTGCGTGAGTATCTCCAAGACAAACTAAAAAGCGCGTCCGTAAGCCGTATCGATATCCATCGTCCGGCCCAAACTGCACGTATCACCATCCACACCGCTCGTCCTGGTATCGTTATCGGGAAGAAAGGTGAAGATGTTGAGAAACTGCGCCAGGACCTGACCAAGCAAATGGGTGTGCCTGTGCACATCAATATCGAAGAGATCCGCAAGCCGGAGCTCGACGGTATGCTGGTTGCGCAGAGCGTAGCTCAGCAGCTGGAGCGTCGTGTGATGTTCCGTCGCGCCATGAAGCGCGCCGTACAGAACGCCATGCGCATTGGTGCCAAAGGCATCAAGATCCAAGTGAGCGGTCGTCTCGGCGGTGCTGAAATCGCACGTACTGAATGGTATCGCGAAGGTCGTGTGCCCTTGCACACCCTGCGTGCCGACATCGACTATGCCAACTACGAAGCTCACACCACTTACGGTGTGATCGGTGTGAAGGTTTGGATTTTCAAAGGCGAAGTAATTGGTGGTCGCCAAGAAGAACTGAAACCACAAGCACCTGCGCCTCGTAAAAAAGCTGCTAAGTAAGGGGTACGCCAAATGTTGCAACCTAAGCGTACGAAGTTCCGCAAGCAGATGACTGGCCACAACCGTGGTCTGGCTCAGCGCGGTAGCAAAGTCAGCTTCGGCGAGTATGCGCTGAAGTCTGTAGCTCGTGGTCGTCTCACCGCTCGTCAGATCGAGTCAGCGCGTCGTGCCCTGACCCGTCACGTTAAACGTGGCGGCAAGATCTGGATCCGTGTATTCCCGGACAAGCCTATCTCCAAAAAGCCCCTCGAAGTTCGTATGGGTAAAGGTAAGGGTAACGTGGAATATTGGGTTGCCCAGATTCAGCCAGGCAAAGTCCTGTATGAAATCGAGGGTGTTTCCGAAGAGCTGGCGCGTGAGGCTTTCGCCTTGGCGGCTGCAAAGCTGCCTCTCGCCACCTCCTTTGTTAAGCGGACGGTGATGTGATGAAAGCGAATGAACTTCGTGAAAAATCAGCACAGCAACTGAACGAGCAACTGCTCGGCTTGCTGCGCGACCAGTTCAATCTGCGCATGCAGAAAGCAACTGGCCAGTTGGGGCAGTCTCACCTGCTCTCGCAAGTGAAGCGCGACATCGCTCGCGTGAAAACTGTGCTCAACCAGCAGGCAGGTAAGTGATCATGGCTGAAGCCGAAAAAACCGTCCGTACGCTGACTGGCCGTGTGGTCAGCGACAAGATGGACAAAACCATCACCGTATTGATCGAGCGTCGCGTAAAGCACCCGATCTACGGTAAATACGTTAAGCGTTCGACTAAGCTGCACGCTCACGACGAAACCAATCAGTGCAAGATCGGCGACAAGGTCACTATTCGTGAAACCCGTCCGCTGGCCAAGACCAAGTCCTGGGCACTGGTTGACGTTCTCGAACGCGCTGTTGAAGTCTAAGGGCTAGGGGTCGGAGAAATTCTATGATTCAGACTCAATCCATGCTCGATGTGGCCGATAACAGCGGCGCTCGTCGCGTCATGTGCATCAAGGTACTGGGCGGCTCGCACCGCCGGTACGCTGGCATCGGCGACATCATCAAGGTGACCGTGAAGGAAGCAATTCCTCGTGGCAAGGTGAAGAAAGGTCAAGTGATGACTGCTGTTGTAGTCCGCACTCGTCACGGCGTTCGTCGTGCTGACGGCTCCATCATCCGCTTCGATGGCAACGCTGCTGTTCTGTTGAACAACAAGCAAGAGCCAATCGGCACCCGTATCTTTGGGCCAGTGACCCGTGAGCTTCGTTCCGAGAAGTTCATGAAGATCGTCTCGCTCGCCCCAGAAGTGCTGTAAGGAGATCCGACATGCAAAAGATTCGTCGTGACGACGAGATCATCGTGATCGCCGGCAAAGACAAAGGCAAGCGCGGTAAGGTGCTCAAGGTTCTCGCTGACGACCGTCTGGTCGTTGGTGGGGTCAACCTGGTGAAGCGTCATACCAAGCCTAACCCGATGTCGGGCGTACAAGGCGGTATCGTCGAGAAAGAAGCGCCTCTGCACGCTTCCAACGTCGCCATCTTCAATGGCGAAACCAACAAGGCTGACCGCGTTGGTTTCAAAGTAGAAGAAGGCAAAAAAATTCGTGTCTTCAAGTCGACCCAAAAAGCGGTTGATGCTTGAACACTGCTAGGTAGAAGACCATGGCACGACTGAAAGAGATTTACCGGAAGGAAATCGCTCCCAAGCTTAAGGAAGAACTCAAGCTTGCGAACGTGATGGAAGTTCCGCGCGTTACCAAGATCACCCTGAACATGGGTCTGGGCGAAGCGATCGGCGACAAGAAAGTCATCGAGCACGCTGTAGCCGACATCGAGAAGATCTGCGGCCAGAAAGCCGTTGTGACCTTCGCACGCAAATCCATCGCGGGCTTCAAGGTCCGTGAGGGTTGGCCGATCGGTGTCAAGGTGACCTTGCGTCGCGACAAGATGTACGAATTCCTGGACCGCCTGCTGGCGATCTCCCTGCCTCGGGTACGCGACTTCCGCGGCCTGAATGCCAAGTCCTTCGACGGTCGTGGCAACTACAGCATGGGCGTGAAAGAGCAGATCATTTTCCCGGAAATCGATTACGACAAGATCGATGCTCTGCGCGGTCTGGACATTACCCTGACCACCACTGCTCGTTCGGATGAAGAAGGTCGCGCCTTGCTGCGTGCCTTCAACTTCCCGTTCCGCAACTGATTGGAGTAGGAAAATGGCCAAGAAGAGCATGAAGAACCGTGAGCTCAAGCGTCAGCTGACGGTAGCTAAATACGCCAAGAAGCGTGCTGAGCTCAAAGCAATCATCGTCAATCTGAACGCAAGTGAAGAAGAGCGCTGGAATGCTTCCGTAGCCCTGCAGAAGCAGCCACGTGATGCGAGCGCTGCTCGCATGCGTAACCGCTGCCGCCTGACTGGTCGTCCACATGGCGTGTACCGCAAGTTCGGCCTCGGCCGTAACATGCTGCGCCAGGCCGCCATGCGCGGTGACGTACCAGGTCTGGTCAAAGCCAGCTGGTAAGTCGGACAGACGAGATGCCTGCGCTCGATTGAGCAATCAACCGACCGCCGGTGTCACGGCGACTGAATCAAGCCCCTCATGGGGCTTGATTCATTTCTGCCGTACGTCTAGAATTGCCGGCTCGCCTGAGCCCGGGTTTTTGGACCGGATCAAACGCTCGGCGACGTTGTAGCCGCAAGGCTAATTATTTTTGTATCAGGAGCGTCTAGCCCATGAGTATGCAGGACCCGTTAGCGGACATGCTAACTCGAATCCGTAATGCCCAGATGGCTGAAAAGCCCGTCGTAAGCATGCCATCTTCCACGTTGAAGGTAGCTGTGGCCAAAGTTCTGAAGGACGAAGGTTACATCGCGGGTTTTCAGGTAAGCAGCGAAGCAAAACCGTCGCTTTCCATCGAGCTGAAATACTTCGAAGGCCGTCCGGTCATCGAGGAAGTCAAGCGCGTAAGTCGTCCAGGCCTGCGTCAGTACAAATCCGTTGATGACCTGCCAAAAGTTCGTGGCGGTCTCGGCGTATCCATCGTCTCCACCAATAAAGGTGTGATGACGGATCGTGCTGCGCGCGCTGCCGGTGTCGGCGGCGAAGTACTCTGCACAGTGTTCTAAGGGGGGATAAGCATGTCTCGCGTCGCTAAGAACCCCGTTAAGCTGCCAGCTGGTGTCGAAGTAAAATTCGCCGGCCAACAGCTTTCGGTGAAGGGTGCCAAGGGCACTCTGGAACTGAACGTTCACTCGTCGGTTGAAGTCGTTGAAGAGGCTGGCGAACTGCGTTTCGCTGCCAAGAACGGCGATCAGCAGACCCGTGCAATGGCCGGTACCACTCGCGCTTTGGTCAACAACATGGTCCAGGGCGTAAGCCAAGGCTTCGAGCGCAAGCTCCAGCTGGTCGGTGTTGGCTATAAAGCACAAGCAAAAGGCACAGTGCTGAACCTGTCGCTGGGCTTCTCTCATCCGGTGGATTACGAGTTGCCGCAAGGCATCACCGCTGAGACTCCTAGCCAGACCGATATCCTGATCAAGGGCATCGACAAGCAGCTGGTGGGTCAAGTGGCCGCTGAAATCCGCGATTTCCGTCCGCCAGAGCCTTACAAAGGCAAAGGTGTACGTTACGCAGACGAAGTCGTCCGCCGTAAAGAAGCCAAGAAGAAGTAGGGCATAGCAAATGACCGACAAAAAAGTTACTCGACTGCGTCGCGCTCGCAAGGCACGCCTGAAAATGCACGAACTCGAAGTCGTGCGTCTCTGCGTGTTCCGCTCTTCGCAGCACATCTATGCCCAGGTCATCTCGGCCGACGGCAGCAAGGTCTTGGCAAGTGCCTCGACTTTGGACAAAGAATTGCGTGATGGTGCCACTGGCAACATTGACGCGGCCACTAAGGTTGGCCAGCTGGTCGCTTCGCGTGCTAAGGCCGCTGGCGTCTCGCAGGTGGCTTTCGACCGCTCTGGCTTCAAGTACCACGGTCGCGTCAAAGCGCTGGCCGATGGCGCTCGTGAAGCTGGGCTGGAGTTCTAAGTTATGTCAAATAACGACCAAAAGCGCGACGAAGGCTACATCGAGAAGCTGGTTCAAGTTAACCGCGTTGCCAAGACCGTCAAAGGCGGCCGTATCTTCACCTTCACCGCGTTGACCGTGGTAGGTGATGGCAAGGGCCGTGTTGGCTTCGGCCGTGGCAAGTCTCGTGAAGTGCCTGCTGCCATCCAGAAAGCTATGGAAGCAGCTCGTCGCAACATGATTCAAGTGGACCTGAACGGGACCACCTTGCAGTACGCCATGAAGTCCGCTCACGGCGCTTCGAAGGTGTACATGCAGCCTGCTTCGGAAGGTACCGGTATCATCGCTGGCGGCGCAATGCGTGCCGTTCTCGAAGTGGCTGGTGTCCAGAACGTTCTGGCCAAATGCTACGGCTCGACCAACCCCGTCAACGTGGTTCACGCTACGTTCAAGGGTCTGAAAGCCATGCAGTCCCCGTCGTCCATCGCCGCCAAGCGCGGTCTGAACGTTGAGGAGATCATCTGATCATGGCTACTGTAAAAGTTACGCTGATCAAAAGCATGACCGGCCGTATCCCTAACCACAAATTGTGCGTTAAGGGTCTGGGTCTGCGTCGCATCGGTCACACTGTAGAAGTCCAGGATACTCCCGAGAATCGCGGGATGATCAACAAGGCCTACTACATGCTTCGCGTAGAGGGTTAATCGATGAAACTCAATGATCTGAGTCCAGCTCCCGGTTCGCGTCGCGAAAAGCATCGCCCGGGTCGTGGTATCGGTAGTGGTTTGGGCAAGACCGGTGGCCGTGGCCACAAAGGTCAGACCTCCCGCTCCGGTGGCACCATCGCTCCAGGCTTCGAAGGCGGTCAACAGCCGCTGCACCGTCGCTTGCCGAAGTTCGGTTTCGTTTCCCTGAAAGCCATGGACCGCGCAGAAGTGCGTCTGTCCGAGCTGGCCCGAGTGGAAGGCGACATCGTCTCCGTGCAGTCCCTGAAGGATGCCAACGTGATCAACCAGAACGTACAGCGTGTGAAAATCATGCTGTCGGGCGAAGTGACTCGCGCTGTGACCATCAAGGGAATCGCCGCCACCAAAGGTGCGCGTGCGGCTATCGAAGCAGCTGGCGGCAAGTTCGAGGAATAAATGGCTAAGCAAGGTGCTCTCTCAGCGCTAGGCAAGGGCGGTATGTCTGAACTCTGGGCTCGTCTGCGTTTTCTGTTCCTGGCGATCATCGTCTACAGAATTGGCGCACACATCCCGGTTCCAGGTATCAACCCGGACCGACTCGCAGACCTGTTTCGACAGAATGAGGGGACCATTCTTAGCTTGTTCAACATGTTTTCCGGTGGCGCGCTGGAACGGATGAGCATCTTTGCACTGGGGATCATGCCGTACATTTCGGCATCGATCATCATGCAGCTGATGACCGCCGTGAGCCCGCAACTGGAGCAGTTGAAGAAGGAAGGGGAAGCTGGCCGTCGCAAGATCAGCCAGTACACCCGCTATGGCACCGTCATCCTGGCCTTGGTACAGGCGATCGGCATGTCGATCGGCTTGGCCAATCAGGGTGTGGCGTTCACTGCAAGCTTCAGCTTCTACTTCGTGGCGGTCTCCACTTTCGTGGCGGGCGCGATGTTCATGATGTGGCTGGGTGAGCAGATCACTGAGCGTGGTGTGGGTAACGGTATCTCGATGTTGATCTTCGCGGGTATCGTTGCTGGTCTTCCGAGAGCGATCGGGCAGTCTTTCGAGTCTGCGCGTCAGGGTGATATCAACATCTTCGCGCTGGTTGCGATCGGTCTGCTGGCAGTGGCGATTATCGGTTTCGTGGTGTTCATCGAGCGTGGTCAGCGGCGAATAGCCGTTCACTATGCCAAGCGTCAGCAAGGCCGCAAGGTTTTCGCTGCGCAGACGAGCCACTTGCCGCTGAAAGTGAACATGGCCGGTGTGATTCCTGCCATTTTCGCGAGCAGCATCTTGCTGTTCCCGGCTTCGCTGGGCTCCTGGTTCGGTCAGTCCGAAGGTATGGGCTGGTTGCAGGACGTCTCGCAGTCGATCGCTCCTGGTCAGCCGTTGAACATTCTGCTGTTTAGTGCAGGGATCATTTTCTTCTGCTTCTTCTATACGGCGTTGATGTTCAATCCGAAAGACGTGGCGGAAAACCTGAAGAAGTCCGGTGCCTTTATTCCGGGTATTCGTCCAGGCGAGCAGTCGGCGCGCTACATTGATGGCGTTCTGACCCGTTTGACCATGTTCGGTGCCCTGTACATGATGTGCGTCTGCTTGCTTCCACAGTTCCTGGTGGTGGCTGCAAACGTTCCGTTCTACCTTGGCGGGACCTCGTTGCTGATTGTGGTAGTGGTTGTGATGGACTTTATGTCCCAAGTACAATCGCACCTCGTTTCGCACCAGTACGAATCCCTGATGAAGAAAGCCAACCTGAAAGGCTACGGTGGCAGCGGTCTGCTGCGCTGACAGTCCCTTAAGGTTCGAGGAGTTGGCAATGAAAGTTCGTGCATCGGTGAAAAAGCTGTGCCGTAACTGCAAAATCATTCGTCGCGAAGGCGTCGTTCGAGTCATTTGCAGCGCAGAGCCGCGTCACAAACAGCGCCAAGGCTGACTGTGATGTGCTACAAGCCCGGCAGCTAGTGCGCTGCTGGGTTGATTATTTGTTATTACAGCGATATTATCTCGCGCCCTATTTCTTGGCTTCCGGGGCGTAGGTAGCTGTCAATTGGAGTCCCACTGAATGGCCCGTATTGCAGGCGTTAACATTCCAGATAACAAGCACACTGTTATCTCGCTGACCTACATCTATGGTGTTGGTCGCACTACTGCACAGAAAATCTGTGCAGACACTGGGGTCAACCCAGCCGCACGGATCAAGGATCTGAGCGACGAGCAGATTGAACAGCTGCGTGGCGAAGTGGCGAAGTTCACCACCGAAGGTGATCTGCGCCGCGAAATCAACATGAAAATCAAGCGCTTGATGGATCTGGGCTGCTATCGCGGTCTTCGTCATCGTCGTGGTCTGCCAGTACGCGGTCAGCGTACCAAGACCAACGCGCGTACCCGTAAAGGTCCGCGTAAGCCGATCCGCAAGTAATCGCACCAGCGAATCGACAGGAATCTAGTCATGGCAAAACCTGCTGCTCGTCCTCGTAAGAAAGTCAAAAAGACAGTGGTTGATGGCATCGCCCACATCCACGCGTCTTTCAACAACACCATCGTGACCATTACCGATCGTCAAGGTAACGCCCTGTCCTGGGCCACCTCCGGCGGTTCGGGTTTCCGCGGTTCACGCAAGTCCACCCCGTTCGCTGCCCAGGTGGCTGCAGAGCGTGCTGGTCAAGCTGCGCTGGAATATGGCCTGAAGAACCTCGACGTCAACGTCAAGGGTCCAGGTCCAGGTCGTGAGTCCGCTGTCCGTGCATTGAACGGCTGTGGCTATAAGATCGCCAGCATCACCGACGTGACGCCAATCCCGCATAACGGGTGCCGTCCGCCGAAGAAGCGCCGCGTGTAATTCAGGAGACGATAGATAATGGCTCGTTACATTGGTCCAAAATGCAAACTGGCTCGTCGTGAAGGCACTGACCTGTTCCTGAAAAGCGGCGTTCGCGCCCTGGAATCGAAGTGCAATATCGAAGCAGCCCCAGGTATCCACGGTCAGCGCCGTGGCCGCCAGTCCGACTACGGCACCCAGCTGCGTGAAAAGCAGAAAGTCCGTCGTATCTATGGCGTTCTCGAGCGTCAGTTCAGCGGTTACTACAAGGAAGCTGCCGGCAAGAAAGGCGCAACCGGCGAGAACCTGCTGCAACTGCTCGAATGCCGTCTGGACAACGTCGTATACCGTATGGGCTTCGGCTCGACTCGTGCCGAATCCCGTCAGTTGGTATCGCACAAGTCGGTCAGCGTAAACGGTAAGACCGTTAACGTTCCGTCCTACCAGGTTCGTGCTGGTGACGTGGTCGCGATTCGCGAGAAAGCTAAAAACCAGCTTCGCATTGTCCAAGCTCTCGATCTGTGTGCCCAACGTGGCCGCGTAGAATGGGTAGAAGTAGACACTGAGAAGAAGTCGGGCGTTTTCAAGAACGTTCCTGCTCGCAGTGATCTGTCCGCCGACATCAACGAAAGCCTGATTGTCGAGCTCTACTCCAAGTAAGGGCTAGAAAATAGGTGCATCCATGCAGATTTCGGTAAATGAGTTCCTGACGCCCCGCCATATTGATGTGCAGGTCGTCAGTCCAACCCGCGCCAAAATCACCCTCGAGCCTCTCGAGCGTGGTTTCGGCCATACCCTGGGCAACGCGCTGCGACGCATCCTGTTGTCCTCAATGCCCGGCTGCGCAGTAGTCGAGGCCGAGATTGACGGTGTACTCCATGAGTACAGCGCCATCGAAGGTGTACAGGAAGACGTCATTGAAATCCTGTTGAACCTGAAAGGCCTGGCTATCAAGCTGCACGGTCGTGACGAAGTTACGCTGACCTTGTCGAAAAAGGGTTCGGGGGTGGTTACCGCTGCCGATATTCAGCTGGATCATGATGTCGAGATCGTTAATCCCGATCACGTAATCGCTAACCTGGCGTCTAACGGCGCCCTGAACATGAAGCTCGTCGTAGCTCGTGGTCGTGGTTATGAACCGGCCGACTCGCGTCAAAGCGATGAAGACGAAAGCCGCAGCATTGGTCGCTTGCAGCTCGACTCTTCGTTCAGCCCGGTACGCCGTATCGCATACGTGGTGGAAAACGCCCGTGTCGAGCAGCGCACTAACCTGGACAAGCTGGTTATTGATCTGGAAACCAACGGTACCCTGGATCCTGAAGAGGCCATCCGTCGCGCTGCAACCATTCTGCAACAGCAGTTGGCTGCGTTCGTCGATCTCAAAGGTGACAGTGAGCCTGTGGTAATCGAGCAGGAAGACGAGATCGATCCGATCCTGCTTCGCCCGGTTGACGATCTGGAACTGACTGTACGTTCGGCTAACTGCCTTAAGGCGGAAAACATTTACTACATCGGCGACCTGATTCAGCGTACCGAAGTAGAACTGTTGAAGACTCCGAACCTGGGCAAGAAATCCTTGACCGAAATCAAGGACGTTCTGGCCTCCCGCGGTCTGTCCCTCGGCATGCGCCTCGACAACTGGCCGCCTGCAAGTCTTAAGAAGGACGACAAGGCGACTGCCTGATCGTCGTAATCACCGAACGTTGTGTTTGGTAAGGAATGAACCATGCGTCATCGTAAAAGTGGACGTCACCTGAGCCGTACCAGCTCGCACCGCAAGGCCATGTTTCAGAACATGGCGGTGTCGCTGTTCGAGCACGAGCTGATCAAGACTACCCTGCCAAAAGCCAAGGAACTGCGCCGCGTTGCCGAGCCGCTGATCACCCTGGCCAAGGTAGACAGCGTTGCAAACCGCCGTCTTGCTTTCGACCGTACTCGTTCGAAAGAAATGGTTGGTAAGCTGTTCAACGATCTGGGCAAGCGCTATGCCACCCGTCAGGGCGGTTACCTGCGTATCCTCAAGTGCGGCTTCCGTACTGGCGATAACGCACCTATGGCGTACGTCGAGCTGGTTGATCGTCCTGTTGGTGGCTCGGTTGAAGCTGCTGAATAAGACGAACAGTCTGTTCTTGAAAAACCGGGCTTAGGTCCGGTTTTTTTATGCCTGCTGATTAGTCAAAATCTATCAGGCAAAGAAGATTTGCTCATTAGTCGAATGAGGGTGTTTTTTGGATACTTGCTCCAAGCCGCTGAAGTCGGCGCCTACACAGCAAGCCTTACCAAGGAACATCGTCCATGAGCCAGAGCAAGATCCTCACCACCGCTAGCGGCGCACCGGTCGCCGACAATCAGAATTCCCGTTCTGCGGGGCCGCGTGGTCCCTTGCTGCTGGACGATTTCCATCTGATCGAGAAGCTTGCGCATTTCAACCGCGAGAATATTCCCGAGCGTCGTGTTCATGCAAAGGGCTCAGGCGCATACGGCACCTTTACGGTAAGCCGTGACATCTCGGAATACTCCAATGCCAAGCTGTTCAGTACCGTAGGCAAGCAGACCGAAACCTTCCTGCGATTTTCCACAGTGGGTGGCGAGCGCGGCTCAGCCGATACCGAGCGCGATCCGCGAGGTTTCGCCCTCAAGTTCTACACTGAGGAAGGCAACTGGGACATCGTTGGCAACAACACGCCTGTGTTCTTCATTCGCGACCCGATGAAGTTTCCCGATTTCATCCACACCCAGAAGCGTTTGCCTCAAAGCAACCTCAAGAGCGCGCAGATGATGTGGGACTTCTGGTCCCATTCGCCCGAAGCGTTGCACCAGGTGACCATTCTGTTCTCGGACCGCGGCATTCCGGACGGCTATCGTCACATGCACGGCTTCGGTAGCCACACCTATAGCTTGATCAATGCCAAGGGTGAGCGTCACTGGGTCAAGTGGCACTACAAGACGGCTCAGGGCATCAAGAACCTTGCTCCAGCCGACGCGGCGCGTATCGCCGGCACCGACCCGGATTACGCACAGCGCGATCTGTTCGATGCAATCGAGCGTGGGGATTTCCCCAAGTGGCGAGTATGCATGCAGATCATGAGTGAGGATCAGGCGAACCGTCACCACGAAAACCCGTTCGACGTGACCAAGACCTGGTCGCAGAAGCAGTTTCCGTTGATCGAAGTGGGCATGCTGGAACTGAACCGCAATCCGCTGAACTACTTTGCCGAAGTTGAGCAGGCAACCTTCGGCCCGAGCAACATGGTGCCCGGCGTAGGGCTGTCGCCCGACCGCATGCTGCAAGGCCGTGTGTTCGCCTATGCCGATGCCCACCGCTATCGCGTCGGGACCAATCATCAGCAGTTGCCGGTGAACGCACCCCGCAGCACGGTTCACTCGTACCAGCGCGACGGTTCGATGGCCTTTGGCAGCAATGGCGGTGCTGCTCCTAACTACGAGCCCAACAGCTACACCGATGCACCCAAGCAGGCGCCTCAGTATCGCGAGCCGGCCTTGGCCTTGCACGGTGATGCTGATCGCTTCGATCATCGCGTGGATGCGGATTACTACAGCCAGGCCGGCGCTCTTTTTCGTTTGATGAATGCCGAGCAGCAGACTCTGCTCATCGACAACATCGCTGGCGCGATGATGGGTGTCAGCGCGGATGTGGTGGAGCGCCAGTTGCAGCACTTCTACCGTGCGGACGAAGCCTACGGTAATGGGATCGCCAAGGCATTGGGCATGCAACTGGGCTGAACCTAAGTGATAAGAAGAACCGCCCTCATCTGGGCGGTTTTTCGCTTTATTTCGTCACATTTTCTCTGCTTTTTAGCGTATTTCTGCACCGCGGGCCGTGACGTATCCGCGACCTTGGTTCAAACTATGCCTTTCTGCTAGGAGATATACGGCGATGCAAGGCCACCCGGACGTAATCGATTACCTCAATACTTTGCTCACAGGCGAGCTGGCTGCCCGTGATCAGTATTTCATCCACTCGCGGATGTACGAGGACTGGGGCTTCGCCAAGCTCTTCGAGCGCATCAATCATGAGATGGAAGAAGAAGCAGGTCATGCCGACGCCTTGATGCGTCGCATCCTGATGCTCGAAGGCACGCCGCGCATGCGTCCGGACGACCTTGAAGTCGGTACGGATGTCCCGAGCATGATCGCTGCCGATCTGCGTCTGGAATACAAGGTGCGTGCGGCCTTGTGCAAGGGTATCGAGTTGTGCGAACGACACAGCGACTTCGTGACTCGCGACATACTGCGGGTGCAGTTGGCGGATACCGAGGAAGATCATACGTACTGGCTGGAGAAGCAGCAGGGTTTGATCAAGTCCATTGGCTTGGAGAATTACCTGCAGTCGCAGTTCTGATCTCATCGTAGCAGTGGTTGAAGGCCAGGCAGGATGCACGGTGATTCTGCAGGGTTATGGTGCTGGCCGATGACGCGGCTTGCGCCGCTGCTACAGGGTTGGTGTTGTGTTTGGATTGAAAAAAGCCCCGCTTGTGCGGGGCTTTTTAGTTTCAGGCTTTGTCGCGTTCGAGCAGCGGTTTGAGGTAGTGACCGGTGTAGGACTGCTTCATGTCCGCAACCTGCTCCGGTGTGCCGACGGCGATGATCTGGCCGCCTTTGGAGCCGCCCTCCGGGCCCAGGTCGACCAGCCAGTCTGCAGTCTTGATGACATCGAGGTTGTGCTCGATCACCACCACGGTGTTGCCGTGGTCGCGCAGGCGATGCAGCACGTCGAGCAGCTGCTGGATATCGGCGAAGTGCAGGCCAGTGGTGGGTTCGTCAAGGATGTAGAGCGTCTTGCCGGTGTCGCGCTTGGACAGCTCGCGGGACAGTTTGACCCGCTGTGCTTCACCGCCGGACAAGGTGGTCGCCGACTGCCCCAGCTTGATGTAGGACAGGCCGACATCCATGAGCGTCTGCAGCTTGCGCGCCAGTGCCGGTACCGCATCGAAGAACTCGCGCGCCTCCTCGATGGTCATCTCGAGGGTTTCGTGGATGTTCTTGCCCTTGTACTTGATCTCCAGGGTTTCGCGGTTGTAGCGCTTGCTCTTGCAGACATCGCAGGGCACATAGATGTCGGGCAGGAAGTGCATCTCTACCTTGATCAAGCCGTCGCCCTGGCAGGCCTCGCAGCGACCACCCTTGACGTTAAACGAGAAGCGGCCCGGGCCATAACCGCGTGAGCGCGATTCCGGCACCCCAGCGAACAGTTCGCGGATCGGTGTGAACAATCCGGTGTAGGTGGCAGGGTTCGAGCGCGGCGTGCGTCCGATCGGGCTCTGGTCGATGTCGACCACTTTGTCCAGGTGCTGCAAGCCATTGATGCTGTCATGCGCCGAGGCTTCCAGCGTGGTTGCACCATTGAGAGCGGTGGCGCTGAGGGGGAACAGGGTGTTGTTGATCAGGGTCGACTTGCCCGAGCCGGAAACGCCGGTGACGCAGGTCAGCAAGCCGATCGGGATCTCCAGATCGACATTGCGCAGATTGTTGCCGCGGGCGCCCTTGAGCGTCAGGGCCAGCTTTTTGTTGCGCGGCGTACGCTTGGCTGGCACGGCGATCTTCACGCGGCCGGACAGGTACTTGCCGGTCAGCGAGTCGGGATGGTCCATGACCTCCTGCGCGGTGCCCTGGGCGACGATATGGCCGCCATGCACGCCGGCGCCGGGGCCGATGTCCACCACGTAGTCGGCGAGGCGAATGGCATCTTCGTCATGCTCGACGACGATGACGGTATTGCCGATGTCGCGCAGGTGCTTGAGGGTCCCCAGCAACCGATCATTGTCCCGCTGATGCAGGCCGATGGAGGGCTCGTCGAGAATGTACATCACGCCGACCAGGCCCGCACCGATCTGGCTGGCCAGACGGATGCGCTGGGCTTCGCCGCCGGACAGCGTGTCGGCACTGCGGTCCAAGGTCAGGTAGTCCAGGCCGACGTTGACCAGAAACTGCAGGCGCTCGCGGATTTCCTTGAGGATCTTGTCGGCAATTTCGCCCTTGCGTCCGGTCAGGGCGAGCGTGCCGAAGTACTCGGTGGCGTCGCCGATCGGCAGGCCGGTGACGGCGGGCAGGGTTTTCTCGCCTACCCATACATGCCGAGCCTCGCGGCGCAGACGCGTGCCGCGGCAGTCCGGGCAGGGCTGGGTGCTGAGGAACTTGGCGAGTTCTTCACGGACGCTGGCCGACTCGGTTTCGCGGTAGCGGCGTTCGAGGTTGGGCACGATGCCTTCGAACGGGTGCGAACGTTTGACGATATCGCCCCGGTCATTCAGGTAACGGAAGTCGACGTTGTGGGTGCCGCTGCCGGTGAGGATGACTTTCTGCTGGTCGGCCGGCAGCTCGTTGAACGGCACGTCGAGGCTGAACTGATAATGGCTGGCGAGCGAGCCGAGCATCTGGAAATAGTAGACGTTGCGCCGGTCCCAGCCGCGGATCGCGCCCTCGGCCAGGGTCAATTCGCCATTCACCAAGCGCTTGTTGTCGAAAAACTGTTTCACGCCCAGGCCATCGCAGGTCGGGCAGGCGCCGGCCGGGTTGTTGAAGGAGAACAGCTTGGGTTCCAGTTCGCTGATTGCGTGGCCGCAGATCGGGCAGGCAAAGCGTGCGGAGAAGATGATCTCTTCGAACGGTTCGTCGTCCATCGACGCCACCAGGGCGATGCCATCGGCCAGCTTCAACGCCGTCTCGAACGATTCGGCCAGACGCTGTTGCAGGTCGGCACGGACCTTGAAGCGGTCCACCACCACTTCGATGGTGTGCTTCTTCTGCTTGTCGAGCTTGGGCAGCTCGTCCATTTCGTAGAGCTTGCCGTTGATGCGCGCACGGACGAAACCCTGCGCGCGCAGCTCTTCGAAAATGGCCAGGTGCTCGCCTTTGCGTTCGCGGATGACCGGGGCCAGCAGCATGAGGCGGGCGCCTTCGGGCTGCGCCAGGACGAGGTCGACCATCTGGCTGACGGTCTGGGCCTCCAGCGGAATGTCGTGATCCGGGCAGCGCGGCGTGCCCACGCGGGCGTACAGCAGACGCAGGTAGTCGTAGATCTCGGTAATGGTGCCGACGGTGGAGCGCGGGTTGTGCGATGTCGACTTCTGCTCGATGGAAATGGCCGGCGACAGACCTTCGATGGTGTCGACGTCGGGCTTTTCCATCATCGACAGGAATTGCCGGGCATAGGCCGACAGCGATTCGACGTAGCGGCGTTGGCCTTCGGCGTAGAGGGTGTCGAAAGCCAGGGAGGATTTGCCTGAACCCGACAGCCCGGTGATCACGATCAGTTTGTCACGGGGCAGGGTCAGGTCGATGTTTTTCAAATTGTGGGTTCGAGCCCCACGTACCAGAATCTTGTCCAAGGCGGCCTCGCGCGGCGGGCGTAAACAGGTGAGTATACGGGGCTTGTCAATGGCACGGCACGGTGAGTGCGCGCAAAGATGAAGAAGGCGCGTCATAGCGTCGCCGTCTGTGCCGTTACTGGGTGGGACTGGTAGAATCGTCACCGGTTCACACGAGGTTTATCCATGCACGATCCCCACAGCGAACGCATGAGCAGCGGTGAAACCCGCGCAGCCAGCGGGTTGGCCCTGGTGTTCGCTTTCCGCATGCTGGGCATGTTCATGGTCCTGCCAGTGCTGGCGACCTATGGCATGGACCTGGCGGGCGCCACCCCGGCCCTGATCGGTCTGGCGATTGGCGCCTATGGCCTGACCCAGGCATTTCTGCAGATCCCTTTCGGGGTCATCTCCGACCGGATCGGCCGTCGTCCGGTCATCTACGGCGGCCTGGTGATCTTCGCCATCGGCAGCGTGGTCGCGGCCCAGTCCGACTCCATCTGGGGTGTGATCGCTGGACGCGTTCTGCAGGGCGCCGGGGCGATATCGGCAGCGGTCATGGCCCTGCTATCGGACCTGACCCGCGAACAGAACCGCACCAAGGCGATGGCCATGATCGGCATGAGCATTGGCGTGTCGTTCGCGGTGGCGATGGTGGTCGGGCCACTGCTGACCCGCGCCTTCGGCCTGCATGGCCTGTTCCTGGCGACCGGCGGGCTGGCGTTGGTTGGCATCGCGCTGGTGGCCTTCGTGGTGCCCAAGGCGACGGCACATACCCTTCATCGTGAGTCGGGCGTGACCCGCAGCGAGATGCTGGCCACCCTCAAGCACCCCGATCTGCTGCGCCTGGACCTCGGCATTTTCGTGCTTCACTCGATCCTGATGGCAAGCTTCGTCGCCTTGCCACTGGCATTGGTGGAGCGCGCCGGGTTGCCCAAGGAGCAGCATTGGTGGGTGTACCTGACCGCCCTGGTCGTATCTTTTTTCGCAATGATTCCGTTCATCATCTACGGCGAAAAGAAGCGCAAGATGAAGCGTGTTCTGCTGGGCGCGGTGGCGACCTTGATGCTGGTGGAGGTGTTCTTCTGGGCGTTCGGCGACAGCCTGAGGGCGCTGGTCATTGGCACGGTGGTGTTCTTCACGGCGTTCAACCTGCTGGAGGCGTCGCTGCCCTCGTTGATCAGCAAGGTTTCGCCGGCCGGCGGCAAGGGCACGGCCATGGGGGTGTATTCCACCAGCCAGTTCCTGGGGTCGGCCATGGGTGGCATCCTTGGTGGTTGGTTGTTTCAGCAGGGTGGCCTGGGTGTGGTCTTCATCGGATGCGCGGCGCTGTGCGCCCTGTGGCTGGCCATAGCTGTTACTATGCGCGAACCACCCTACGTGACCAGTCTGCGCTTGCCGCTTTCGCCCCAAGCGATGCGCGAGACGGGATTGGCCGAGCGGTTGAAAGCCGTGCCCGGTGTAACAGATGCGGTGGTGGTGGCAGAAGAGGCCGCCATCTATATCAAATTGGACAAAGAAATTTTGGATCGCACCGCCCTCGAGCGCCTGGTCAACCCAGCGCCGACAGCGTGCGAAGCCTAGGAGAACGTTATGGCCCGTGGGGTTAACAAAGTCATTCTGGTGGGTACTTGCGGTCAGGATCCTGAGGTCCGTTTCCTGCCCAACGGCAATGCGGTCACCAACCTGAGCCTGGCCACCAGCGAGCAGTGGACCGACAAGCAGAGCGGCCAGAAGGTCGAGCGTACCGAGTGGCACCGTGTGTCGATGTTTGGCAAGGTTGCGGAGATCGCCGGTGAGTACCTGCGCAAGGGCTCGCAGGTGTACATCGAAGGCAAGCTGCAGACCCGCGAGTGGGAAAAGGACGGTATCAAGCGCTACACCACCGAGATCATCGTCGACATGCAGGGCACCATGCAGCTGTTGGGCGGCCGTCCGCAGAACAACGACCAGCAGGGCGGCGGTGGCAACAACTACCAGCAGTCGGCACCGGCCCCACGTCAGCAGGCGCCGCGCCCGCAGCAGTCCGCGCCGCAGCAGCGTTCGGCTCCGCCTGCGCAGCAGCAGCCAGCACAGCAGCCGGCTCCGGACTTTGACAGCTTTGATGATGATATTCCGTTCTAGGGTATATCTGCACCGCCCGTATGAAATGAAAAAGCCCCGCTGCCAACCGGCACCGGGGCTTTTTGCCGCTCGCCAAAAAGCAGGCGAGGGTGCTGCTTCGAGCAGGCCTCATAAAGCGGCTTTGACGCCAGTTTTTCAGCTGTTTTCGCAGCGGCAAAATATAAATATATGCATCGCGTATTACCTTGCCCTGGCCCCGCCGCTTCACTAAGATTTTTCCAACTTCGCGGCCCTGTTGCCCACGCTTCGTTACCTGGAGCGCACTGCCTGCAGCCGATACACCCTTCGAACGGAATCACGTCATGGCTTCAGGTCAACGCTTTCACGCGCTCGACAGTCTTCGCGGTATCTGCGCGTTGGCCGTTGTGCTGTATCACCTGCATGTGGTCGGCAGTGTGACGGAGCTGGCGTTCTTTCGCAGTGCCGATTTGTTCGTGGATTTCTTCTTTGTGCTCAGCGGCTTCGTGATCACCCATGCCTACGGCGCGCGGCACGATCTGGACCTGCGGCGGTTCTTCATTCTGCGCACTTTTCGGCTGGCTCCCTTGCATGTCTGTTTGCTGGGCGTGTTCATCGTCTTCGAGTTCGTGAAGTGGGGCGCCGCGCAGCAAGGGGTCAACTTCAACAAGGAGCCGTTCACCGGCATGTATGCGCCTTCGCAGATCGTGCCCAACTTGCTGTTGATCCAGGCGTGGACGCCGTGGACCGAGAACATGTCGTTCAACTATCCGTCCTGGAGCATCAGCATCGAGTACTACATGTATTTGATTTTCGCCGCGGTGGTGCTGTGCACGTTGGCGCATCGTCGGGTGCTGGCCTGGGCAGGCATCGTCATGGGTGCTGCGGCGTTGTTGTACAGCGGGGCAGGGCCGTTCACCGCGCTGGCCTACAAGGGGCTGGCGTGCTTCTTCGCCGGGGCGCTGTGCTACAAGGCCTTCGAGGCACTGCGCCGACGCGTGCAGCCGGGGTTCGCAATGGCTTCGCTGCTCGAAGTCGTGGCGGGCGGATCTATTGTCTGGGTGCTCAGCAGTGACGAGCCGAACAAGGCCATGCTGGCCAGCGCTCTGTTCTGCCTGACGGTGACCTTGTATGCGTTCGATGCCGGGGTCGTTTCCAACGTGCTGAAGACGCGTGTGTTCGAGCTGCTGGGGCGACTTTCTTACTCGATCTACCTGACCCATGTGATCATTTTGAGTGTGTTGATCCTGCTCTTCATGGTGTTGGAGAAGAAGACCGGCTTGCCGCTGGCGCCGGTGTTCGGAGATTTCCGTTATCTGGACAGCGGTTATCCGTGGCTGAACAATCTGCTCGTGGGCCTGGTATTGCTGGCCGTGATCGGGGTTTCCTTCATCACCTACCACCTGATCGAGGTCAACGGGCAGAAGCTGGGGCGTCGTTTACTGGGGCAACGATTGCCTGCGCAGGCTGTGCCGGGCTGAGGCTGCGGGGCTGTCACTAACCCCTCTTTTTGATAGCGCGTGACGTCGGCGTCAGAAAAACGCAAAATGGCTGTTCGATTCGAGTGCGGGCGAAGGTTTTGTCGTCGACCACGCGCCTGCGGTTAATCTGAACTGCCAATTTGAACGGACCTGCTGACTCTATGCGAATGCGCCTTATGCTGTTGGGCGGTGGGAATGCCCTAGGACAAGCGCTGATTCGCCTCGGAGCGGAAGAGGGCATCGGCTTCCTGGCCCCGCGGCCGCCGGAAAACGGTTGGGACGGGGCGAGCCTCACCGACCTGCTCGATGAAACCCGCCCCGATGCGCTGATCAATCTGGCGTACTACTTCGACTGGTTTCAGGCCGATGCAGTGAGCCAGGCGCGCCTGGACCAACAAGAAATCGCGGTAGAGCGCCTGGCCGAACGCTGCCAGCAGCACCAGATCGTGCTTTTGCAGCCTTCCAGCTATCGTGTGTTCGATGGCTCGCGGGCCACTGCCTACAGCGAAAAGGATGAGCCGGTGCCCCTTGGCCTGCGCGGTCAGGCGCTGTGGCGCATCGAGCAGAGCGTGCGCGCGGCCTGCCCACGGCACGTGCTGTTGCGGTTCGGCTGGCTGCTGGACGACAGCGCCGACGGCGTGCTGGGGCGCTACCTGCAGCGCGCCGAGCTGCCGCAACCGCTGCCGCTGGCCGATGACCGGCGCGGCAATCCGACCCCGGTGGATGATGCCGCGCGGGTGATCCTCTCGGTGCTCAAGCAGCTGGACTGCGAAGCGCCGCTGTGGGGCACCTACCACTATGCCGGCAACGAGGCGACCACTGCCTTGGCCCTTGGCCAGGCGATCATCAGCGAAGCCAGGACGATGCACGCACTGGCGATCGATGCGCCCACCGCGCAGGCCCACGCCGCGCGGCCCGATGCCGGGGAAGAACCGCAGCACGCCGTGCTGGCCTGCAAGAAAATCCTGCACACCTTCGGTATCAAGCCGCGCGCCTGGCGTTCGGGGCTGCCGAGCCTTCTGGACAGATACTACCGACATGGCTGATACACCCATTCTGATCACCGGCGGTGCCGGTTTCATTGGCTCCCATCTGGTCGATGCGTTGCTGGCCGAAGGTCACTCGGTGCGGGTGCTCGACGACTTGTCCACAGGCAAGCGCAGCAACCTGCCGATGGAAAACCCCAGGCTGGAGCTGATCGAAGGCGATGTCGCCGACGCACGCCTGTTGGCACAGGTGGTAGGCGGCTGCAAAGCGGTGGTGCACCTGGCCGCGGTCGCTTCGGTGCAGGCTTCTGTGGACGATCCGGTGAAGACTCACCAGAGCAACTTCATCGGCACCTTGAACCTGTGCGAAGCGATGCGTCTGGCGGGGGTCAAGCGTGTGCTGTTCGCTTCCAGTGCCGCGGTGTATGGCAACAATGGCGAAGGTGAGGCGGTCGGCGAGAACACACCCAAGGCACCTTTGACGCCCTATGCATCGGACAAGCTGGCCAGTGAGTACTATCTGGACTTCTACCACCGCGAGCATGGGCTGGAGCCGGTGGTGTTTCGCTTCTTCAATATCTACGGGCCGAGGCAGGATCCGTCCTCGCCGTATTCGGGCGTCATCAGTATTTTCAGCGAGCGCGCCCAGCGTGGGCAGCCGATCAGCCTGTTCGGCGATGGCGAACAGACCCGTGACTTCTTCTATGTCGGTGACCTGGTGACCTTGCTGATGCAGGGGTTGCAGCAGGCCACCGTGCAACCGGGGCCGGTGAACGTAGGGCTGAACCAGGCGACGTCGCTCAATCAGCTGCTGGCGGGGCTGGGCGCAGTGCTGGGCGGTTTGCCGGCGGTGAGCCACGGCCCGGCGCGTGCGGGCGATATCCGTCACTCGCGCGCCGATAACGCCTTGCTGCTGGAACGCTTCGAACTGGGCCCGGTGACGCCGCTGGAAGAAGGGTTGCGGCGCCTCCTGGCACCGTAACCGCCCACTGTCGCCAGCCCGTTGCCGCACCGATGGGGCAGGGCTGGCGGCAGGATCGTTGCCTAGAACTTGTAGCCCACACCCACCATGTACACCCACGGATCGACTTCCAGGTCGACTTTGGTGCGGCCGACGCCTAGCGCCGTGGGGCCGTCGACGCTGGCCTTGGTGTCGATGTCGACGTACCAGACCGACGCATTGAGCATCATGTGCTCGCCCAACATGTAGTCGAAACCCAATTGCCCGGCAATGCCCACCGAGTCCTGGATCTTCAGGTTGTCGAAGCCCTGCTGCTTGCGCGCGCCACTCAGGTCTTCGTCGTAGAACAGGGTGTAGTTGATGCCGACGCCGGCGTACGGCTGGAAGCGCGACGTTGGCGCCAATGGGTAGTACTGCAATGACAGGGTGGGAGGCAGTTGCTTGACGTCTGCCAGCTTGCCGTCGAGCCCGCCGATACCGGTGGCGGCGCTGATTCCGCGCACGCCTACGGTGTGCTGGAATGGAGTGGCCGCCAGCAGCTCGATGCCGACGTGGTCGGTGAGCATGTAGGCGAAGGCCAGGCCCAGCTGCGTGTCGCTGTCGAGGGTGGCTTTGGTGCCTGCGATCTTGGCGCCGTCCAGCTTGAGCTGGCCGCTGTCTTCATTGGGCGCGGTGGTGGCGGCGCCGGCGCGAATGATCATGTCGCCGGCTTGGTGGGCCTGGGCCTGTGAGGTTGCCAGCGCCAGGGCAATCAGTGAGGCGCCGAGCAAGGACTTGTTCATGGGGGCTCCATTGGGGAATGCGAAGGACATTCGCCCAATGGTAGTCAGTGCGTCGCTACGGTTTTTTGATCTGGCTCAATGAAAAGTCATTGGCTCAGTCGGGAAGTTCGTAGGCATAGATCTTCGCCGCGGCCATCTGGTAGCCGGCCTGGGCCAGGTCGCTGGTGCTGGCCTTGACCTGCATCGGTCCCTCGATCCAGTAGGGCTGGTAGAGCTCCTCGACCTTGACCCCGACGGCGCTGGTGACGTGCACGATCTGATTGGACGGCGGCGGCGGTACATGGATGCAGGCGCCGAAATAGGGCACCAGGAGAAACTCGGTGGTCCGACCGGCCTCGTTGACCTCCAGCGGCACGATGTAGCCGGGGATACGCAGCTGCTGGCCGTCCAGTGCCTGGACCACGGGTGCATCGGGCGCCTGCTGGTGGACGGCAGGCGCTGCTTCGACCAAGGTCGTGCCGATGTTCGCCAGATCGTGCATTGGCGTCATCTGCGGGGTCAGCTTGGGCGCATCCGGCGGGATAAGCGTCTCCCAGCTGACTTCCTTGAGCTCGGCTGCGGACAGCGACATGCTGGTCAGCAGCAACAGGGCCATTACCGCGCGCAACATAGGTGAAATCCTCACAGGTGGATCGACAGGCCGTCGGCCAGAGATTGCCGGTAGGCGCGCCAGGCCGGGATCGCGCCCATGACCACTGCGGCCGCGAGAATGATCCCCAGCAGCGACCACTCATAGGCGCTGGGCAGGCTCAGCGGCAGATACAGGCCGTAGTTGGACTGCACGTAGCCCTGCGCGCAGGCAATGCCCAGGTACAACAATGCCATGCCCGCGAGGATTCCGACCAGTGCCAGGGCGAAGGCTTCGAGAATCAGCAGGCCGGCAATGTGCCAGGGACGAGCGCCGACCGAGCGCAGGATGGCCATCTCGCGACGGCGTTCGTTGAGGCTGGTGACGATGGCCGTGAGCATGCCGATCAGGCCGGTCAGCACGACGAATACGGAGATCACGAACAACGCCTGTTCTGCAGTGCCCATCAGGCTCCACAGCTCCTGCAGGGCCACGCCGGGCAGGATCGCCATCAACGGTTCGCCGCGAAAGTCGTTGATGTCGCGTTGCAGGGCGAAGGTGGCGATCTTGCTGTTCAGGCCGACCATGAACGCGGTGATGGCGCTGGGTGTGAGGTCCATGTTGCGCGCCTGGTCGGCGCTTATGCGTCCGGCGCCGCGCGCCGGGACGCCATTCTTCCAGTCGACATGGATCGCTTCCATGCCGCCCAGGCTGATGTGCAGCGTGCGATCGACCGGCGTACCGGTGCGGGCGAGGATGCCGACGACGGTGAACGGCTTGTCGTCGTGCTTGACCAGGCTGATCGCCGCCACGCCGTGGGCCAGCACCAGTTTGTCGCCCAGCTTGTAATGCAGGGCATCGGCGACCTGCGCGCCAAGCACCACCTCGAACGGGTCGGTCTGGAAGGCACGGCCCTGCACCACCTGCAGCGACTGCCGGCGGCCGTACTGATAGTGTTCGAAATAGCTCTGGTTGGTGCCCATGACCCGGTAGCCGCGGTGCGAGTCACCCAGCGAGATGGGAATGGCCCACTTGACCTGCGGGTTGTTGGCGTAATGCTCGAAACTGTCCCAGCGGATGTTGTTGGTGGCGTTGCCGATGCGGAACACCGAGTAAAGCAGCAGGTTGACCGAGCCGGAGCGGGCGCCGACGATCAGGTCGGTACCGCTGACCGTGCTGGCGAAGCTGGCACGGGCTTCGTGACGCACACGTTCCACGGCCAGCAGCAGGCACACCGACAGGGCAATGGCGAAGGCGGTCAGGAACGCGGTGAAGCGGCGGTTGGCCAGGCTGGCCAGGGCAAGACGAAGCAGGTACATCAAGACACCTCGGGTGAGGCAGGGCGTGCTGCGTGATTGAGTTCGGCCAAAGACAGGTGGCGGTCGAACAGAGGCGCCAGGCTTTGATCGTGACTGACGAACAGCAGGCTCGAGCCGGCGGCGCGACATTCGGCGAACAGCAGTTGGATGAAGGCTTCGCGGGCATCGCTGTCCAGTGCCGAGGTCGGCTCGTCGGCGATCACCAGTTCGGGTTGGCCGATCAGCGCGCGCGCAGCCGCCACGCGTTGCTGCTGACCGATGGAGAGGGTGTCGGCACGGCGTTGGAGCAGGGCCGGATCGGTCAGGCCAAGGTGTGCCAGCAGTTGCGTGGCCGCCTGGGCAACACTGCCATGGCGCTTCTCGGCACGCGCGGTACGGCGGCGAGAGAAGCGGCAGGGCAGCTCCACGTTCTCACGCACCGACAGGAACGGCAGCAGGTTGAATTGCTGGAAGATGTAGCCCGTGTGTTCGACGCGAAACCGGTCACGGGCGGCAAAGCTCAACTCGCTCAGGTTCTGCCCGAGCAAGTGAACGCTGCCATGCTGCGGCGTGTGCACGCCGCCGAGCAGGCCCAGCAGGGTGGTCTTGCCACTGCCGCTGGGGCCCTTCAGGAACAGGGTTTCCCCACGCTCCAGACGGAACGCGGGAATGTCCAGCAACATCGCTTGGCCAGGCCAGGCAAAGCCCAGTTCGGCCAGCTCGATCAATGCATCGCTCATGGGTCAGAATTTCAGGCTGCTTTGCTTGGGGGTGAGGTCCGTACCCTGCTGGCCGGACGGGCCGATCAGTTGTACCTGAATTTTCTGGGTGGCGGGGAAGGTGCTGAACAAGCGCGCCAGGTCCAGGTGTTCCAGGGCCTGTGGCGACGCGCAGGTGAAGTGGTAGTGCGCATGAATCTCGCTGTGCTCGTGGTGATGCTCTTCACCTTGCTTGGTTTCTGCGGCGTTGTGCTCGTGGGCAGGCTTGTCGCCGAACAACGGGCTTTCCAGCTTCTGCTCGGCGACTTTGCAATTGGCTGCGGCGGGCAGGCCGAACAGGGCCAGGGGTTGCTCGAGGGTCTTGCGTGCCGCGGCGACCTTGGCCTTGTCGGCATCGCTGCTGGCGGCATGCTCGAAGCCCACCAGGTTCATGGCCGGGCTTTGCAGTTCCAGTTCGAGGGATTGGCCATCCAGGGCGGCGTCCAATCGTGCCACGCCGTGTTCGTGGGCGCCGAGGCTGCCGTGCTCATGCTCATGCTCATGCTCGTGGCCCTCCTCGTGGGCATGGGCGACGAAGGGCAGCAGAGCGAAGGGCAGGGCAAGCATGAGACGGCGCATTGGGGAATCTCGTGAGCGATATGGAAACGCAATGTTATAACAAATTTACATTGGGTTGCCATGTGTCTGTAAAGATTCATGTTCGGTTCAGGCAATGCGTGCAGAGGGCTTGAAGTCGAAGCCGGGATTGCTTCACCCGCGAGGCGCTGCTACAACGAGGCCTCGTTATGGAAGGGCATCCGCATGATCAGAATCAAAGGCACCGTAGGCAACCTGCCGGTGGACCTGGCCATAGACATGGACGCTGAGGACTGGGCGCACCTCGCTGGCCCATTCGCGACAGCGTCCGAGGCTGTGCTGACGTCGGCAGCGGCGCCCGCGCCAGGCAAGGCCAAGGCCCAGGACGATGGCGCCTGGCGCAGCGTTCTTCATCTGCTGGAGCAGGCAGGTCGTATCGACGGTCCGGCATTGCTGGATCAGGTGCAGGGGCTAGTCGGTGACGTGGCGGCTGGCAAGCGAATGCTGGTGCGCTTGCGCCATTGCCCGCAGGTGAAGGTAGAAGCCGGCGCGGATGCGCCGGTCTATTGCTGGGTTGGCGGCTAGCCGAAAGCACCGCGTGCCCGGCAGTCCGTCAGTACAGCGCGGCGAACAGCTTGCGGCGGTAGCTGGTCACCAGTGGGTGATCGTTGCCGAGCAGTTCGAACACCTGCAGCAACGTCTTGTGCGGCAGCCCTTCGCTGTAACTGCGATTGCGCGTGAACAGCTGTAACAGGCCGTCGAGCGCTGCTTCGTAATGCTGGCGCGACAGCTGCTGGACGCACAGCTGATACGCCGCCTCGTCGTCGCCAGGGTCGCGGGCCAGGCGCGCCTTGAGGTCGGCTGCATCGGGCAGGGCCTTGGCCTGACGCAGGAACGTCAGCTGCGCCTTGGCACCGGCCAGGGCCGCCTTGTGCTCGTCACCACCGACGGCATCGAGCACCTGTTGCGCTTCGTCCAGCTCGCCGCGTTCGGCCAGGCAGCGAGCGAACAGGATCAGCGCGCCAGGGTTGGCATTGTCTTCGGCCAGCAGCCCCTTCAAGGTCTGCTCGGCTTCGCCGAAGCGGCTATCGCTGAACAGGGCCTGTGCCAGTTCCAGTGGATCGGCCGCCGCCGGCGGTGGCATCTGCACATGCGGTTCGAGCAGGGCGCGGATGGCCGACTCAGGTTGTGCGCCAGCGAAGCCATCCACCGGCTGACCATCCTTGAACAACACCACGGTGGGCAGGCTGCGAATGCCGAAGCGGCCGACGATGTCGGGTTCGGCGTCGCAGTCGACTTTGGCCAGAACCAGCTCGCCTGAGTAGCCCTCGGCAATCTGTTGCAGCAAAGGCATCAGCACTTTGCAAGGGGCGCACCATTCGGCCCAGAAATCCACCAGCACGGGCCGGGTAAAGGATTCGTCGATGACGGCCTGGTCGAAGTTGGCCGTAGTAACGTCGATGATATACGGGGTTTCTTGACTCATGTGAATCTCGCGGATCTGCGGTTCGGTGGACTATAAGGGATTCGAATCGGGCCCACCACCGCCGCTCGTTTGGCCGGATCGTGGGCGTTGCCCGAGCGTTTCAGGGGGCCTTGATCATTTCCAGGTTGCCCAGCAGCTGAGTGGCGGGCTGGTTGATCTGCACGGCAGGCAGGTGCAGGATCAACTGCCCCGACTGACTGGCGCGGGCGCGCAGCTCGACCCGCGAACCGGCCGGGAAGGCTTCGGCGGCAAAGCGCAGCTGGAAGGGCAGGGGTTGGCCGGTGCCCCGCTGCTTGGCGCTGGCCAGCAGTTTCTGCGGGCGCGCCCGGGAATCGATCACCAGCAGGGCCATCTCGACTTCGGCGCCGGCGGGTACGCCGAGCAGGTTGCCGCTGAGCTGGCGCTGGTAGGCCGGCAACGGCCCCAGTTCCACGGGCGCCTTGATGACGGGCGCTGCCGTCGGCGGCGGGGTAGCGCTGGCCACAGGCTTGGGCGCATCACTGCTGCAGGCGGCGAGCAGGCTGAAGAGAGCGAGCAGAACGAGCGACTTGGACGGCATTTCGAAACCCAACGAAAGTAGAGCCGTCTGTATACCGCAAAGCCCCGGGCTTGTCTTGCCAGTGGGATGCGCTACCATGGCCCTCCCTTTTTTTGTTGCCTGCCACCATGCACTGTCCCTTCTGCGGTGCCAACGACACCAAGGTCATCGACTCACGACTGGTCGCCGAGGGCGAGCAAGTACGCCGGCGCCGTGAGTGCCTGGCTTGCGGTGAGCGTTTCACCACCTTCGAAACCGCCGAACTGGTGCTCCCGCGACTGATCAAGCAAGACGGCAGCCGCCAGCCTTTCGACGAAGAAAAACTGCGCGCGGGCATGCAGCGAGCGCTGGAAAAACGCCCTGTCAGTGTCGAGCGCCTCGAGGCGGCGCTGGTGCATATCAAGCATCAGTTGCGCGCCACGGGCGAACGCGAGGTCAAGTCGCTGGTCGTCGGCGAGTGGGTCATGACCGAGCTGCAAAAGCTCGATGAAGTGGCCTACATCCGTTTTGCTTCGGTGTACCGGCGCTTCCAGGACCTGGACGAGTTTCGCGAGGAAATCGACCGCCTGGCGCGCGAGCCGGCGAAGGAATGATGAGCATGCCCGACCCGACGGCCAGCGATACCCGGCACATGGCCCGCGCGTTGGAGTTGGCGCGCAAAGGCGTGTATTCCACTCATCCCAACCCGCGTGTGGGTTGCGTGATCGTGCGTGACGGTGAAACGGTCGGCGAAGGCTGGCACATGCAGGCCGGCGGCCCCCATGCCGAGGTGCATGCACTGCGCCAGGCCGGCACCCGCGCGCGGGGCGCCACGGCCTATGTAACGCTCGAGCCGTGCAGCCACTACGGGCGTACGCCGCCATGCGCCGAGGCGTTGGTCGAAGCCGGCGTGGCGCGGGTGGTGGTAGCCATGCAGGACCCCAATCCGCAGGTGGCCGGGCAGGGCCTTGAGCGCCTGCGACAAGCGGGCATCGCCGTCACGTGCCCGCTGCTTACCGCCGAGGCCCGGGCACTGAACCCCGGATTTCTCAAACGCATGGAACACGGCCAGCCCTACGTTCGGGTAAAACTGGCCATGAGTTTGGACGGGCGCACGGCCATGGCCAGCGGCGAGAGCCAGTGGATCACCGGGCCTGCCGCGCGTTCGGCAGTGCAGCGCCTGCGGGCGCAATCCAGCGCCGTACTGAGCGGCGCCGACAGCGTGATTGCCGACGGTGCGCGGATGACCGTGCGCGCCTCCGAGTTGGGGCTGGATGCCGAGGATACCGAGCTGGCAACGCGCCGCGTGCCATTGCGCATTCTGATCGACGGCCGCCTGCGGGTGCCGCTGGATGCGCCGTTCTTCCAGGCCGGGCCGGCGCTGGTCGTGACCTGCGCAGACGCAACGGATCACCCCGAATACGTTCAGGCCGGTCACGAACTGCTGAGCCTGCCGGGCAGGGATGGGCGAGTCGATCTGCCGGCTCTGTGCGGCGAGTTGGCGCGCCGAGGCCTCAACGAAGTCCTGGTGGAAGCTGGAGCGAGCCTGGCAGGGGCCTTCGCCCGCCAAGGCCTGGTGGACGAGTATCAGATATTCATTGCCGCCAAGTTCATGGGCTCCACGGCGCGGCCGTTGCTCGACTGGCCACTGACGCACATGAGCGAATCGCCGCAGTTGCAGATCATCGACATGACGGCGGTGGGCGACGACTGGCGCGTGATCGCCGTCCCGACCCTTGCGCCACAGCCCGCTACGGCCCCGGCAAAGCGCGTATAATTTCCGGCTTGCGCCTCGCGCCAGCCTTGTTCTCGAGGAGGACTCATGTTCACCGGCATCATCGAATCCATCGGCAGCATCCGTGCGTTGACCCCCAAGGGCGGTGACGTGCGCGTACACGTTGACACCGGCAAGCTCGACCTGGGCGATGTCAAACTCGGCGACAGCATTGCCATCAATGGCGTCTGCCTCACGGCCGTCGAACTGCCGGGCAACGGCTTCGTCGCCGACGTCAGCCGCGAAACCCTGGACTGCACCGCTTTCCACCAGCTCAAGAACGGCAGCCGGGTCAACCTGGAAAAGGCCCTGACCCCCACCACGCGTCTGGGTGGGCACCTGGTCAGCGGCCATGTCGATGGCGTCGGCGAGGTGGTTTCACGCCAGGAAAACGCCCGCGCCGTGGAATTCCGTATCCGCGCGCCGAAAGAGTTGGCCAAGTACATCGCCCACAAGGGTTCGATCACCGTCGACGGCACCAGCCTGACGGTGAACGCCGTGGATGGCGCCGAGTTCGCACTGACGATCATTCCGCACACGCTGAGCGAAACCATCATGGACGACTACCGTCCAGGTCGCCTGGTCAACCTCGAGGTCGATCTGCTGGCGCGCTACCTGGAGCGTCTGCTGCTGGGCGACAAGGCCAGCGAGCCGAGCCAGGGCGCGATCAGCGAAAGCTTCCTGGCGGCCAATGGCTACCTGAAATCCTGAACAGCGCGCTGTTCTGAACACAAGGGGGTGCCGCGTGGCGCTCAACACGATCGAAGAGCTGGTGGAAGATATCCGCCAGGGCAAGATGGTCATCCTGATGGATGACGAAGACCGCGAAAACGAAGGCGACCTGATCATGGCCGCCGAATGCTGCAAGGCCGAGCACATCAACTTCATGGCCCGCCACGCGCGTGGCCTGATCTGCATGCCGATGACCCGCGAGCGCTGCGAGACGCTCAAGCTGCCGCTGATGGCGCCGCGCAACGGGTCGGGCTTCGGTACCAAGTTCACCGTGTCCATCGAAGCGGCCACCGGCGTGACCACCGGCATCTCCGCCGCCGACCGCGCCCGCACGGTGCAGGCCGCGGCTGCGGCCGATGCGCGCGCCGAGGACATCGTCAGCCCTGGGCACATCTTCCCGTTGATGGCCCAGGCGGGCGGCACGCTGGCCCGCGCGGGCCACACCGAGGCTGCGTGCGACCTGGCGGGGATGGCCGGCTTCGAGCCCAGCGGGGTGATCTGCGAGGTGATGAACGACGACGGCACCATGTCGCGCCGTGCCGAACTGGAAGTGTTCGCGGCCCAGCATGACATCAAGATCGGCACCATTGCCGATCTGATCCACTATCGGATGATCCATGAACGTACCGTTCAGCGGATTGCCGAGCAGCCGCTGGACAGCGAACTGGGCCAGTTCAACCTGGTGACCTATCGTGATTCGGTGGAAGGCGACGTGCACATGGCGCTGACCCTGGGCACAGTGGTGGCGGACCAGCCGACCCTGGTGCGGGTGCATAACATGGACCCGCTGCGCGACCTGTTGATGGTCAAGCAACCGGGCCGCTGGAGCCTGCGCGCGGCGATGAGCGCGGTTGCCGAGGCCGGCAGCGGTGTGGTGCTGTTGCTCGGCCACCAGCAGGACGGCGACGTACTGCTGGCGCACCTGCGTGAAAGTGCCGGGCAGGCCGTGGCAAAAACCCCGACCACCTACAGTATCGTCGGCGCCGGTTCGCAGATCCTGCGCGACCTGGGCGTGCGCAAGATGCGCCTGCTCAGCTCGCCAATGAAGTTCAATGCGATATCCGGATTCGATCTGGAAGTTGTAGAATACGTGCCCTCCGAATAAAGACAGGCTGCAAGGGTGGCGGCGGTGCCGATGCATCGGCCTGCCCGTGACCTGCAGTCTCGATGTTCGTGATCCATTATCCGCAGAGGCCGCCTGCAGGCGGCCTGGCTCTTTAAGATGAGACAGACCCGAATGACCCTGAAGACCATCGAAGGTAACTTCATCGCCCCCAAAGGCCGCTACGCCCTGGTGGTTGGCCGCTTCAACAGCTTCGTCGTCGAAAGCCTGGTGAGCGGCGCCGTCGATGCCCTGGTTCGCCACGGCGTCAGCGAAAGCGACATCACCCTGATTCGCGCCCCGGGTGCGTTCGAGATCCCGCTGGTCGCGCAGAAAGTTGCACAGCAAAGCGAATACGCCGCGATCATTGCGCTGGGCGCTGTGATTCGGGGCGGTACGCCGCACTTCGAATACGTTGCCGGCGAATGCACCAAGGGTCTGTCCCAGGTGTCGATGGAGTTCGGTGTACCGGTCGCCTTCGGCGTACTGACCGTGGACACCATCGAGCAGGCCATCGAGCGCTCCGGCACCAAGGCTGGCAACAAGGGTGCGGAAGCTGCGCTTTCTGCCCTGGAAATGGTCAGCCTGCTGGCGCAGTTGGAGGCCAAGTGATCAACGACGAAAGCGATCGCTTCAATCCACGCGATCCCAAGCCTGCGGACGCCGGCAAGCCTTCACGCAGCGCCAAGCGCCGCGAGGCGCGTCAATTGGCAACCCAGGCCCTGTACCAATGGCACATGGCCAAGCATTCGCTGAACGAGATCGAAGCGCAGTTCCGCGTCGACAACGATTTCGGTGACGTCGACGGCGCCTATTTCCGCGAAATCCTGCACGGTGTGCCGGCCAGCCGAGATGAAATCGACAGCGCCCTGGCGCCGTGCCTGGACATCACCATCGACGAGCTCGATCCGGTCGAGTTGGCCGTGCTGCGCTTGTCCACCTGGGAACTGCTCAAGCGGGTCGACGTGCCTTACCGTGTGGTGATCAACGAAGGTATCGAGCTGGCCAAGGTGTTCGGTTCCACCGACGGCCACAAGTTCGTCAACGGCGTGCTCGACAAGCTGGCGCCGAGCTTGCGTGGCCCGGAAGTGGCAGCGCACAAGCGCTGATCGCGGACATGCAGTCCATGGGCGAATTCGAGCTGATCCGACACTATTTCGCCGCCGCGTCCTGTGCGCGGGCCGGCGATGGTGTGGCCTTGGGCATCGGCGACGATTGTGCCCTGCTGGCGCTGGCGCCGGGCGAGCAGATGGCGGTTTCCACCGACACCCTGGTTGCCGGCGTGCATTTCCCCCAGGGTGCCGACCCCCTCCTGCTGGGCCAGCGCGCCCTGGCCGTCGCGGCCAGCGACCTGGCTGCCATGGGGGCCAGCCCTCTGGGATTCACCCTGGCCCTGACCCTGCCCAGCTTTTCGGCGCAGTGGCTGCAAGGGTTCGCCACCGGCCTGGATACCATGGCCGAGCGCTGCGGCCTGCGCCTGGTCGGGGGTGACACCACGCGTGGCCCGTTGAGCCTGACCCTGACTGTGTTCGGCCGTCTGCCCCATGGCTTGGCGCTGACGCGTAGCGGTGCCCGACCGGGTGATCTGCTGTGCGTCGGCGGCAGGCTGGGCGACGCTGCGGGCGCGCTGCCGCTGGTGCTTGGCCAGCGACATGCCGAGCCTGCGGTGGCCGGGCCTTTGCTGGCTCACTACTGGTCACCGCTGCCGCAATTCGCGCTGGGCCAGGCCTTGCAGGGCAGGGCCAGCGCGGCGCTGGATATCTCCGACGGCCTGTTGGCCGACTGCGGCCACATTGCCAGGGCATCGAAAGTCGCCTTGCGGGTGGAACGCGAGCGACTGCCGGTGTCCAATGCCCTGCAGTCGCTGCTCGGCCTGGAACAGGCCTGGTCAGCGGCGCTGAGCGGGGGGGACGACTATGTATTGGCCTTCACCCTGCCTCCTGAAGAAGAAACCACCCTGCGCGCTCAGGGCGCGGTGTTTTTCGTCATCGGCCAAGCGAGTGTTGGCGAAGGCGTCACGCTGGTCGACCGTCACGGCCAGGACATCACCCCGACCATTCGGGGCTACCAACATTTTGCGGAGACACCGTGACAGACCATCCCAACCAGGTTCCAGCGGAGTTCGTGCCCCCTTCGGTGTGGCGTAATCCATGGCATTTCCTGGCCTTCGGTTTTGGCTCCGGAACCTTGCCCAAGGCGCCGGGCACCTGGGGATCCATGGTCGCCGTGCCGTTCATTCCGTTGTGGCAGATGTTGCCCGACTGGGGCTACTGGCTGATGCTGGGCGTAAGCATGCTGTTCGGCATCTGGCTGTGCGGCAAGGTCGCCGACGACCTGCGCGTGCACGATCACGAAGGCATCGTCTGGGACGAGATGGTCGGCATGTGGATCACCCTGTGGCTGGTACCTGAAGGTTGGGTCTGGCTGCTGGTGGGGTTTCTGGTGTTCCGCTTCTTCGACATTCTCAAGCCATGGCCGATTCGCTGGATAGATCGCCACGTGCATGGCGGTGTGGGTATCATGTTCGATGATGTGCTGGCTGGGGTCTTTGCCTGGTTGGCCATGCAGCTGCTGGTGTGGGGCTGGAGCTTCGTGTGAATCGGCGTGCAGGCCGGCTTTGAGGGCGCAACGGATGGCTGGGTGGCGAGGGTTGCTGGGAGCGGCGATGCTGTTGGTGTGCTGGGCAGCCAGTGCAGAGGTATCGCTGCCGCCTGCGCGCATCGATCTGGTCAGCGAAGCCTGGGAAGACTATACCAACGCTGACGGCAGTGGCCTGGCCTGGGACGTGCTGCGCGAGGTCTTCCAGCCGGCAGGCATCGCCGTGGTCACACGCAGCGAGCCCTACATTCGGTCGGTCGGGCTGGTACAGCAGGGTCAGGCCGATGCCTGGGTCGGTTCTTACCAGAACGAGGCACATGCCCTGTACCCGCGCTGGCATTACGACACCGATCATATCTTCGCCTTGAGCCTGGCCGACAAGCCTCAGGTCGATTTCGCCAGCCTGGGCGGCTATCGACTGGCCTGGGTACGCGGCTACCAATTCCAGAAATACCTGCCTAACGTGCGAACCTACAATGAGGTCCAGCGCCGCACCGGCATCCTGTCCATGCTCGAACACGATCGTGCCGACTATTACGTCGATGCCCTGACCGAAATCGAAGTGATCCTGCGCCAGGCCGCCGAGCCCGAGCGTTTCAAACGCGTGCACGTGGCCGAGTTGCCGCTGTACCTGGGCTTCAGCGACAGTGCGCGTGGCCGGGCATTGCTTGCCGTCTACGATCAGCGCATGGAGCAGTTGGTCAAGACCGGCCAGCTGCGCGGGATCTACCAGCGCTGGGGCCAACCCTATCCGTTCGACCCCGCGTTGCCAGCCCCTTGATCGAGCCGCGGCACAGGCGCGACGATCATCCACTGAGCAGGTGCGCAGAGCTGCTGTTACAATACTGCCCTTGTCAAGTTCATCAAGAATCAGGAGCACCCGGTGCCCGTCGTTTTTGTCGCTGCTTCTCAGCTTCCCACGCCTTTCGCTTTGTTCACCATGCATGGTTTTCTCGATGAGGCCACGGGCCGCGAGCATGTCGTGCTCAGCCTGGGCGATGTGGCTGACGGCGCGCCCGTACTGGGGCGCCTGCATTCGGAATGTCTGACCGGGGACGCGCTGTTCAGCCAGCGCTGCGACTGCGGCTCGCAACTCGAGGCCGCATTGCAGGCCATTGCCCGGGAAGGGCGCGGTGTCTTGCTGTACCTGCGCCAGGAAGGCCGGGGTATTGGCTTGCTGAACAAGATCCGTGCCTATGAATTGCAGGACGGCGGTGCCGATACGGTCGAGGCCAACGAGCGCCTGGGCTTCGCTGCCGACCAGCGCGACTACGGCATGTGCGAACCGATGCTCGAGCACTTGGGGGTCAAGGCCTTGCGCTTGATGACCAACAATCCGCGCAAGGTCAAGGCGTTGACCGACATGGGCATCAGCGTGGCCGAGCGGGTACCGCTGCACACCGGGCACAACCCACACAACAAATACTACCTGGCCACCAAGGCCGGCAAGCTTGGCCATATGATGGGCAGCGAGCATCAGGGGGAAGTGGTCGGCACGATCCGCAAGGGTAGTGAAGGGGTGTAGCGCGCTGCAGGGCTGACGGTGTGAGCCCTGCAGCGAAGTGACGTCAGCGTTGCAGCAGGCGCTGGCGCAGGGTAATGGCCGCTTCGATACCCACCGCATCCAGGCCACATTCGGCCAGCATCTGCGCAGGCTTCGCGTGTTCAACATAGGCATCCGGCAAGCCGAGGTGCAACACGGGCTTGAGCACGCCTTCGCGGGCCAGGAATTCACTGACCGCTGAACCTGCGCCACCCATGATGGCATTCTCTTCGAGCGTGACCAGCAGATCGTGGCTGTCGGCCAGCTCACGGACCAGTTGCTCGTCGAGCGGCTTGACGAAGCGCATGTCGGCAACGGTGGCGTCGAGCTTTTGCGCGACTGTCAGCGCCTCGGTCAGCTGCACACCGAACACCAGAATGGCGATGCCACGACCCTTGCGACGCACCACGCCCTTGCCGATCTCGATGCTGTCCAGGCCGGCGCCGATCACTGCGCCCGGGCCATTGCCGCGTGGATAGCGTACGGCCGCCGGCCCTGAGTAGTGGTGGCCGGTGCTGAGCATCAGGCGCAGCTCGTTTTCGTCGCTGGGCGTCATCACCAGCATGCCGGGGATACAGCGCAGGTACGACAGGTCGTAGCTGCCGGCATGGGTCGGACCGTCTTCGCCGACCAGGCCTGCCCGGTCGATGGCGAACAGGACGTCGAGGTTCTGCACCGCCACGTCGTGGATCAGCTGATCGTAGCCGCGCTGCAGGAATGTCGAATAAATCGCCACCACCGGCTTGGCGCCTTCGCAGGCCATGCCGGCCGCCAGGGTCACCGCATGCTGTTCGGCAATGGCGACGTCGAAGTAACGCTCGGGGAAGCGTTCGCTGAAAGCGACCAGGTCCGAGCCTTCCTTCATGGCCGGGGTGATACCGACCAGGCGTTGGTCGGCTTCCGCCATGTCGCACAGCCACTGCCCGAACACGCCCGAGTACTTCGGCCCGCTGGCCTTGGCTGGAGCCACGACCGGAGCGTCGAGCGGGTCGAGCTTGGTGATGGCGTGGTAGCCGATCGGGTCGACTTCGGCCGGGGCGAAGCCCTTGCCCTTCTTGGTGACGACGTGCAGGAACTGCGGCCCCTTGAGGTCGCGCATGTTGCGCAGGGTGGCCACCAGGGTTGGCAGGTCATGGCCGTCGATCGGCCCGATGTAGTTCCAGCCCAGCTCTTCGAACAGGGTGCCGGGAACCAGCATGCCCTTGGCGTATTCCTCGGTGCGGCGGGCGATTTCCCAGGCACCGGGCAGGCGCGATAGCACCTTCTTGCTGCCCTCGCGCATGCTGGTGTAGGTACGGCTGGAGAGAATCTTGGCCAGGTAATTGGACAACCCACCGACGTTGCGCGAAATCGACATGTCGTTGTCGTTGAGGATCACCAGCATGTCGGCATTGACTTCAGGCGCGTGGTTCAGCGCTTCGAAGGCCATGCCTGCGGTCAGCGCGCCATCGCCGATCACGGCAATGGCCTTGCGCCCGCTGTTCTGCAGGCGCGCGCCGATGGCCATGCCCAATGCCGCACTGATGGACGTGCTGGAGTGGCCGACGCCGAAGGTGTCGTATTCGCTTTCGCTGCGCCGCGGAAAGGCGGCGATGCCGTCCTTCTGGCGCAGGCTGGCCATGCGCTCGCGGCGGCCGGTGAGGATCTTGTGAGGGTAGGCCTGGTGGCCGACGTCCCACACCAGACGATCGTCGGGCGTGTCGAAAACGTAGTGCAGGGCGATGGTCAGCTCTATGACGCCCAGGCCGGCACCGAAATGCCCGCCGGTCTGGCCGACCGTATAGAGCAGCTCCTGGCGCAGTTCGTCTGCCAGTGTTTCGAGCTCGGCTTCGCCCAGACGGCGCAGGCCGGCAGGAGTGTCAGCACGGTCGAGCAGAGGCGTCGCCGGGCGTTCGCGGGGGATCTCTTGAAACGTCGTGGGCATCAGGCGAATCGTTATGAGTTCTAGGAATGGATCAGTTTACCTGATGCGGCGTCGGGTGCGCACGCGCTCGTCAGTTGCGTCGCGCCACAATGTAGCGCGCCAGTTCGCGCAACGGCTCGGCAGCGGCGTCGAACGGACGCAATGCATGCAACGCTTGATCGCGCAGATCCAGCGCATAGGCCTTGGCCGCATCGAGCCCGAGCAGCGCCGGGTAAGTCGGTTTGTTCAAGGCGATATCGGCACCCTGGCGCTTGCCCAGGGTGGCGGTATCGCTTTCGACGTCGAGGATGTCGTCCTGCACCTGGAAAGCCAACCCAACCGCTTGCGCATAAGTCTGCAGGCACTCGAGCTGCGACGGCTGTGCCCGCGCGCTGGCCAGCGCGCCGAGGCGTACGCTCGCCTCGATCAGGGCGCCGGTCTTGTGCCGGTGCATGAATTCGAGCGCCTGCTGGTTCAACTGCAGGCCCACCGAGCCCAGGTCGATGGCCTGGCCACCGACCATTCCCGCCGGGCCAGCAGCCTGGGCCAGCACCTGGACCATGCTCAGTCGTATGGCATCGCTTTGCGGGCTCAGGGTTGGGTCGAGCAGCGCGGTGAAGGCCAGGCTTTGCAGGCCATCACCGGCCAGGATCGCGCAGGCTTCGTCGAACGCCTTGTGCGTGGTGGGCTGGCCACGGCGCAGGTCGTCGTCGTCCATGGCCGGAAGGTCGTCGTGCACCAGCGAGTAGGCGTGGATCAGCTCCACCGCACAGGCGGCGCCATTGGCTTGGGTAGCATCGGCGCCCAGTGCCTCGCAGGCGGCGTAGGCGAGCAGCGGACGAACCCGCTTGCCGCCGTTCATGACGCTGTAGCGCATGGCCTGGTACAACCGGGTCAGCTCGGCCGAGGGCGGCACGAACAGGTCTTGCAGGGCGCCGTCCACGCGCTGTTGGCAGAGAGCCTGGTAGGCGGCGATCATTCAGGCTGTTCCGTATCGAAGGGTTCTTCGGTGAGCTCGCCGTCCTTTTCCAGCAGGACCTGCACTTTCTGCTCGGCCTGGGCCAGCGCGCTCTGGCAGTCACGGGTAAGGCGGATGCCGTTCTCGAAAGCGCTCAGCGAGTCTTCCAGCGACAGCTCGCCGTTCTCCAGGCGTTCGACCAGCGTCTGCAGGTCGGCCAGGGATTGTTCGAAATCCAGGGATGCTTTTTTGCGGGCCATGGCAGCGGTCTCGGCGAGAAGGATTGAAACCGGGCGACGTTAGCAGACGGGCGGCTGCGGGGCAAATGGAGCGCCGCGCCCAAGCCGCGCTTAAAGAGCCTGGACCGGCTCTTCGCCGACCTGCATCACCGCTCGATAGTGGACTCGTCCTTTGCGCAATTGCCGTATGGCGTGGTTGACATCTTCCAGCGGCCACGACTGCACCCAGGGCCGCACTTGGCGCGCCGCCGCGAAAGCCAGGGTGTCTCGGATATCCTGACGCCCACCGACGTTGGCGGTGGTGATGCTCAGCGTCTTGTACATCATGGCCGCGACATCGAATGTCACCGGCGGTGGCATACCGGCGAAACACAGCACGCCGAAGGGCCGGAGCATGTCGACGATGGCCGACCAGTCGCACGCGACCGCGCTGGTCACCAGGATGTAGTCGAAAGCATTGCGCACTTGCTTGCAGTCCACTGGTTTGCTGAGGTCGATGAAACGGTTGGCGCCCAGGGTCAGGGCATCGCGTTGCTTGTGCGGGCTGCTCGAGAGCGCTGTGACGCGGCAGCCGCGCTTGGCTGCGAACTGGATGGCAAGATGGCCCAGGCCACCGATGCCGACGATGCCGACGGCCATGCCGGGCCAGGTGGCGCGCTTGAGCGCCGTGTGCACGGTGACACCGGCGCACAGCAGGGGCGCGGCGTGCTCACTGCTCAACTCGTCGGGGATGGAGAACACGAAACGGCTGTCGCAGTACAGGTAGTCGGCCAGCCCGCCGTGCTCTCCGTGGGTGCAGGTAGCGATCAGGCAGGGGCAGTGCTGCTCCTCGCCACGCAGGCAGAATTCACAGGCCAGGCAGGCGCTGCGGTACCAGCCGACGCCGACGCGTTGTCCCAGGCGCACCCCGGCTACTTTTTCACCCACGGCGCTGACGCGGCCGACCACTTCGTGCCCGCACACCTGAGGGAAGACACTGGCCTCGCCCCAGTGGCCATCTATCAGGTGCAGATCGCTGCTGCACAGACCGCAATGAGTGACCTGAATCTCCACATCCATCGGCTTCAGGGGTGGGCTGCGGTAGCTGAGCGTCATCAGTTCACGCTGGCGTTGTGCTGCCGCCCAGGCGGTGACCATTCGCCCATTCATCGACAGGTCTGCCCGATGTCATGCAGCAGTTGCCGAGTCAGTCGGGCGGCCCATTGCGGGCTGAGGCGAATCGGAGAAGTGGCGGGAAACTCGAAATCGTTGTGCGGCGCTGCGGCGGCCAGGTCGTCGAGAATCATCGGCAGGATCAGGCGGGTCTTGGCAATGATCGGGTGCTGACGCGGGTCGTTGTCCAGGCGCAGCCGCCAGCGCGCCAGGGGCAGCGGTGCGAAACTGCCCGGTGCGAGGTTGTCGGCCACCCAGCCGCACAGGGTCCGCCAGGACAGCGCGCCGTGTGGGTGACACAGGTTCGAGGCCCGACCCAGTTTGCCGGCGGGCGCCTGGATGGCCAGGCTTGCCATGATCTGTGCGGCAACGTCTACCGGCGTCAGATTGACGCCCCCTTCCAGGTCGGCCGGCCAGCACCCCAGCAACAGGCAGGCGCCCAGCAGCAGGCACACGTAGTCGTTGTCATTGATCGTACTGTGCTCGACCTCGAGCGGCGCGGCCAGGTCGCCACAGCGGGCGATGATGACCGGCAGGCCATGTTCGCGTGCAGCGTTCAGTGCCAAGGCTTCGGCCACATGCTTGCTTTCCTCGTACCCGGTCCGCGCGCTGCCGCCTGCGGCCAGGGTCGAGACCATGAGCAGCGGCATCGAACCGTTGAGGGCCAGTTGGACGACTTGGGCGGTGCCTTCGACATTGCACCGCACCAGGTTGGCGTAAGGCTTGACCCAATTGACCTCGGCCCCAGCGTGCACCACGCAATCCGCGGTCTGCGTGAGGCTCTGGTAGACAATGGGCGACAGGCCCAAATGCTCGGCCGCCAGGTCGGCGCATTCCATCTGCAGCTTGCCGAGCCAGTCCAGGGGCACGCCGGGCGGTACCAGGCCATGACGCTGCAGGTTGCCCAGGCAGCGCCGACGCGCGTCACTCAGGTTCTGGGCGCGCACCAGGCAAATGACCTGCTCGACCTCGGGCTGGCGGGCCAGGGCGGCGAGCAGGAAGGCGCCGAAAAAGCCCGTGGCGCCGGTCAGCAGGATGCGCTTGCCTGGTTTGGTCCGATAGGCGTGAAGAATGTCTTCCCCGCGCTGCGGTCCGGGAATGAATGCGTAGCGCGCCGCCTCCACGGCGACTTCGCGCAGGATCGCTGCGGCGGGCAGCCCGGCCCGAGTGCGGTCGACGGCCAGTGCCATGCCTTGCAGGCGGGTGTCTTCGAGCAGCGCGGCCAGGGAAAGCTGCACGTCGAAGCTGTGGTTGAGTTCGAGCAGCAATTCGCTCAGTTGCAGGCTACCGCCGCGGTCGAAGAAATCATCGTCCGGGTGCAATGCGGGGATATCGTTGCCCAACACGGCCTGCCACACCGTGGAAACCTGGGCCTGGGTGGCGGTCAGCGAAACCTGATCCTCGGGCAGTGGCACGGCCTGGCTCAAGTGCGCCTCACTCAGCGCCTCGCGCTTCTGATTGTGACCCGCACCCAGACTGGCCACGGCGTAGTAGGCGCTGGGCACGGCAAAGAACGGCAGGTGCAGGCTGGCCCAGGCGCGCAGGGCCGTGGCCGTGGGCAGATGCTCCGGGCTTGCGGGGACGATGTAGGCCAGCAACTGGCGTGCGGCGCCCTCATGCCTGCTGCCGATGTAGCTCTGCACCACCAGCGGGTGGCTGTTCAAGACCTGCTCGACGTGTTCCGGATGCACCTTGTAGCCACGTATCTTGAGGTGGGCACTGTCGCGCCCGAGCAACCGCAGGCGGCCGTTGCCCAGCCAGACCACACGGTCCCCGGTGTCGAACAGCCCGCCGTTGGGTAGCGGCACGCCGCTGGGCTGGCCGAGGTAGCCGCGCAACAGCCCCGGCGTGCGCAGGTGCAGGTGGCCCGCAGCGCCGCGGGGCACGGTCTGGCCTTGCCGGTCGAGCACGCGTGCCTCCACGCCCTTGATCAACTGCAAGGTGCCGTCTTCGTGCTTGAGCGCAACGTCGCCGGCTTCGTTGGAACCGTACAGGTCGATCAGGCAACAGTCGGGCAGCAGCGCCTGCACCCGTGAGCGCAGGGCCGCCGACAGGTGCTCGCCGCTGCTCCAGAGTACCCGCAGCCCGGTACAGCAGGCCACGAAGCGAATCTCTTCGCGGACCAACCCCTGCAACAACGAGGGGGTGATCATGATCTGCTGCAAGTGGTTGTCGGCGATGAAGTGCATCAGGCGCAGCGGATCCAGCACCACCTCATCGGCAATGACCACCGTGGTGCATCGGCTGAGCAGCGGGTAATACAGGTAGCCGGTGAGCCAGGCATTCAGGCCTATGCGCTGCCCCGGTTGCAGGTAGCTCTGCCACAGGCTCAGGGAGTCGAGCATGGCCGGCGCTGGCATCAGTGCCACCTTGGCCGGGCCGCTGGTGCCCGAGGTCAACAGACCGTAGGCGATCGACGAACGCGTGCGCGCCCACTGCGGGCAATCGGCAGGCGCCTGGCGGGCAAACTGGCTCTCCAGCACATGGGGTTGTGCCGCCGGTAGCTGCCGTGCGCTGTCGGTGTCGCACAGCACCAGGCACTCGCCCAGACGCTCCAGCAACTGCCGGCAATGGTCGGCGCTGTACCAGGCAGGTACCTCGAGATACGGGCGGCCGGCCAGGGCGCAGGCCGTCATGGCAACGGCGGTGTGAATGTTCTTGCGCTTGAACAGCACCGCCCATGCATCGGGCGCCAGGCGGGCTTGCAGAACGTTGGCCAACTGCTGGGCGCGGTCGTGCAACTGCTGCAGGGTCAGGCTGTCGCGTCCATCGCTGACGGCAATGTGATCCGGGTCGGCAGCCACGACGGCGCTGAACGTGGCCAGCCAATCGGCAACGGCTTCTGTGCCTTGGTTGTAATGGTTGAACGTGGCCCAGTCATCGAGGCTGCGCTCGCGCAAGCGCTGCAGGTGCAGCGTGCAGGCTTGGGGCGCGGGCAATGGCGAAGGCCCGGTCCGGCCCTGGGCATCGAGCAGATGGAAGCCGGTTTCGGTCAGCAGGCCGATCACGCACGCCTGCGCCGCCAGCCGGTCGAGCAACTGCTGCTGACCGGCAGCGCCTGCTTCGCTGCAGGCGAGCAGCAATGGCTGGCCGACCAGATCATGCTGCTCTGGCAGTTTCCCTGCGTCCGTGGACATGAGTGCCAACGTGTCGAGGGCGTGGCAGTTCACTTCGGGGAACTGGGCAATGCTCCAGAGCAGATGGCTGAGATCTTCCTCGCCACGGTGCAACAGGACGATATCCAGCTGCGCCGACGGCGCGCGATGCAGGCTGCGCAGCAGGCCCGCTGGACTGCCCGGCCGATGTCGACCAGCCAGCAGGGCGAAGAAGCGCCAGGTGGGTTGCGCACCGACTGCGCATTCGTCGACCACCGCAGGGTAGGGCTGGTCGGGATGGTGCACTGCGGCGAAACCGGTCGAGCGCTGTGCCTCTTCGTGCCAGCCCTTGAAAAACTGCCAGGCGGGCACTTCTCGCGCTTGCCATTGCAGCATGGCCGCGTTGAAGGGTATGCCCATGAAGTCGCACAGGGTGCTCAAGCCGCCCGGGCCGTCTTGCATCAAGTCGTGATCGCTTTCCAGGGCCAGCAGACTCTGGGCCGGGCACGCCCGCTGCACGCGCCAATACAGCGCCAGCAGCTCCTCGAACCCTGACTCGTCGGGATCGAACCAGGTATTTTCGCCCTGCGTGCCGACGCGATACAGCGAGCGCATGACCGCCAGTGGCTCGCGCACCAGGAAGACGTGCTTGAACTGCTGCAGCCAGCCATCGTCGATCTGGGCGAAGTCGCAGAACCAGGCGATTTCCTTGCTCAGCAACACCGACTTGCCCGCAGGCAGCGGGCCGTGGGCGAGTGCCTCCAGGGTCTGGCCGTAGGTCGGGACAGGCTCCCGGTTGCCGGTCTTGCGGCGAGTGTCGAGCACGCTGCGGTACTTGTGGGGCCAGTGCTGCATCAGGAAGGGTTCACTCAGCCGCTCGTGCAGCACGTGCACGGCGGGGTGTTCCATCACGCAGCGTTCGAGTGCGGTAGAGCGGCTTCTGGACACAGCCCAGATGATCACTCGCAGCGGTCGCATCAACATGTCCAGCTCCTTGGTCAACTGCGCATTACCCAGACCCCGGATGCGGCAATCAGGCCCATGCCCAGGGCCATGCCTGCATCGGGGACTTCCTTGAAAAGGACAAAACCCCAGAACATCGCGAACAGCAGATAACTGTAATCGAAGGCGCCCACCACCGCGCTCGGACCGATCTGATAGGCCCTCGCCACGCCGGCGCTCATCAGCACCATGAGGACCGCGAGCACGCCCATCAATAACCACTGCACAGGCCCCAGAACCACCCAGTGCAGAGCCAAAAAGTCGCTGGGCAGTGGCGGATGGGCCGAACTGAACAGTTGGTGGCCCAGCAGCATCGTCGCGCCGACCAGGCACAGGCACAGGTTCAGGTTGAGCGCCAGTGCCAGCGCCGAGTGATCGCCGCAGCGGGCGCGGGTCAGTACGGCGGCCACGGCATAGAGCAGGGCGGCCAGCACCGGCAGCAGGGTCATGCCGGAAAAGTCCGCAGCCGTCGGGCGCAGAATGATCAGCACGCCGACGAAACCCAGGGCGATGGCCAGCCAGCGGCTGGGGCTCACCTTTTCGCGCAGCACCAGCGCCGACAGCAGCGCAATGAACAGCGGCGCGGTGTAGAGCGCCAGAGCGGCCAGGCTCAGGCTCATGTGCGGCAGCGCCGCGTAGAAGGCGATCCACATCAGGGTCAAGGCGGTGCTGCGCAAGAGTATCCAGCGATCGCAGGCCAGGTTGCGCCACACGCTGGCACTTCGCGAAGCGCCCAGCCACAGCAGCAGCAGGACAATGGCGATCGAAGAGCGCACCACGTACAGCTGCCATACCGTGAAGTCGGCGCTGCCCAGCTTGATCAGCGCATCGGAAGCAGACACCAGGAACACCGACGCGATGATCAGTGCCACGCTCGAGCGTGTGTCGTGGAGGTGCGGTCGCTGTTCCATGCGGTGAACCCCCGGCGGTCAGTCTTTGCATGATGCGTCAAAAGGTGACATCGTTTGAAACGACCATTTCGCAGGACAGGGCAACTTCAGGTTATGGAAAACCTCCGGCGCAAACTGCCGCCTTTATCAAGTCTGATTCCCTTCGAAGCTGCTGCCCGGCTGCAGAGTTTTTCTCGCGCAGCAGAGGAACTGCACCTTACCCAAACGGCGATCAGCCGACAGATTCGCTCCCTCGAAGAGAACCTGGGCGTGCAGTTGTTCGATCGAAAAAGCCGCGGGGTTTTTCTCACCGAGGCGGGCGAAAGCTTTCGCCAGACGGTCGCAGCCGCCTTGTTCGATATCGCTCGGCAAACCGAAAAGCTGCGTCAGCAGCAGTCGTCGACCGGCACCGTGGTGCTGTCGTCGCAGTTGGTGGAAGCGTTCTACCTGTTCATGCCGGCGCTGGCCGGCTTTCATCAGAAACATCCGCACATCGAGCTCAAGCTGCATTCCACGCTGGCGGCCATAGGCGAGGAGCGCGAGCGTTTCGACGTGGCGGTGCAGACCATGGGCCGGGCCAGTGCCGATCACGTGCTGTTGTTCAGCGCGCCCGATGAAGTGTTCCCTGTCTGCAGCCCCGACTACTTCAAGAGCATCGCCCCGTGGCTGAGCCTGGACAATCTGCCCAAGTGCCGACTGTTGCATTACGAACCCCGTGCGCAGGACTTCGTGATCTGGGATCAATGGCTGGAAAGCGTCGGTGCATCGTTTCGCGTTGGCAGCCAAGGCATGGGCTTCAACAGTTTCCCGGTCATGATGCAGGCAGCCCTGGAAGGTCACGGTGTGGCCCTGGGCTGGGGAATGACCACGCGCCAGATGCTGGCCGACGGCAGGCTGGTGCGCCTGTTCGACAAGCAGTGGTCCATGGGCGACGCGTTGGGGGTCTACAAGTGGCATGCCAACCCGCTGTCGCCGGCAGCCCGACTGCTGGTGCAATGGCTGCAGGAGCTGTTGCTCGATCCTCGGCCCGTACTGGCCTGATCTTCAGTCTATGGCGGCGCGTTGCTGCAGGCAGTCGAGCAGGGCCTGCACCGAGCATGCGCAACTCATGCTGGCGGTGGCTAGCCTGAGGTGGGGCGCCGACGGCGCTTCGTAGGTGGCATCGATCCCGGTGAAACCGTTCAGCGCGCCGGCGCGCGCCTGCCGATACAGCCCCTTGGGATCGCGTGCCTCGGCGAGCGCCAGCGGTGTATCGACGAAGACCTCGACGAAGGCTTCGTCGCCGACGATCTGCCGCGCCAGGGCCCGGTGCGCAATACGCGGTGAAATCAGCGCAACCAGCACCAGGCTGCCGTCGGCACACAGCAGGCGTGCGACCTCGGCGGTGCGGCGCACGTGTTCCAGCCGGTCGTCGTCGCTCAGGCCCAGGTCCCGGCAGAGTCCGCGGCGCAGTTCGTCGCCATCGAGCACCAGGCAGTGATAGCCGAGGGCGGCAAGTGCCGCCTGGGTAGCCTTGGCGATGGTGGTCTTGCCGGCAGCGGGCAGGCCCGTCAGCCACAAGACCGTGGGCCGGGTGCCCAGGCGCCGCCAGGTTGGCGGTCGGGAGATGTCGGAAGAAGGGCTATCCATCGCGTGCTCCATGGCCGGCGAGTGCTTCCAGCACCCGCTTCTGAATATCATGCACGGCATGTTCGCTGAAACCGCTGCGAGCCGTGTCCACCACCAACCGGCCACCGCTGTAGCCGTAGCTATGCAGACCTTTCTGGACACTTTCGCACAAGGGCAGGTCCTCTTCACGCACCACCGCCACGAAATCGATCACTGCCTGTTCCAGAGGGTCGGGGTGTGGGCTCTGGGTGAACCACTGCACACGCTGCTCACAGCGCTGCGCGCCCGTTGGCACGTGGTGCAACAGGTTCATGTAGCCGCCCGGATAGACCTCGATGCACAGGTTCGGCCAGACGTACCAGGCACCGAATTCGCCGCTGCGGGGTGCGTCAGGGTTGGTTGCGTAGCCTTGCCGTGCACCCTGATCGTTGCTCAGGTGGGCATGGAAGCCCGGGTGGATGTCGATCCGGTAGCTGCTCAGATCCAGGGTCTGGTGCGACAGACTGGGGTGGCAGCCGGGACAGTGATAGCACTCCGAATAGTTTTCCACCGAGACCTTCCAGTTCGCCCGCAGCGCATAGGTATGGCTGTAGCTGTGGTGCAGCGACTCGGGCGCGGGCGCGAAACTGCGCAGTTGCGCTTCGAGCCCGGCGAGCTGGCTGGCCAGGGGTGGGGCGTGCGCGTCCAGATTGACGAAGACCAGGCCACACATCACTTCCAGGCGCACGCCGGCGAGGTGCGCGCGGGCGGGTTCGAAGCCTGCCACGTCACAACTGTGCCTCGCGCTCTGCAATCTGCCGGCGTGATCGTAGCGCCATGCATGGTAGGGGCAGGTGATCGCGCCACGCAGCTGTCCGCAGCCTTCGAGCAGGCGATGCGCACGGTGCTGGCAAACATTGTGGAACGCCCTGAGCTGGCCGTCCTGGCCGTGCAGCACCAGCACGCTTTGCTCGCCGATCTCGCACACCAGATAGGCACCTTCCACGGCCAGCCTGGAGACATGACAGGCGTACTGCCAGGTGCGGTAGAAAATCTGCTGCAGTTCCTGCCCGTAGTGATTCGGGTCGAAGTAGAAAGCCCCTGGCAGGTTGTGCGAGCGTCCTGCGTCGGGGTGGAAGTCACCGCTGTCCAGGGGCATGGTTGCGGGCCTTGGCAATGAGTCATTCATGAATGGCCACCGCCTCGCCCAGTGCGTTCGGGCACAGGGTCAGCCCAAGCCCCGGCGTGTCGTCCAGGCGGGCGATGCCGCGGCTCACGTGGACGCCGCCCAGGGCCGTGACGATGCTGTGATGGCGGCAGGCATTCCAGCTGGCGCGCAGGTATTGATTGGAGGTGGCCAGGGCCAGGTGCATGGCCGCGGTGTCGGCGATCTGGCTGCCGCCGACGTCTTCGATGTTCATCTGGATACCCTGCTGGATGCAGTAGTCGCGCAGCTGCCGAGCCTTGGTCAGCCCGCCGACACGGGCGATCTTCAGGCCGATGGCCTGGGCCGTATTCGCGGCGCTGGCGCGGTACAGGTCGCCAGCGCCGTGAATGCACTCGTCCAGGATCAGCGGCTGCCGCGTCAGGCTGCGGACATGCTGGCACTGTTCCAGGGTTTCGCAGGGCTGCTCGAAATGCACATCGCACTCCCTGACGGCGTTCATCACGGCCACCGCCTGTGCCGGCAGCCAGGCACGATTGGCGTCGAAGGTCAGCTGATCGCCGTTCATGCGCTCGGCGAGCAGGCTCTGGATTCGCGCCAGATCCGCCACCACGCCCGATCCGACCTTGCATGAATGGGTCCGATAGCCTTCGGCATGCGCCAGGTGCATGTCGGCGACCATTTGCCGGGGCGTGGCGGTGGGGATGCTGCTCTGCAGGGTCAGCTCGGCGTTCAGGCGCCCCCCCAGCAGGGCGTGTACCGGCAGGTTGCTGTGGCGCCCGAGAATGTCCCAGCAGGCCATGTCGATCGCTGTCTTGACGTAGGGGTGGCCAGGCAGTGCCTGGTCCATGACCTGGTTGATCGCATTCAGGTTGAGCGGGTTGCAGCCCAGCAGGTGAGGTGCCAGTTCGGCCAGCCCGGCACGCACGCCGAGGGCGAACGCCGGCAGGTACGAGGCGCCCCACGGGCAGCTTTCGCCGATTCCGAACAGCCCCTGGTCGGTTTCGATCACCACGATGGTGCTGTCCAGCGCGCTGTAGTGCAGGCGCCCGCCGGACAGCGCGTAGGGTTTGTCCAGCGGCAGGTCGACCTGGTAGATACGCAGGCGGGTGATCTTCATGATGCATGCCTCACGGGGTCGACGACGGTGGCGAGGTTCAGCTGATGCAGCATGGGCAGGTGCAGCGAGCCCATCAGTTCGGGGAGGTCACGCAGCAGCGCAAGGTTCGGCCTGTAGTGGTCGCGGTGATCATCCACCCAGCTGGCGCCGCAACTGCGGCTGACCACCTGCTCGAGCAGCGACGGCTCCAGGCCCATGGCGCGCCCCAGTTGCAATGCCTCCTGCCGGAGGTTGTGGTTGATCCAGGCCATGACCTCCAGCAGGCACTGGGCGTAGCGACCGCAGGCGGGATGGCTGAGCGGGTAGCGAAAGCGTTCCGGCAAGCTGGGCTTGCGCCGCCCGCGCGCGTCGATGACAAAGGTGCCGGGATGGCGATAGGTGCGGTCGGCGCCATAGGGGGAGGGCGCGGTGAAACCGTCGATCAGCAGGCGGCGCTGGTTTTCCGTTTCCATCAGCGCCACCACCTTGAGGTGGTTGGCATGGGCCGGATAACGTTTGCCGGCCTGGCGATAGCGCGTCTCGATCCAGCGACCCAGCCGCAGCTCGACATCGAGTTCGTCGGCCAGGGCCACGGTCAGGGCCATGTCCTTGACGGTGATCTCCAGGGTGCAGGCGTGGTCATAGCTGCCGTCGAGGAGCATCGGTGTGACCTGGTCGACGACGAAGCAATCGGCTCGCGAGTCCTTCGCCACGTTCCACAGCCAGCGCAGGTCCAGGCCCTGGTTCTGTGCCACCAGCAACAGCTCGCCCCACGCCAGCGTGGCGCCGTAGAACAACAGGTTGGTCAGTAGCTTGACCGACTGGCCGTGACCAATGGCGCCGACGTGAAGCGTGTGTTGGCCCATCGCGTCCAGCACCGGGCGCGCGATGTCGCACGCCGCTTGCTCGCCGCCGACATAGAAGCAGACGTTGTTGAAGTCCACGCCCATGTGCGAGAGGTTGCTGACCGGTGCTTCCAGGCTCATGACCCCGCGCTGCCCGGCCAGTCGGGCGATATCCAGCGTGTTGTGGTAGTCGGTGGTCGAGGTGTCAATCCATACCGCGCCACTGCCCAGAGCAGCCAGGGCGCCGCTGTGACCGAGCATCGTTTCGCGTACGTGCCTGGGCAGCGGCAGGCAGGTGATCAGCACGGCGGCGCCTTCGGCCGCAGCGGCGGGGGTCGCTGCCCAGTGCGCACCTTGGCTGCGTACCCAGCGCTCGCAACCGGGGTCATGGTCGTGGACGGTCACTGTGAAGCCGTTGTCGAGCAATGCGCGAACGAATGGGCGGCCCATGTTGCCTGCGCCGATAAAACCGATAGAGGGGGTCATCGAACCAATCCTTGTGTGTTCAAACCAGTTGGCGGGCCCTTCCAGCGCCCTGCTTGCGTACCCAGATCGAATCGAAGTTCTCCAGCATCACCTCGGCCGTGGAGAAGCTTGGCCCGCCGCCGATGGGTGCGATGATCGCGTCGATATCCGGGTAGATGAAAAACGCCAGTGACACCCGTGGGCTCGGCTGACGATGCAGGACCTGATGCGCGGTGCTGACCAGGCGCTCGTTGGTCCAGCGCTGCAGCATGTCGCCCAGATTGACCAGTACCGCGCCCTCCAGGCACGGCACGTCGACCCACTGGCCACGGCTGTAGATGCGCAGTGAAGGCTGCGGCAGGGGTTGCTGGATCAGCAGGGTGAGAAAGCCGTTGTCGGTATGTTTGCCGGCCGTTCCCGCCCCGGCTGGATAATATGAAGCGCGCTGGATCAGGGTTGGCTGACGGAAGTGCGCATCGAACGCCTGCGCTGGCAGCTGCAAGGCGCTGGTGATGGCTCGGCGCAGCTGGGGAAACACCTGTTCCATGACGTTGTCCTGCAGGGCGTAGGCGCAAGCGTTCAGACCAGGCGCGAGCTCGTCGTCGGGCAGCAGGCTCGGGCCGCTGAACGGCGCGCCACCGGGCCGGTCGATGCCCCAGTCCAGGTGCTGCTTGTTGTCCGGGCCTGCATCGGGATGCAGCGTTTCGCCATAGGCCCCGACGTAACCCCGTGCAGTGTGCGGGTAGCCGGGCTGGTGAGCATGGCCGAAGGGCTGCTTGACCGGCTCTGGCAGCGCGAAGAACGCCTCGGCGGCACTCAGGTAGCGCTCGATCAACGCGGCCGGAAGCCCGTGATCCACCAGATAGAAGAAGCCGTCGTCGGCGCACGCTGCGCTCAGTTGCGCAATTGCCCCAGGCTCACCTGCCGCCAGTTGCGCCAGGGAGATGACAGGAAGAACCGGCATGTCGTAGACCCCGTTCATGCGACGTACAAGGCCAGGTAGTGGGCGCGCGCATTTTGCAGGTAGCGGGCCGACATCCGGGCTTCGAGCACGACAAGTCCCTGCTCGCGCCCCAGGCTTTGCAACAAAGGCTCGAAGCCGGCGGTGTCGAAGTAAGTCTCGCGAACACTCAGCACCACCACGCCGCCAGACCGGGTCATGGCGACCAGGCCACGCAGTGCGGAGGCAGGCAGGTGCCCGGGAATGAAGGCGCCGCAGCAGACTACCGCGTCGAAGTGCCGAAGCAGGGCCGGTGGCAACGGCTGGGTCAGGTCTATCTGGCTGTGCAGATGCTGGTAGGCCCGGGAAGCCTGAGCCTGGTCGAGCATGGGCCGGGACAGGTCGCAGCCGCTGATCTGCCGATAGCCGCGCTCCTGCAGGGTGCGTCCGACCAGGCCGGTGCCGCAGCAGGCATCGAGCACGCGACTGTTGTGACCGAGGTTGCCTCGCTGAGCCACGGCATCGAGCAAGTCGACGACCATCGTCGGCCCGCAATAGGCTTCGGCCTCGACATCGGCGTCATAGTGACGAGCCCAGTGATCGTAATAGCGCTCCAGGTTGTGAATGCTCTGGTGCGACAGCGCAGCGGCGATCGAGCGGGTGCTCGAAGCCTCTGGCGGCAAGGCCGGGGGTAGGGCGGTCGTGGCTGTATTCATGGATAGCGCCTCGAAGGAAAACTGACGGTCGGTGTCGCTGTCCTAAGAGTTAGCAGCGCGCCAAGGCACGGTCAATCGAGGCGCAACAGGCTTGGTTTGAAAGGATATTTACACTCGGGTTCCCACGGTCCGCACTCACCGGCCTGTGCTCGAAGCCCTTGCCGATCGATAGCGACAAGCGCCCGATGAATGCGGGTGGGCAGGCGTGAAAATTCCTGTACAGGCGTTTTCCCGGGCCGGTTGTGCACGTCCTACCCACGATATTTTCGAGGGCCATGCCGACCTTTTAATCGTGTCTGGCAAACGGGATTTTCCAGCTGCGGGAGTGTCCCGTGGTGACCCCTTCGACGCTTTGCGCTAACATCGGCGGCGGCCCATGCTGCCCGCCGCTCGCTCCGCAAGGAAAGGTGAAAGCATTTTTGCATCCTCACGCCTTCATACCTCTCTTGATGGTCGAGGCCTGGCAACGCGAGCACCAGCATGCATCGACTCGGGAGCTGTCATGTTTTCAATCGAGCACGCCAAGCAGATGGCCAAGACGCTGCGCGTCGCGCTGCAGGCGCAGGGTCACGACGTATCGCATTCCACCGCTCTGGAAATGGTTGCCCGGCAGATGGGGCACAAGGACTGGAACACCGCTTCGGCCAGCCTGGCGCCGACTGCCTCAGTGGTGATCGGTTTCGACAAGGCTATCCCCATCCTGCGGATTTTCGACGAAGCCAAGGCGCGCGAGTTCTATCTGGACTTCCTGGGTTTCACGGTCGAGTTCGAGCACCGCTTCGAGGCCGACCTGCCGCTGTACCTGGGTGTCGAGCGGGGGAATCTGCAGCTGCATCTTTCCGAACACCACGGCGATTGCTCACCGGGCTCGACCGTGTTCGTGCCGATGCACGGTGTCGAAGCGTTGCGTGATGAGCTGCTGGCCAAGCGTTATGGCTACGGCCGTCCGCAGATCGTCGAGCAGGGCTGGGGGCGGCTGTTGGAGGTGTATGACCCCTTCGGTAACCGGATTCGATTCTGCGAGGGGTGATGAGGGCAGGGTCGGGGCGGCCGCGGTGGAGTCTTCGTGGCCGATGACCGCTTTCACAGGGAGCGTGTTTCCGCTGCTGTTCGGTAGGAGCGGTCCGTGGCCGCGAAACAGGCGCTGCGGACTTTTCTCGGGGCATTAAAAAGCCGGCTTATGGCCGGCTTCTCGTCGACGATCTTGCCTTACTTTTGGTAAGCCGCAACCGCCTGCAACTGATGACCAGCCTGGGCTGGTGAGGGCCAAAGAATACGCAGGGCCGCTCGCCTGTGCAAATCTCTTTTCGCCCGATACCTTTGCAGCGCCCATGAAAAACCCCGGCCATGGCCGGGGTTTTTCGTACAACGACGGCTCAGCCCTTGAACGCGGCGACCGACTTGGTGATTTCGGCGCGGGCGGCGTCTGCGTTGCCCCAGCCTTCGATCTTCACCCATTTGCCTTTTTCGAGATCCTTGTAGTTCTCGAAGAAGTGCTTGATCTGTTCCAGCAGCAGCGGCGGCAGATCGGTGTATTCCTTGACGTCGACATACAGCTGCGACAGCTTGTCGTGCGGTACGGCGATGACTTTGGCGTCGCCGCCGCCGTCGTCGGTCATGTGCAGGATGCCGACCGGACGGGCGCGGATGACCGCACCAGGCGTGACCGGGTAAGGCGTGACGACCAGCACGTCGAGGGGGTCGCCGTCGTCGGCCAGGGTGTTGGGGATGAAGCCGTAGTTGGCCGGGTAGAACATCGGCGTGGCCATGAAACGGTCGACGAACAGCGTGTCGCTGTCCTTGTCGATTTCGTATTTGATCGGCGCGTGGTTGGCCGGAATCTCGATGGCGACGTAGATGTCGTTCGGCAGGTCTTTGCCAGCCGGAATCTTGCTGTAGCTCATTGGGCGTTGCCCCCGTGGTTTGGGCCAGTCTGAAGGCCATGCAGGCCGAAAATGTGGGCGCGATTATAGGCACATTGCAGGGGCGCATGCCATATGCGCCGTGGGCCGCGTGACATCAGGCGGTGACCGCCGACGCGGCTTGCGCCGCTGCTACAGGGAATGGTTTTGCCATCAAGCACGGCGTTGGGGAATGGGATTGGATGTCGACGGCCGACGCGGCGTGGATGAACGCGGTCCCTGTAGCAGCGGCGCCAGCCGCGTCACGGCGTTACGCAGGTCGGGGGAGGGCCGAGAGCCGTTCGAGCGGATCCTGGCGGTAGAACAGGCGCAACTGCTCGTAGACCTGTGGGTAGGCCTGGTGCAGCAAATCCGGCGCGGTGAAGAAATACTCGCTGGTGACGGCGAAGAATTCCGCCGGGTTTTCCGCGGCATAGGGGTCGATGGCGGTTTGCGCATCAGGATTGGCATCGAGCTGGCGATCGAGGTCGTCGTAGGCGTCCTGCATGGTGCGGGCCCAGTCGCTCACGCGCATGTCGCCATGCAGTGGCGGCAGCCCATTGGCGTCGCCATTGAGCATGTCGAGCTTGTGCGCCAGTTCGTGGATGACCAGGTTGTAGCCGTCCCAGCCGCCGCTGGCTGCCACACCGGACCAGGCGAGAATCACCGGCCCCTGCTGCCAGGCCTCGCCACTGTGCTCGCCGTCCCATTGATGCTCCACGCCGCTGGGGTCGCGGTAGCGCTGCGGGCTGACGAAATCGTCGGCGTACAGGACGATCTCGTGGAAACCCTGGTACCAGTCTAGATCGCCCAGCTGCAGCAACGGCAGTTGCGCCTGTGCCGCCAGGTGCAGGCGCGCCCGGTCGTCGAGTTCGACGCCGGGCAGGCAGGTCAAGGTCTTGGCCTGCAGGAACAGCACGCAGGCCTCGCGCAAACGGAGGTCCTGCTGCGCATCGAGGCCGTCGAGGATCGGCAGGTCGGCACGCACCGCCTGCCACAGCGATTCATCGATACGGTGGCGGTCCAGGGTTCGCTGTCGCCGCCAGGCCTTGTACGACCACATGGGCTCAGCGCGTCGGTGCGGTGCGGGCCGTGCGGCTGCGCAGCAAGCCGACGATCATCGGCAGCAGCGAAATCAGAATGATCGCGACGATCAGCAGGGTCAGGTTCTGCTTGATGAACGGCATGTTGCCGAAGAAGTAACCCAGGGTCACCAGACCACCGACCCACAACACCGTGCCCAGCACACTGAAGCCCAGGAAGCGCGGGTAGTGCATCTTGCCAACGCCAGCCACGAACGGGGCGAAGGTGCGCAGGATCGGCAGGAACCGCGCCAGGGTTACCGTCTTGCCGCCGTGGCGGGCATAGAAGGCGTGAGTCTGGTCCAGGTAATCGCGGCGGAAGATCTTCGAGTCCGGGTTGCTGAACAGCTTGTCGCCCACGGTACGCCCGACGATGTAGTTGGTGCTGTCGCCAAGGATGGCGGCGGTCATCAACAGGCCAGCGAGCAGAAACGGGTCCATGCCGCCACCTGCCGCCACCGCGCCGGCGATGAACAGCAGCGAGTCGCCAGGCAGGAAAGGCATCACCACCAGGCCGGTTTCGCAGAAGATCACCAGGAACAGGATCGCGTAGACCCAGGTGCCGTACTGGGTCACCAGCATGTTGAGGTACACATCCAGGTGCAGGATGAGGTCGATGAAGCTGAATTCCATGGGAGGTACCTGTGCGGATCCGGTCGTGAAGAATCCGCGCAGTATACCGATGGGTGAGGCAGGTTTGTTGGGCAGGCTCGTCACGCCGGGCAAACCGACGAACGGTCGCGCGCCGGACGTGCGCAACATCCCGTGTTCGCAGCGGCAGGCGACGGACGCCGGAGCGTCCCTGCGCCCTTTGGGTCAGAAAAAGCCCAGTGGGTTGATGTCGTAGCTGACCAGCAGGTTCTTGGTCTGCTGGTAGTGGTCGAGCATCATCTTGTGCGTCTCGCGGCCCACACCGGATTTCTTGTAGCCACCGAACGCGGCGTGCGCCGGGTACAGGTGGTAGCAGTTGGTCCAGACACGCCCGGCCTTGATGCCGCGGCCCATGCGCCAGGCACGGTTGATGTCGCGGGTCCAGACGCCGGCGCCCAGGCCGAACTCGGTGTCATTGGCGATGGCCAGCGCTTCGGCTTCGTCCTTGAAGGTGGTGATGCTGACCACCGGGCCGAAGATTTCTTCCTGGAAGACACGCATCTTGTTGGTGCCCTTGAGCAGGGTCGGCTGGATGTAATAGCCGGTCGACAGGGCACCTTCGAGCTTCTGCACCTGGCCACCGGTCAGCAGCTCGGCGCCTTCGCTCTTGGCGATTTCCAGGTAGGACAGAATCTTGTCGAACTGTTGCTCCGACGCCTGGGCGCCGACCATGGTGTCGGTGTCCAGCGGGTCGCCGCGCTTGATCTGCTCGACTTTCTTCATGACTTCTTTCATGAAGGCCGGGTAGATGGATTCCTGCACCAGTGCGCGGGAAGGGCAGGTGCACACTTCGCCCTGGTTGAAAAAGGCCAGCACCAACCCTTCGGCGGCCTTTTCGATGAAGGTCTGCTCGGCCTGCATGATGTCTTCGAAAAAGATGTTCGGCGATTTGCCGCCCAGTTCCACGGTCGAGGGAATGATGTTCTCGGCGGCGCACTTCATGATGTGCGAGCCCACTGGCGTCGAACCGGTGAAGGCGATCTTGGCGATGCGCTTGCTGGTGGCCAGGGCCTCGCCCGCCTCCTTGCCGAATCCTTGGACCACGTTGAGTACGCCCGGCGGCAGCAGGTCACCGATCAGCTCCATCAGCACGGTGATGCCCAAGGGGGTCTGCTCGGCCGGCTTGAGCACCACGCAGTTGCCGGCGGCCAGGGCCGGGGCGAGCTTCCAGGCCGCCATCAGGATCGGGAAGTTCCACGGGATGATCTGCCCGACCACGCCCAGCGGTTCGTGGATATGGTAGGCCACGGTGTTGCCGTCGATCTCGGCAGCGCTGCCTTCCTGGGCACGCAGACAGCCGGCGAAGTAGCGGAAATGATCGGCCGCCAGCGGGATGTCGGCGTTCAGGGTTTCACGGATGGCCTTGCCGTTGTCCCAGGTTTCGGTGATGGCCAGGGTTTCCAGGTTTTGTTCGATACGGTCGGCGATCTTCAGCAGGACCAGCGAGCGGGCCTGCACCGAGGTCGCGCCCCAGGCATCGGCGGCGGCATGGGCGGCGTCCAGCGCCTTGTCTATATCCTTGGCGTTGGAGCGGGGGAATTCGGCGATGGGCTGGCCGTTCACCGGCGAGGTGGTGGTGAAGTAGTTGCCGTCCACCGGCGCGACGAATTCACCGCCGATATAGTTGCCGTATTTGGTCTTGAATTCGACCTTGGCGCCTTCGGTGCCCGGGTGTGCGTAACGCATGGGGTGTCTCCTGCTGTTGTGGTTCTGTGGAGGACGCGCCGTGGCGCCTGGTAAGCGTAGAACAAAGGCGAGCACGGCGCCTTGAAACACCTGTAAACAGCAGGCCGAAGAGGAGGGATCACCAATCAAAGGATGCGATTTTTCCTACCCTACGCTACCCTGCCTCGACGTTTTACGAGGCCAATCATGCACATTCACATTCTCGGTATCTGCGGCACCTTCATGGGCTCCCTGGCAGTGCTCGCCAAGGAACTGGGGCACCGTGTCACCGGTTCGGACGCCAATGTCTATCCGCCCATGAGTACCCAGCTGCAGGCTCAGGGCATCGAGCTGACCCAGGGTTACGACGCTGCCCAGCTGGAACCTGCGCCTGACCTGGTGGTGATCGGCAATGCCCTGTCGCGCGGCAACCCGGCGGTCGAGCATGTCCTGAACAAGGGCTTGCCCTATGTATCGGGGCCGCAGTGGCTGGCCGACCACGTGCTGCAGGGACGCTGGGTGCTGGCCGTGGCCGGTACCCACGGCAAGACCACCACCAGCAGCATGCTGGCCTGGGTGCTGGAGCATGCGGGCATGGCGCCCGGCTTCCTGATCGGCGGCGTGCCGCAGAATTTCGCGGTGTCGGCGCGCCTGGGGCAGACGCCGTTCTTCGTGGTCGAGGCAGACGAGTACGACAGTGCGTTCTTCGACAAGCGTTCCAAGTTCGTCCACTACCGTCCGCGCACGGCGATTCTCAACAACCTCGAATTCGATCATGCCGACATCTTCCCCGACCTGGCCGCCATCGAGCGCCAGTTCCACCACCTGATTCGAACCGTGCCCAGCGAGGGCCTGGTGATCCACCCCACCACCGAGCCGGCACTGGGCCGAGTGATCGAGATGGGTTGCTGGACACCGGTACAGACCACGGGGGAGAACGGCCAGTGGCAGGCAAACCTGCTCAGTGCGGATGGGTCGCGCTTCGAGGTTTCCTTCGAAGGTGTCGTGCAGGGCACCGTGGAGTGGCCGCTGACCGGCCAGCATAACGTGGCCAACGCCTTGGCAACGCTGGCTGCTGCCCGCCACGTGGGCGTGGTCGCGCCGTTGGGTATCGAGGCGCTGTGCGCGTTCAAGAGCGTCAAGCGGCGCATGGAGTGGGTGGCCGAAGTGCAGGGCGTTACCCTCTATGACGACTTTGCCCACCACCCCACGGCTATCGCCACTACCCTGGACGGCTTGCGCAAGCGCATTGGCGATGCAGCGTTGATCGCCGTGATCGAGCCGCGCTCCAACTCCATGAAGCTGGGCGCGCACCGCGACGGCCTGCCCGAGAGTGTCCGCGATGCCGATCAGGTCATCTGGTATGCGCCGCCCAACCTGGGCTGGGATCTGGCCGCCACGGCTGCCCAGTGCCCGGTTCCGGCCATCGTCGCCGATTCGCTGGAAGCCATCATCGAGCGGGTCAAGAGCCAGGCACGGCCAGGCACCCACGTGGTGATCATGAGCAACGGCGGTTTCGGCGGCCTGCATCTGAAACTGGCGGAGGCCCTCAAGTGAGCGGCCCGCAGCGGATCACCCTGGCCATGACCGGCGCGTCGGGCGCGCAGTACGGCTTGCGCCTGCTCGACTGCCTGGTGCGCGAAGACCGCGAGGTGCATTTCCTCATCTCCAAGGCCGCGCAACTGGTGCTGGCCACGGAAACGGACGTCAGCTTGCCGGCCAAGCCCCAGGCCATGCAGGCCTTTCTCAACGAGTACACCGGGGCGTCCGCCGGACAGATCCGCGTGTATGGCAAAGAAGACTGGATGTCGCCGGTGGCATCGGGCTCCGGCGCGCCCAGCGCCATGGTGGTGGTGCCGTGCTCGACCGGCACCCTGTCGGCCATCGCCAGCGGCGCCTGCAACAACCTCATCGAGCGCGCTGCCGATGTAACGCTCAAGGAACGTCGGCAGTTGATCCTGGTGCCGCGCGAGGCACCGTTCTCGACCATCCATCTGGAGAACATGCTCAAGCTGTCGCAGATGGGCGCGGTGATCCTGCCGGCAGCGCCGGGCTTCTATCACCAGCCGCAGACCATCGACGACCTGATCGACTTCGTCGTCGCACGGGTGCTCAACCTGCTGGATATTCCTCAGGACATGCTGCCGCGCTGGGGCGAGCACCACCACGGCAGCGACGACTGACGCGCCGGCTGCGGGCTATTTGCCCAGGCGCCGCAGCTCGTCCGATTCCACCACGCGCACGCCGTCCTGCTCTTCGAGCGCCAGGCGCCACAGGGCGCGCGCCAGTTGCAGCGCTTCGATGCCGTGGTACTTGCCCGGAATCAGCTTCGACAGAGGTCCGGCAATACGCTCGGCCAGGCGTGCTTCGACGCGGTCGCCGATCAGCACCGACGGCCGGGCGATGGTCAGTTGCGGCCAGCCCTGGGCACGCAGCGCCTGCTCGGTCTCACCCTTGACGCGGTTGTAGAACACCGAGGATTGCGGGTCGGCATCGATGGCGCTGATCAGCAGGAAGTGGCGTGCGCCCAGTTCGCGGGCGCGCTGGGCATAGGCGACGATGAGCTGGTGGTCGACTTCGCGAAACGCTTCTTGCGAACCGGCCTGCTTGATGGTCGTGCCCAGGCACGAGAAGGCGATGTCCACCGGGCCCTGCAGATCCGCCAGCAAGGCCAGCAGTGGCCCCACCGGGTTGTCCAGGTGCGCGTGCTCGGCCAGAGGGCGCCGGGTGGGAGCCAGGACCCGTTGCACGGTCGGCTCGGCGAGCAGGCGGTCGAGCAAATGCTCGCCGGTCAGGCCGGTGGCGCCGGCCAGAAGGATGTGCTGCGGCGTCAAGTACATGCAATGTCTCCCTTGATACAGGCAGCGTGAAGCAGATGCCCTATTGCTTGTTGTCAGGCGCGGCGGCGTCGAGCAGCGCCCGCTTGGCCTGTTGTTGGCGCAATCGCTGCCAATGCGCGAGGACCCCTTTGGGCGCCCAGATCTGCGGCTGCGAGGCTTCGTAATTATCGGCGATCTCCCGTTCGGCAACGTGCCGGCTGGCAAGTTCGAAAGCCTGCTGCAGGTCGTCCGTCTGGTTGAAGGCCTGGGCGAACAAGGCGTCGCCGAAATAGGTGAAGTCGGCTTCTTCGGAGCAGCCGAAAGACACCCGGTCGGCCCGCGAAGCGGTCATGACCAGGGTTTTCTCGTCCCTGAGCGCGGGGATGAATCCGCCCGAATAGCAAGCCGAGATGACCACCACCTTGTCGCGGCCCTTGAGCGGCGCCAGCACTGCGGCGAGTTCATCGGCCGGCAGGTCGCCCAACTGCAGGCGTGGCTGATCGAGCACCAGTTCATGTTCGCTGGTGCCGTGACTGGTCAGGTAGATGAACACCAGGTCTTCCGGGCCGCTGCGCGCGGCCAGCGTCTGCACGCTGCGGCTGAGGGTCTCGCGGCTGGCCATCAGCCGATCGGCCAGATGATCGCGGTGGTTGGCCAGGGTGATCTGTCCGACCGCGCCAAAACGACTGGCCAGCATGCCGGTGACGTAGTCGGCTTCGCGCATGAACACGCTTTGCTTGCCGTCGCCGGCCAGCGCCAGGCTGTAAAGCTCGATCGCTGCAGTGGACTGCGGGATTGCCGCGAGCGCTTGTTCCAGCAGTTGCCCCTGATTGAGCAGCCCCAGTTCCAGCGGATCGGGCAACAGATGACCTTGCGCATCACGGATACGCTGGCCATTGAGCCAATAGCCGACCTGGCTGCTGCCGTCCTTCAGGGTCAGGCTGCCCTGGCCCTGGTAGGTGTCGTTCTCGAAGGTGCCGCTGTAGATGCTGCCGTCGGCCAGCGCCAGCCAGCCCTTGCCACTGAAGCGCCAATCGGCGAACTCGCCCTTGTAGTGGCTGCCGTCGCTGGCGAACATCTCGCCCTTGCCGCTGAGTACGCCTTCCTTGAACGTGCCGATCCACACATCGCCTGCGGCGTTTTCGTAGCGGCCGCGACCATGCAGCTGGTTGAGGTGGAAGTTGCCGATGTACTGATCGCCGTCGGCATTGCTGAACGTGCCGTGCCCTTCGAGCAGGCCATTGACGAAGGTGCCGCTGAACTGGTTGCCTGCGGCATCGCTGCGGGTGCCTTCGCCATTGGGCTTGCCGTGGGCGAACCAGCCCTGGTACTGGCTGCCGTCGTCGAGTTCGATGTGCCCGGCGCCCGAATACTGGTCTTCCTTGAACCCGCCGCGGTACGCCACGCCGGCTTCCTTGAAGGTCCCTTCGCCCTGGCGCCGACCCTTGACGAAGCCGCCGGTGTAGGTGGTGCCGCGAGCGATCAGGGTGCCTTGGCCATGGAACAGGCCATGATCGAAGCCGCCGGTGTAGACCTCGCCGTTGCGCCCATGCCACTGGCCCTGACCCTGCCACTGGCCGTCCTTGAACTGCCCGGCGTAGCCGCTGCCATTGGGATAGTCGACACGCCCCTGACCCTGCAATAGCCCATTGACCACCTCTCCGCGGTAGCGACCGCCATCGGGCAGTCGCGCGTCGGGCGGCGACAGTGGCTCGCCATCTCCGCAAGCGGCGATCAACAACGAAAGGGCGAGGGGGGCGAGAGGGCGCATGACGGGGTCCGGGCGATTGAGGCGCCGAGTATGCCGCAGATGCAAGGGTGCACAACAGATGCAGGGCGCTTTTAAGGCCAGAGCCGGATGACTGTCGGATGGGTGTACCGTTACCGGGTCCGATCATGGGGGTGCGCCATCTTGCATCACCCTGGGGCATGCCTTGGGGGCTTATAATGCCTGGCTTGCGAAGGAGACCTGCAATGTTGCTACGCGGTTTGACCTGGCTGGTCCTGTTCCAGCTGCTGGGCACTGCCCTCAATCATCTGTTGCTGCCCGTGTTGCCCGGTCCGATCATCGGCCTGGTGCTGCTGCTCATCTACCTCATGGTACGTGGCGAGGTCGGCGAGCCCTTGGGCCTGGCGGCCAACAGCCTGCTGCGCTACCTGCCGCTGCTGCTGGTGCCACCTGCGGTGGGCGTGATGGTCTATGCCCAGCAGATCGCCGATGACTTCTGGGCCATCGTCGGCTCGCTGGTGATTTCCGTCACGGTCTCTACCGTGTTCGTCGGTTGGTTGATGCAGCGGTTGATTCGCAGGCGTCGGCATGATCACCCGGTGCAACCATGATGCTGGACTGGCAAGGCACCCTGCAGGCGGTCATCCACCATCCGCTGTTCGGCATCGGCATCACCCTGGGCGCCTACCAGTTGGTGCTCGCCGGCTACGAAAAAACCCGCTGGATCTTTCTGCAACCGGTGCTGCTGTCCATGTTGCTGCTGGTTGCGGTGCTGGTAGGCTGCGGGATCAGCTATGCCGAGTACCGCAAGAGCACCGAGATTCTCGGCATCCTGCTCGGCCCGGCGACCGTGGCCCTGGCGGTGCCACTGTTTCTCAACCTGCGGCGCATTCGCCAACTGCTTTGGCCTACCCTGATCACCTTGGGCCTGGGCGGGCTGTTCGCGACCGTGCTGTGCCTGTTGCTGGGTTGGGGTTTGGGCGCAGACCACATGATTCTGATGACCATGGCGCCCAAGTCGGTCACCTCGCCGATCGCCATGCTGGTGGCGGAGCAGATCGGCGGCGTCGCGGCGCTGGCGGCCGTGTTCGTGCTGATCACCGGCGTCATCGGCGGAATCTTCGGCCCCGGCCTGCTGTCTTTGCTGGGCATCGACCACCCGGCGGCGCGGGGCATGGCATTGGGCCTCAACGCGCATGCCGTGGGTACATCGCTGGCGTTGCAGGAAAGTGAGGAAACCGGTGCCTTCGCGGCGCTGGCCATGAGTCTGATGGGGGTGGGTACCGCCGTTTTCCTGCCACTGGCCATCAGCGTATTCGCGTGAGGACACAAGCCATGACATTGCCACTCTTTCCCCTCAATACCGTGCTGTTCCCCGGTTGCGTGCTGGATCTGCAGATTTTCGAAGCCCGCTACCTGGACATGATCGGTCGCTGCATGAAGCAGGGCGCCGGCTTTGGCGTGGTCGGCATCATGGCAGGACGCGAAGTGGGCCAGGCACCCAGCGAACACGCCGCAGTCGGCTGCGAAGCGCTGATCACCGATTTCCAGCAGCAAGACAACGGTCTGTTGGGTATCCGCGTGCAGGGCGCTCGGCGTTTCCGTGTCGAGGCCACCCATGTGCAACGCGATCAATTGCTGACAGCAGACGTGCAGTGGCTGGAAGATCAGGCCGAGCAGCCGCTGGCCGATACCCACGCCGACCTGCAGGCACTGTTGCTGGCCTTGGCCGAGCACCCGATGGTGGCGGCGCTGGGCATGACCGCCGGCGCTCAGGGCCAGCAGTCGCTGGGCAACCAGTTGGCCTATCTGCTGCCGTTCACCGAGCAGGAGAAAGAACAGCTGCTCGCCGAAAGCGACCCAGGCCTGCGCCTGGTGGCGATCCAGGCCCTGCTCGACAGCCTGCAGGGCGACGCCCTGGTCTGAGACGAACAGGCCTGGGACGAACAGGCCCAGCGCGCCGGGTGCGCCTGGTTACATGTAGCGATACCCTTCGAGTGCCGACGGCAGCCCGTGCACCGCAAAAAAGCCCAGCAGCAACGCGCACGCCGGTACCACCAGCCACCAGACACGCAACGGCATCGCCGGCAGCGGCTGGCGATATTCCACGGCCGCCAGGCACGAAGCGCAGACGAAGCAGGCCAGCATGCTGCCGGCAATGATGTCGGTCGGCCAATGCGCGCCCAGGTACACCCGCGACAACGCAATCGACAGCGCCGGAATGCTTGCCAGGATGACCCACACCAGGCGCATGCGCGGTGTCTGCCGACGCCCGGCGAGTATGGCCAGGCTCAGAAAGAAGGCAAAGGCTGCCGAGCTATGCCCGCTGGGCATGCTGAACGTGGTCAGCGGTTCGAGCAGCACGTCGGGCCGCTGCCGGGCGACCAGGTGTTTCAACGAGCCGTTGAGCAGCGCCGTGATCAGCATGGTCGCGCAGGCGAACAGCGCCTGACGCCATTGCCGGGTGATCAGCAGCAGCGCGGTGAGCAGTCCGGCCACCATGAACTGGGTGCGGAAATCACCGATGCGCGTGACCAGCACCACGAAGGTTTCCGCCGCCTCACTGCGATGCTCCTGGACCAGCGCCTTGAGGCCGTTGTCCAGCGCGCTCAGGTGCGGGAAGCCGAAGAACAGGGCAATCAGCATGATCAGCGAGGCGAGGGCAATGAGCAGCGTGCCGCGTCTGCGATCGCGCCAGGTGGCATGCAGGCTCAGGCCCATCAGCAGGGCGATGCAGGCCGCAACGATACCGGCCTGTGGCCAGAAGTCCTCGGGCAGCGGCAGGCGGAAAGCGGCGCCCGTCGCCCAGCCCGGCAGCAGATAGGCCACCGACCAACCGGCGGCCGCCACCAGGCTGACCAGGATGAAGCGCGGCAACGGCATTTCCAGCATGCCGGCGACCATGGGCAGCATCGGCCGCAGCGGGCCGATGAAGCGCCCGATCAGAAGGCTCGCCACGCCATAGCGATGGAAGTAGCCTTCTGCGGTTTCCAGCCATTGCGGGTGCGTGCGCAGCAGCGGCAGGCCACGGATGCTCTGTTGAAACCGTCGACCCAGGGCGTACGAGATGGCGTCGCCGAGAAGGCCGCCGGCATAGCCCAGCATCAGTGTCTCACTGAGCGACAACGCACCGTTGCCGGCCAGTACGGCCACAGCGAACAACACCACGGTGCCGGGTACGACGATGCCGGCGATCGCCAGGCATTCGATGCAGGCGATGGCGAAGATTGCCACCCCCAGCCACTGTGGATGCAGCGTCAGCCAGCCTGTCAGACTGTCCAGCCATTCGCCCATGAGTCAGGTTCCTTGAAAGATCGAGAAGTAATCGCGGCCGTCTGTCTGGCCGCGACGCAGGGGGTTGCGTGTGCAGAAACGGGCGTAGCCGGCATCCACGAAGCGGTACGGCAAGTGTTCGTCGCGACCCAGGGGAATACCCAGGCGGGTGGTCTGCAGGATGTGCGGGACATCGGCACCGACGTCGTCGACGAACAGTTGTTCAGTGTCGAAGCGCTGGGCGTCCCACACCGGTACCTTCAGCCCCAGGGCCTTGCACAGCAGGGTCTGCCCGGCGCACAGGCGCTGGGCCGGGCGCGGCAGGCCGCTGGCGTCGGGGTTGTTGAGCTGCATCCGGGCGAAGGCATCGTCGCCGGTGTGCGCGTCGAGCCAGGGGTAGGCGGACTTGATCAGTACCGCATTGCCCGGACCTTGCGCGCTGAAGTTCAGCGAGTCGCCGCCACGGGCGTAGTACATATAGATGTGCCCGCCTTCGAGGAACAGCGCGCGGCGTTTGTGGGTATAACCCAGCGATGCATGGCTGCCGCGATCCGTGACGTAATACGCCTCGGTTTCGATGATGCGCGCCGACAACCAGTACGGACCCTGACGGTGGCGGATCACCTTGCCCAGCAATGCACGGGCGAGGGATTGCGCGTCGGTGTCGAAAAAGGCATCGGGCAACGGGTTGAACATAACGGGGTCCATTCGGTGTCGCGGTGGATGATAGCAATTGCACATCGGTGAGGCCCGCGGACATATGTTTAAAGAGGTGTTTTCGACCATCCGCCCGTCACCGCTGTTAGTGGGCGTACGTGACAGCTATAATCAGCCGCTTTCCTCTTTGCCAAGACCACAGAGACCATGACCGAGTCCGTTCTTGACTACATGACCCGCCTGGGTCGCGCTGCCCGTGAAGCCTCGCGGGTCATTGGCCGTGCCAGCACCGCGCAGAAGAATCGCGCCCTGCAGGCGGCGGCCAGTGCCTTGGACAGCGCCCGTGCCGAACTGGTTGCCGCCAACGAGCAGGATTTGGCAGCCGGTCGCGCCAATGGCCTGGACGCGGCCATGCTCGAGCGCCTGGCGCTGACCCCTGCGCGCATCGACGGCATGATCGTCGGCCTGCGCCAGGTGGCCAGCCTGCCGGATCCGGTCGGGGCGATCCGCGACATGAGCTACCGGCCCTCGGGCATCCAGGTCGGCAAGATGCGCGTGCCGCTGGGTGTGGTCGGCATCATCTACGAGTCGCGGCCCAACGTGACCATCGACGCGGCCAGCCTGTGCCTGAAGTCGGGTAACGCCACCATTTTGCGTGGCGGCTCCGAGGCCATCCACTCCAATCGTGCCATCGCCACCTGCATCCAGCGCGGCCTCGCCGAAGCCGGCTTGCCCGCCGCCGTGGTACAGGTCGTGGACACCACCGACCGCGCCGCGGTCGGCGCGCTGATCAGCATGCCCGAGTACGTCGATATCATCGTGCCAAGGGGCGGGCGAGGGCTGATCGAGCGCGTCAGTCGTGATGCCAAGGTGCCGGTGATCAAGCACCTGGACGGCATCTGCCACGTGTTCGTCGACGCTGGCGCCGACCTGGCCAAGGCGCAACGCATCGCTTTCAACGCCAAGACCTATCGTTACGGCATCTGCGGCGCCATGGAAACGCTGCTGGTCGACCAGTCGGTGGCGGCGAGTTTCCTGCCGCCGATGGCGGCGCAGTTCCGCGAGAAAGGCGTCGAGCTGCGCGGTTGCCCGCGCACCCGCGACCTGATCGAAGCCGTACCGGCCAGCGAAGAAGACTGGAACACCGAGTACCTGGCCGCCATCCTGTCCATTCGGGTGGTCGACGGCCTGGACGAGGCCATCGAACACATCAACCAGCATGGCTCCCATCACACCGATGCGATCGTCACCGAGCAGCAGGGCCATGCCCGTCGCTTCGTTGCCGAAGTCGACTCCGCGTCCGTGATGGTCAACGCGCCGACCTGTTTCGCCGATGGTTTCGAATATGGCCTGGGTGCCGAGATCGGCATTTCCACCGACAAGATCCACGCCCGCGGCCCGGTGGGCCTCGAAGGCCTGACCTGCGAGAAGTACGTGGTGATCGGCGATGGCCAGTTGCGCGGCCAGGAGCCGGTCTGAGTTGACCGCACCGAACCGGCCCGGTCCCTACGCTGTACAATCGCGCACTGCACGTCGAATCGGCGTGCTGGGCGGTACCTTCGACCCGGTGCACATCGGTCATCTACGCGGCGCCGTGGAAGTGGTCGAGGCCCTGGGCCTGGACGATCTGCGATTGGTGCCCAGCGCCCGGCCGCCGCATCGCGACCAGCCGCAGGTATCGGCCGAGCAGCGTCTGGCCATGGTGCGGGCCGCAGTAGAGGGGCTGGCGCCCCTGACCGTGGATGACCGTGAACTGGCGCGCGACAAACCGTCGTACACCCTCGACACGCTGGTGTCGATGCGTGCCGAGCTCGACCCGCAGGACCAGTTGCTCCTGCTGCTGGGGTGGGATGCCTTTTGTGGCTTGCCCTCCTGGTACCGCTGGGAAGAACTGCTGCAACACTGCCACATCGTCGTGTTGCAGCGACCTGATGCGGACACCGAGCTGCCGGATGCCCTGCGCAACCTGGTGGCGGCGCGTTCCATCAGCGACCCGCAAGCCCTCAAGGGGGCCTGCGGGCAGATTACTTTCGTCTGGCAGGCACCGCTCGCGGTGTCGGCCACCCAGATCCGTCAACTGCTGGCCAGCGGCAAGTCGGTACGTTTCCTGGTGCCCGACGCAGTATTGGCCTACATCGAGGCGCACGGGCTGTACCGTGCGTCCAATTGAACTGAACGAGTTTTTTTATGAGCAATAAGCAAGCAATCCCCGCTGAAGAAATCGTCGAGCTGACCCAGCTCGCCCTCGAAGACGTCAAGGCTCAGGACATCCTGGTCATCGACGTGCGTGACAAGAACAGCATCACCGACTTCATGGTGATCGCCACCGGTACCTCCAACCGCCAGATCAGCGCCATGCGCGAAAAGGTGCGCGAGCTGGTCAAGGCCAAGGGCGTCAAGCCACTGGGCGAAGAAGGCGCGGGCGACAGCGACTGGGTGCTGCTGGACCTGGACACCGTCGTGGTGCACATGATGACCGCGGCCGCGCGCCAGTTCTACGACCTGGAACGCCTGTGGCAGGGCGCCGAGCAGAGCCGTGCCGCCAGCGCCGCGCACCACACCCCTGGCAACGAATAAGCCCGGGCCATGCGTCTGCGTCTGATCGCGGTGGGTTCGCGCATGCCCAAGTGGGTGGAAGAAGGCTGGCATGAGTATGCCAAGCGTCTGCCCGCCGAGCTGGCACTGGACCTGGTCGAAATTCCGCTCAATACCCGCGGCAAGAACGCTGACGTGGCCCGCTTTATCCGCCAGGAAGGCGAAGCGATGCTGGCCAAGGTCGGTCCGGGGGAGCGCATCGTTACCCTGGAAGTGCACGGCAAGCCCTGGAGCACCGAGCAGTTGGCGGTGGAACTGGATCGCTGGCGCCTGGACTCGCGCACGGTGAACTTCATGGTCGGTGGCCCCGAGGGGCTGGCGCCGGAAGTCTGCGCCCGTGCCGAGCAGCGCTGGTCGCTGTCGCCGCTGACCTTGCCTCACCCGCTGGTACGGATACTTATCGGTGAACAGCTGTATCGCGCCTGGACCGTGCTGTCCGGGCACCCTTATCACAAATAGGCCGTAAACCAGCCGATGTCCCAGCCGATTCGCCTCAAGGACCACGAGAAAGACGCGCGCACCGTGCGCAGCCGCGTCGTGGTCGGTGCAGCGGCCATCCTGGTTCTCATCTGCGTGCTGATCGCGCGCCTGTATTTCCTGCAGGTGATCCAGTACGAATATCACTCCACGCTTTCGGAGAACAATCGGGTGCATGTGCAGCCGATACCCCCCACCCGTGGGCTGATCTTCGACCGCAACGGCGTGGTCGTGGCCGACAACCGCCCCAGCTTCAGCCTGAGCATGACCCGCGAACGCTCCGGTGACTGGCGTCAGGTACTCGATACCATCGTCGAAGTGCTGGAGCTCAGCGACGAAGACCGGCAACTGTTCGAACGTCGCATGAAGCAGGGACGTCGACCGTTCGAGCCGGTACCGATCCTGTTCGAACTCAACGAAGAGCAGATCGCCCGGGTCGCGGTGAACCAGTTTCGCCTGCCGGGTGTGGAGGTGGTCGCGCAGTTGGTACGGCATTACCCGCAGGGGGCGCATTTCGCGCACTCGGTGGGCTATGTCGGGCGCATCAACGAGAAGGAGCTCAAGACCCTGGATCCGGTGGACTACAGCGGCACGCACCATATCGGCAAGACCGGCATCGAGCGCTTCTACGAGCCGGAACTGCACGGCACGGTGGGCTACGAGGAAGTCGAGACCAACGCTCGCGGTCGTGTGCTGCGGGTGCTCAAGCGCACCGATCCGAAACCGGGCAAGGACATCGTCCTGAGCCTGGACATCAAGTTGCAGGAAGCCGCCGAAGAGGCGCTGGGCGGCCGTCGCGGCGCGATCGTGGCGATGGACCCGCGCACCGGGGAGGTGCTGGCAATGGTCAGCCAGCCCAGCTTCGATCCCAACCTGTTCGTCACCGGCATCGGTTTCCAGGCCTATGCCGACCTGCGCGATTCCATCGATCGACCGCTGTTCAACCGTGTGTTGCGCGGCCTGTATCCGCCCGGTTCGACGATCAAGCCTGCGGTGGCGATCGCCGGGCTGGACTCAGGCGTGATCAACGCCGGGTCGCGGGTGTTCGACCCAGGCTTCTATCAACTGCCCAACTACGACCATAAATACCGCAACTGGAACCGCACAGGCGATGGCTGGGTAGACCTGGACACCGCCATCATGCGTTCCAACGACACCTATTTCTATGACCTGGCGCACAAGCTGGGCATCGACAAGCTGGACAACTACATGGGCCAGTTCGGCATCGGCCAGAAGGTCTCGCTGGACATGTTCGAAGAGTCGCCGGGCCTGATGCCCTCGCGCGAATGGAAACGCAAGACCCGCCGGCAAGCCTGGTTCCCCGGCGAAACGCTCATTCTGGGCATTGGCCAGGGCTACATGCAGGCCACGCCGCTGCAACTGGCCCAGGCCACCGCCCTGGTCGCCAACAAGGGCAAGTGGAACCGCCCGCGGCTCGCGCGCACCATCGAAGGCGTGCCGCCGGTGGACGAGAACCCGGTGCCCGACATCGTGCTGCGCAATCCGTCCGACTGGGCCAAGGTCACCCACGGCATGGAGCAGGTCATGCAGGGTGCCCGCGGTACCGCGCGCAAGGCTGCCATCGGTGCCAAGTACCGAATCGCCGGCAAGTCCGGTACGGCCCAGGTCGTCGCCATTCGCCAAGGCGAGAAGTACGACCGCAGCAAGGTCCAGGAGCGCCATCGCGACCATGCCTTGTTCGTCGGCTTCGCGCCCGCGGACAACCCGCGCATCGTGGTCTCGGTCATGGTCGAGAACGGCGAGTCCGGCTCGGGCGTGGCGGCGCCGGTGGTGCGCCAGATCATGGACGCCTGGCTGCTCGGCCCCGACGGCCAGTTGAAACCCGAATACGCCAGCGCCACGGGCGCGGAGATCACCGCCCTTGAAGAGTAATTTCGACCGCATCCTCTCCAGTGAGGATGTGATGCGTCGCCGCGCAACATTTTTGCAGCGCATTCACATCGACGGCCCGTTGCTGATCCTGCTGCTGACCCTGGCGGCGGGCAGCCTGTTCGTCCTCTATTCGGCCAGCGGCAAGAACTGGGACCTGCTGATCAAGCAGGCCACGTCCTTCGGCCTGGGCCTGGTGTCGATGTTCGTCATCGCCCAGCTCGAACCGCGTTTCATGGCGCGCTGGGTGCCCCTGGCCTATGTGACCGGGGTGATACTGCTGGTGGTAGTGGACGTCATGGGCCACAACGCCATGGGCGCCACGCGCTGGATCAACATCCCCGGGGTCATCCGCTTCCAGCCCTCGGAGTTCATGAAGATCATCATGCCGGCGACCATCGCCTGGTACCTGGCCAAGCGGACCCTGCCGCCGACCCTCAAGCACGTGGTGGTGAGCCTGGCCCTGATCGGCATTCCCTTTGCGCTGATCGTGCGCCAGCCAGACCTCGGCACGTCACTGCTGATCCTGGCTTCCGGATCCTTCGTGCTGTTCATGGCCGGGCTGCGCTGGCGCTGGATTGCCAGCGTGCTGGCAGCGGCGGTGCCGGTGGCGGTCGGCATGTGGTTCTTCATCATGCACGACTACCAGAAGCAGCGGATCCTGACCTTTCTCGACCCGGAGAGCGATCCGCTGGGTACCGGCTGGAACATCATCCAGTCCAAGGCGGCGATCGGTTCGGGTGGCGTGTTCGGCAAGGGCTGGCTGCTGGGCACCCAGTCGCACCTGGACTTCCTCCCCGAAAGCCACACCGACTTCATCATCGCGGTGCTCGGCGAGGAGTTCGGCCTGGTCGGTATCTGCGCGCTGCTGTTGATCTATCTGCTGCTGATCGGCCGTGGGCTGGTGATCACCGCGCAGGCCCAGACCCTGTACGGAAAGTTGCTCGCCGGCAGCTTGACCATGACTTTTTTTGTTTACGTTTTCGTCAATATCGGTATGGTCAGTGGCCTGCTGCCGGTGGTGGGGGTGCCGTTGCCTTTCATTAGCTACGGCGGAACTTCGCTGGTGACCCTGCTGTCAGCGTTTGGCGTTTTGATGTCGATCCACACCCATCGCAAGTGGATCGCACAGGTTTGAATAAGGTGAGCAATTGCATGCAAGTAATGCGTAGCTGGGCAGCTCGGAACGTTCCCTGGATCGGCCTGATGGGCCTGTTGGGGTCGGCACAGCATGCCAGCGCCGGCGACTACGGTGGCTCGCCCCAGGTGACCCAGTTCATTGGTGAAATGACCCGCGACTATGGCTTCGCCAGCGAGCAGTTGAACGAAGTGTTCAGGGAAGTCGAGCGCAAGCAGTCGATTCTGGACGCGATCTCGCGTCCCGCCGAACGGGTCAAGCCGTGGAGCGAGTATCGGCCGATGTTCATCACCGATGCGCGCATCGCCCGCGGCGTGGATTTCTGGCGCCAGCACGAAGCGGTGCTGGCCCGTGCGGAACGCGAATACGGCGTACCGGCGCAGGTCATCGTCGCGATCATCGGTGTCGAAACCTTCTTTGGTCGCAACACCGGCAATTTTCGGGTGATCGACGCGTTGTCCACCTTGAGCTTCGATTACCCGCCACGCGCGGCATTCTTCCGCAAGGAGCTGCGGGAGTTCTTCCTGCTGGCCCGCGACGAACAGCTCGACCCACTGACCCTCAAGGGTTCGTACGCCGGCGCCATGGGCCTGCCGCAGTTCATGCCCAGCAGCTTCCGCGCCTACGCGGTGGATTTCGACGGCGACGGTCACATCAACATCTGGACCAACCCCGATGACGCCATCGGCAGTGTTGCCAGCTATTTCAAGGAGCATGGCTGGGTGGCCGGTCAACCGGTGGTCAGCCGTGCCGGCGTTTCCGGCCCGCAGGTCGACGACGGCTTGAGCCCGGGCATCGACCCGGTCAAGAATGTCGCGCAGTTGCGGGCGCTGGGCTGGTCGAGTCATGATGCGCTACGCGATGACCTGCCGGTGACCGCCTTTCGCCTGCAGGGCGCCGAGGGCCCGGAATATTGGCTGGGCCTGAAGAATTTCTATGCAATCACTCGCTATAACCGCAGTGTGATGTACGCCATGGCTGTGCACCAACTGTCGGAATCGCTGGTTCAAGCACGGGGCGTCAAGTAATGCGGGCAATGCCGATACATACATCCTCCGCCATCGCGGCCTGCGCGGCCTTGGGCCTGCTGCTCGCCAGCTGCTCATCGACGCCGCCGCCGTCGCGTACCGTGAAGCAGTCCGGCCCGACCGTCAAAGCCATGCCTGGCCTGAACATCAACCGGGCACACAAGGACGGCGCGCCGTGGTGGGACGTCGACGTGTCGAAGATTCCCGACGCCGTGCCCACCCTGCACACCGGACCGTACAAGGCCAACCCCTACACGGTACTGGGCAAGACCTACTTTCCGATCGCCGAGTCGCGTCAGTATCAGGCGACCGGCACGGCGTCATGGTACGGCACCAAGTTCCATGGCCAGAACACCGCCAACGGTGAGGTCTACGATCTGTATGGCATGAGTGCGGCGCACAAGACCCTGCCGCTGCCCAGCTATGTACGCGTGACCAACCTGGACAACAGCCGCAGCGTGGTGCTGCGGGTCAATGATCGCGGGCCGTTCTACTCCGACCGCATCATCGACCTGTCCTATGCCGCGGCGAAAAAGCTGGGCTACGCCGAGACGGGTACGGCGCGGGTACGTGTCGAAGGTATCGACCCGCAGGAATGGTGGGCGCAGCGCGGCCGTCCGGCGCCACTGGTGCTCAACCAGGGCCCGGTGGTGGCGCAGGCCCGGCCCAACATCACGCCGTCGGCTGGTACGGTCGAGCAATACACGCCGCCGCCGCAGCAGCACGCGGTCGCCACGCTGCCGGTGCAGATGGACGCAAAAAAAAACGGTTCTGCACAAGCGTCTGGCCTGTATCTCCAGGTGGGAGCGTTCGCCAACCCCGACGCTGCGGAGCTGCTGCGTTCCAAGCTGAGCTCGATGGTCAGCGCGCCGGCTTTCACCAGCCAGATCGCCGTCAACCAGCAGACGTTCTATCGGGTACGCCTGGGACCGATCAATTCCCAGGGTGAAGCCCAGCAGATTCAGGACAACGTGCGCATGGCCAATCTTGGCGTGCCCAAGTTGGTGACACTGGATTGAACCGCGCCGCCTGCGGGCGGCGCTGCAATGAGCGCCCGGCAACGGGCGTGCGACACCGGGCCGCCGCCCACAACAAGACTGCCCGCAAGGGCATGTGCCCATCAGCAATTTCGAGAGACGGATGAACATCACCACACTTGCCAAACGCCTGTGCCTGCTTGTACCGCTGATCATCGCCCCTGCCGCTTGGGCGGCAGATCAGATGATGCCAGCGCCGCCGCAACTGGCTGCCAAATCCTACGTGCTGATGGAAGCTTCCAGCGGTAACGTGCTGGTTGAAAACAACGGCGACCAGCGTCTGCCGCCAGCCAGCCTGACCAAACTGATGACCGCGTACATCGCGACCCTGGAAATCCGTCGTGGCCAGATCGGCGAGAACGACCCGGTCACCGTCAGCGAAAACGCCTGGCGCACGGGCGGTTCGCGGATGTTCATCAAGGTCGGTACCCAGGTATCGGTCAGCGACCTGCTGCACGGCATCATCATCCAGTCGGGCAACGACGCTTCGGTGGCGCTCGCCGAGCACATCGCCGGCAGCGAAGACGCCTTCGCCGACATGATGAACACCACGGCTGGCAAGCTGGGCATGACCAACAGCCACTTCATGAACCCGACCGGCCTGCCGAACCCCGAGCATTACTCCACGGCCCACGACATGGCGGTACTGGCCCGTGCCATCATTCACGAAGACCCGGCTCACTATGCGATCTACTCGCAGAAGGAGTTCTTCTGGAACAACATCAAGCAGCCCAACCGCAACCTGCTGCTGTGGCGCGACAAGACCGTCGACGGCCTGAAGACCGGCCACACCGAAGAAGCCGGCTACTGCATGGTGTCCTCGGCCGTACGTGACGGCATGCGCCTGATCGCCGTGGTCTTCGGCACCAACAGCGAGCAGGCCCGCGCTGCCGAAACCCAGAAGCTGCTGACCTACGGCTTCCGCTTCTATGAAACCCAGACCTTCTACCAGAAGGGCACCGAGCTGGCCAAGGCACCGGTATGGAAGGGCGACATCCGCGAAATCAAGGCCGGCCTGGCCGAAGACCTGACCATGACCCTGCCCAAGGGCCAGTTGAAGAACCTGGCTGCGAGCATGACCATGAACCCACAGCTGACCGCGCCTATCGCCAAGGGCGACGTGATCGGCAAGGTCGAAGTGAAGAACGGTGACAAGATCGTTCAGACCACCGACCTGATCGCGCTGGACGATGTACAGGAAGGTGGTATTTTCCGCCGCGTATGGGATAGCGTTCGTCTATTCTTCTACGGCTTGTTCAACTGATATCGCGACCGCGCGCCCTCGCCTTTGCAACAGGCGAGGGCGTTGTCGTTTTCACGGTTTACCCGAGGCCGTCATCGCCATGACCGATACCGAAGTAAAAGAGCCGAAAATCGAATTTCCCTGCGCCGACTACCCGATCAAGATCATCGGCGATACCGGTGTGGGCTTTCGCGACACGGTGGTGCAGATCGTCGAAAAGCACGCAGCCGTCAATCACGACAAGAATGCCGAGCGCCAGAGCAGCAACGGTAACTACACCACGTTGCAGCTGCATATCCTGGCCACCGGCCAGGAGCAGCTCTACAACATCAACAGTGAGCTGCGCGCCACCGGCATCGTCAAAATGGTGCTGTGATGCCGCAATGCCTGGGGTTTCGCGAACTCGGCCCGTTGCCTTACGAGCCGGTATGGCACGCGATGCAGCGGTTCACCGACCAGCGCGATGCAGAGACTGCCGATGAGGTCTGGCTGGTCCAGCACCCGGCCGTGTTCACCCAGGGCCAGGCAGGCAAGGCCGAGCACCTGCTGGTGCCCGGCGAGATCCCGGTGGTGCAGGTCGACCGCGGCGGCCAGGTGACCTACCACGGCCCCGGGCAGTTGGTCGTGTACCTGTTGCTGGACGTGCGCCGGCTGGGCTACGGGGTGCGAGAGCTGGTCACCCGCATGGAGCACACCCTGATCGATCTGCTGGCCTCCTACGGCGTGCAGGCTGCCGCCCGTGCGGATGCGCCCGGGGTGTACGTGGACGGGGCGAAGATCGCTTCGCTGGGCTTGCGTATCCGTCGCGGTTGTTCGTTCCATGGGCTGGCGTTGAACGTCGACATGGACCTTGCGCCGTTCCGGCGGATAAATCCATGTGGATATGCTGGCCTGCCGATGACGCAGATGTGCGATCATGTCGCACCCCTTGAATTTGCCGAGGTCAGTGCGAGGCTGCGAGCGCAGCTGGTCAAGCACCTCGACTATGTTGAGCAGACGACCCTTACGGGCGGAATCGACTGATATGACTACCGCGACAGAAGCTGTGCAAACGCTGATCCCCCTGCAGAACCTCGCCGAGGGTGCGCCCAAGGCCAATGCGCCACGGCCCAGGGTCGAGGCGGGCGTCAAGCTGCGCGGTGCCGAAAAGGTCGCGCGCATCCCGGTAAAGATCATCCCCACCGAAGAGCTGCCGAAGAAGCCCGACTGGATCCGGGTACGCATCCCGGTGTCTCCCGAGGTCGACCGGATCAAGCAACTGCTGCGCAAGCACAAGCTGCACAGCGTCTGCGAAGAAGCCTCCTGCCCCAACCTGGGTGAATGCTTCTCCGGTGGTACCGCGACTTTCATGATCATGGGTGACATCTGCACCCGCCGATGCCCGTTCTGCGACGTCGGCCATGGTCGCCCCAAGGCACTGGATGCCGACGAGCCGATGAACCTGGCCGTGGCCATCGCCGACCTGCGCCTCAAGTACGTGGTGATCACCTCGGTGGACCGTGACGACCTGCGCGACGGTGGTGCCCAGCACTTCGCTGACTGCCTGCGGGAAATCCGCAAGCTGTCGCCGGGCGTGCAGCTGGAAACCCTGGTCCCCGACTACCGTGGGCGCATGGACGTGGCCCTGGCCATCACCGCGCAGGAGCCGCCGGATGTGTTCAACCACAACCTGGAAACCGTGCCGCGCCTGTACAAGGCCGCGCGCCCCGGTTCTGACTACCAGTGGTCGCTGACCCTGCTGCAGAAGTTCAAGGAGCTGGTGCCTCATGTGCCGACCAAGTCGGGCCTGATGCTGGGTCTGGGCGAGACCGACGAGGAAGTGATCGAGGTGATGCAGCGCATGCGCGAGCACAACATCGACATGCTGACCCTGGGCCAGTACCTCCAGCCTTCGCGCAGTCACCTGCCGGTACAGCGCTTCGTGCATCCGGACATCTTTGCCTGGTTCGCCGAAGAGGGCCACAAGATGGGCTTCAAGAACGTCGCCTCCGGGCCGTTGGTGCGTTCCTCGTACCACGCCGATCAGCAGGCGCACGAAGCCAAGATCAAGCTCTGATCGACTAGATCATGTGGGCGCGGGGCGGGCGGCGAGCCGTCTGGTCGTGAAGCGCCCCCACGCGCTGCATAGCCTGAGGGCAGGGCGCGCCGCTCGTTCCTGCCGGGATTGAGAATTTCGACCATGCGATTACCCCCACGCCTGCCCGACCACGGCACGATCGCCTTGATCGCGCCCGCCGGTCCCATCGAGCTGGACGTAGAGGCAGCTTGTGCCTGGGTCCGCGCGCGTGGCTATACGCTGCGCATCTACCCCGGTGTCGCGCTGGCCCAGGGTTACCTGGCCGGCAGCGATGAAGCCCGTGTGCAAGACCTTCACGACGCTTTCGCCGACCCCGAGGTAGACGCCGTTCTTTGCCTGCGCGGTGGCTATGGCACCCCCCGCCTGCTGGACAAGATCGACTTCGCGCTGCTGGCGCGACACCCCAAGCCATTGGTTGGCTACAGCGATATCACCGCGCTGCATCTGGCCATCGCTCGCCACGCCGGGTTCGTCACCTTCCATGGGCCACTGTTCAAGGCCGATCTGCTGACGCAGAAGCGGGCGCCTACCGAGTCGTCGCTGTGGCAGGCGCTGCGTGGCGAGATCGGCGCAGGTGACCTGCTGCGTCATCCGCCCGAGTGGCCGTTGACCACGGTAGTGCCGGGGCAGGCCCAGGGTTGCTTGATGGGCGGTAACCTGGCCATGATCAGTGCCACGCTCGGCACGCCGTACGAGCTTCCCGGTGATGGCATCGTGCTGTTCATTGAAGACGTCAACGAGCCCTTGTACCGCGTGGATCGCTTTCTGACTCACCTGCGTCTGGCAGGCAAACTGAAGGGCGTGCAGGGCGTGATCGTTGGCGACTTCGCCGGAATCGCTGTCGAGCAGATGACTCCGTTGCTGCTCGAGACGTTCCAGGCCGAGGGTATCCCGGTCCTGGCTGGCTGGCGCAGTGGCCACTGCGACCCGAACCTGACCTTGCCGTTGGGCGTGCAGGTCAGGCTGGATGCCACTGCGCAGCAGGTCTGGCTGGAGCAGGATGTGGTGGCCTAGGCGAGGCCTGGGCCACCCGTGCAGGTCAGCGCGCTCACTGTTGCGTACGCAGCGCCTCGAGCAGCTTGTGGGTCGGGTACCCGTCGGCTGGCCAGCCCATGGCTTGCTGGGCACTGCGGATGGCCTTGCGGGTATTGGCACCGATAATGCCGTCCGCAGCGCCAGCATCGTGGTTGCGTGCGCTCAACAGGCTCTGCAGCTCGATGCGTTCGGTGCGCGTGAGTGGCATGTCATCCTTGGGCCAGGTGCCTTGGATGTAGCCCGACCCCTGCAGGCGCAGGGCCAGGAGGCTTACGCCCAATGCGTAGGACGAGGAATTGTTGTACTTGAGGATCGCACGGAAATTGTCGAAGACCAGGAAGGCCGGGCCCCGGTAGCCCGCCGGCAGAAGCAGCGCTGCTGCGGCATTTTCGCTGCCCGCCGGGACTGTACCGCCTGGCATCGCCGCAACGCCCAGGCGCTGCCATTCGCTGACCGGCCTGCGGCTGTTGCCGTCGGCCAGGGCGTAGTCGAAGCCCTCGGGCAGGCACACTTCCAGCCCCCACGTCTGGCCACTCTGCCAGCCCGAACTCTGCAGGTAGTGGGCGGTGGAGGCGAGGGCATCGGCGGCGCTGTTCCAGATGTCGCGCCGGCCATCGCCGTCGAAGTCCACGGCATGGGAATTGTAGGTGGTGGGAATGAACTGGGTCTGGCCCATGGCACCGGCCCACGAACCCAGCATGCGGTCGGGCTGGATGTCGCCGTTCTGCAGGATCTGCAACGCCGCCAGCAGCTGGCTCTGGGCGAATTCGGGGCGACGGCCTTCGTAGGCCAGGGTCGCCAATGAGCGGATTACCGATTTGTCACCCTGGATCTGGCCGAAGCTGCTTTCCATGCCCCATACGGCAACCAGTACCTGGCGTTCGACGCCGTAGCGCTGTTCGATGCTCGAGAGCACGTCGGCGTACTGCTCGAGCATGGCCTGACCACGGCGCAGGCGGGTCGGGGAGATCGCCCCGTCCAGGTATTCCCATACCGGGCGGCTGAATTCGGGCTGGCTGCGATCGGCCTTGATCACGCTCATGTCCGGTGTGACGCCCTCGAAGGCGCGGTCGAATAGCTGCGCGTCGACGCCGCTGCGCAGGGCTTGCTGACGAAAGCCCTGCTGCCATTCGGCGAATGTCTGGGTGGGCAGCACCGGGGTGTCGACGCTGCTTGGCGCGGGCGCCATGGGCACCGGCAACGCAGGCTGGACGATGGGGGCAGGCAGGGTATCGGCGACGGTGGGTTTTTCCGCGCAGGCGACCAGCAAGGCCAGGCAGGTAGTCACGGCGAACTGGCGCATGGGCCAGCCTGAGGTACGACGAGAAGACATTCACAAGTCCAGGGCTTTCGGGGCAGAGGCAAACCTTAACATGCCAGCCGAATCAGTAGCATGGGTTTAGCCTTGTCAGCGATCACCCCGACAGACCGCAGTGCAGCTTTCGCGGCCACGGACCGCTCCTACGGGGATCACGGTCACCCTGTAGGAGCGGTCATCGGCCGCGAAGGGTTCGGCGCGGTTGACCAGCCATACCGCACGCCGCTTTCGCGGCCACACCGCAGGTCACCTGTGGGAGCGGGCTCTGCCCGCGAAGGGGGCGCTGCTATTCTGCGGGCAGGCTCAGCCGTTGGCCGGCCATCAGCAACGACAACCGCGACAGGCCTATCCATACCGACCCTGGCGCCTGGCCCTTGATCTGCGCGTCGATGCGCTGGGCATCCTGCAGCAGCTGTGCCCAGCGCAGCGCCGAATGCCGCTGCAGGGCCTTGCTCATCAATGGCTTGCGCTTGTCCCACACTGGCGGACGGGCCTGGCTGAAGGCCTTGTCCAACGGTACGCCCTGGCTGTACTGCTGCGACAGGCTGGCCAGCAAGCGCAGCTCACGGGCCAGCGCCCAGAGAATGACCGGTGGCTCGACACCCTCGCCACGCAGCCCTTCGAGCATGCGCAAGGCGTGTTCGGCCTGGCCGTTGAGGATCGCGTCGATAAGGCCGAACACGTCGAATCGGGCGCTGTCGGCAACCGCCGATTGCACCGTCTCCAGCGTCACCTGACTACCCTCGGCGAGCAGCTTGAGCTTCTCGATTTCCTGCGCTGCCGCCAACAGGTTGCCTTCCACCCGAGCGGCGATCAGCTCGACCGCCTCCGGTTGCGCAGCCAGCCCAGCCTGGGCCAGGCGCTGGCGGATCCACTGCGGCAACTGCTGCGCATCGACCGGCCAGATCTGCACGAACTGGGTCTGCGCGCCATCGACCAGCGCCTTGCCCCACTTGGTTTTCTGCGCACTACCGTCCAGTTTGGGCAGGCTGATCAACAGCACGGTATCTTCGGCGGGCCGCGAGCAATACTCGATCAGCGCCGCAGCGCCCTTGTCGCCTGGCTTGCCCGACGGCAGGCGCAGTTCCAGCAGGCGCCGCTCGGCGAACAGCGACAGGCTGGCGCCGGCCTGCAGCAGCGTGCCCCAGTCGAAATTGTTGTCGGCGCTGAACACCTGGCGCTCGTCGAAGCCCTGCTGGCGCGCCGCCGTGCGAATGGCGTCGGCCGCCTCCTGACAGAGCAGCGGATCGTCGCCACTCACCACGTAGACGGGCGCGAGCGGCCCTTGCAGGTGCTTGCCGAGTTGGGCGGGGCTGATCTTCATGGACGCATCGACAGGATTCAAATCTTCACGGGGGCAATGACAGCGAAAAGGGCGCTTGAGCGCCCTTGTCTGCCTTACTGGTTGGGAATCTGGATCGGCGACTGCTGTGGCGTCGAATCCATCACGCGCTGAGCTTCGGCAGCAGCGTCGGCTTCAGCCTTGGCACGGGCGTTGGCGTCCACCTGGAGCTTTTCCAGCTGTGCAGGGGTGATCTGCTGCAGACGCAGCATCATGCGCTGCACCAGTTCGTTGCGCATTTCACGGCGCACCTGGCTCGCCTCCTGATCGGAGCCGGTCAGGTTGTTGCCGTCGTGAACGTAAACCTTCTGCACTTCGAGCTTGTCGTTGAGCAGCGTCAGGTTGTTCTGCCCGCGGATCTCGTACTGCAGCGTGTTGCTCAACTCGTACTCGGACGAGCGCGCCGAACCGCTGTAGCTGGCCGTGCGCTGGTCGCCACGCTCGTCCACCAGGTCCAGGGTGTATGGAGCGCCGCTGGCCACGTTGACGCCGCTGCCCTGCAGCGCCTTGCGCAGTTGCACCACGGTCTGGCCGTAGGCGTCGCGGGCAGTGAGGTTGAGTTCCTTGATGGCCAGCTGGTTGGTGCCGGTACCCCGGAGCTGGAAACCACAGGCGCTCAGCAGGACAGCCAGGCCCATAACCAGCAGATTGCGTTTGATCATCTTGTTGCTCCCTTGAAACCTTGTTGGCTGTGGCGTGCTTGACGGGCGCCCGATGAAGCGGGCGCCGGTCGATCAGCTGGCGACGATGTTGACCAGTTTACCCGGTACGACGATGACCTTGCGGATGGTCAGGCCGTCGGTGAAACGCAGCACGTTCTCGTTGACCCGTGCGGCGGCTTCGATCTCTTCGCGGCTGGCGCTGGCAGGCATGTCGATCTGCCCACGCAGCTTGCCGTTGACCTGGATGACCAATTGCAGGCTGTCCTGCACCAGCGCCGATTCGTCCAGCGTCGGCCAGTTGGCGTCGATCACGGCGTCGGTGTGGCCCAGTTGCTGCCACAGCTCATGGCTGATGTGCGGAGTGATCGGCGCCAGCAGCAAGGTCACGGCTTCCAGGCCCTCGTGCAGCAAGGCACGGTCCTGGTCGGTGGCCTGCGGGGCTTTTTCCAGCACGTTCATCAGGGTCATCACCTGAGCGATGGCCGTGTTGAACTTGTGGTTCTGGCCCACGTCCTGGCTGGCCTGCTTGATCGCCAGGTGAATGGCGCGGCGAATGGCCTTCTGCTCGTCATCGAGCGCGGCGACGTCGAGGGGCGCGTGCGAACCCTGGCCAACATGGGCCTGGGCCAGACGCCAGACGCGCTTGAGGAAGCGGTGCGAGCCTTCCACGCCGGAGTCGGACCATTCCAGGCTCATGTCGGGTGGCGAGGCGAACATCATGAACAGGCGGCAGGTGTCGGCGCCGTACTGGTCGATCATCGATTGCGGGTCGACGCCGTTGTTCTTCGACTTGGCCATCTTCTCGGTGCCGCCGATTTCCACCGGCAGGCCGTCGCTGATGAGCTTGGCCGAGATGATCTTGGCCTTGGCATCGCGTACCAGTTCGACGTCGGCCGGGTTGAACCAGGTCTTGCTGCCGTTGGCTTCGAGACGGTAGTAGGTTTCGGCGATGACCATGCCCTGGGTGAGCAGGTTCTTGAACGGCTCGTTGGAGCTGACCAGGCCTTCGTCGCGCATCAGCTTGTGGAAGAAGCGTGCGTACAGCAGGTGCAGGATCGCGTGCTCGATACCGCCGATGTACTGGTCAACGGGCAGCCAATGGTTGGCCGCTGCCGGGTCGACCATGCCGCCTTCATAGTGCGGCGATGCATAGCGGGCAAAGTACCAGGACGATTCCACGAAGGTGTCCATGGTGTCGGTTTCGCGCTTGGCCGGCGCGCCGCATTTCGGACAGCTGCACTCATAGAACTGAGGCATGCGCGCCAACGGCGAACCGGCGCCATCGGGGACGACGTCTTCGGGCAACACGACCGGCAGTTGATCTTCCGGGACCGGCACGTCGCCGCAGGCGTCGCAGTGCACGATCGGAATCGGGCAGCCCCAGTAGCGCTGGCGGCTGATGCCCCAGTCGCGCAGGCGGAACTGGGTACGCGACTTGCCCAGGTCCTTCTTGATCAAGGCCACTTCGATGGCATCGAAAGCGCCTTCGAAATCGAGCCCGTCGAATTCGCCGGAATTGATCAGCGGACCGTGCTCGTTGTAGGCCGCGACCCAGGGCGCAGGCGTCAGGTCGCCCGCGCTGGTGCGCACCACCGGCTTGATCGGCAGGTCGTACTTCAAGGCGAACTCGAAGTCGCGCTCGTCGTGGGCCGGCACGGCCATGACCGCGCCGTCGCCGTAGTGCATCAGTACGTAGTTGGCGACCCAGACCGGCAGCTTCTCGCCGGTGAGCGGGTGCTCGACGAACAGCGTGGTCGGCATCCCGCGTTTTTCCTGGGTGGCCACGTCGGCCTCGGCCACGCTGCCGCTCTTGCACTCGTCGATGAACGCCTGCAGCGCAGAATCGGAGCGTGCCGCCAGGGTGGCCAGGGGGTGCTCCGCAGCGACGGCCACGTAGGTGGCGCCCATCAGCGTGTCGGGACGGGTGGTGAAGACCTTCAGCGTGCCGGCTTCGCCAATGGAGGCCTGGTGATACGGGAACTGCACTTCCATGCCCTTGGACTTGCCGATCCAGTTGCGCTGCATGGTCTTGACCTGTTCCGGCCAGCCCGGCAGTTCGTCGAGGCTTTCCAGCAGCTCATCGGCGTATGCAGTGATCTTGAAGTAGTACATCGGTATTTCGCGCTTCTCGATCAGCGCGCCCGAACGCCAGCCACGACCGTCGATGACCTGCTCGTTGGCCAGTACCGTCTGGTCGACCGGGTCCCAGTTCACGGTGCCGTTCTTGCGGTAGATCACGCCTTTTTCGAACAGGCGGGTGAACAGCCACTGCTCCCAGCGATAGTAGTCGGGCTTGCAGGTGGTGACTTCGCGCGACCAGTCGATGGCCAGGCCCAGGCTCTTGAGCTGGGTCTTCATGTAGGCGATGTTTTCGTAGGTCCACTTGGCCGGCGCGACGTTGTTCTTCATGGCCGCGTTTTCCGCCGGCATGCCGAACGCATCCCAGCCCATCGGCTGCAGGACGTTCTTGCCCTGCATGCGCTGGTAGCGCGCGATCACGTCGCCGATGGTGTAGTTGCGCACGTGCCCCATGTGCAGTTTGCCGCTGGGGTAGGGGAACATCGACAGGCAGTAGTACGTGTCCTTGCCTGGCTGTTCACTCACTTCAAAAGACTTCTTCGCATCCCAGAAAGACTGGGCGGCGGCTTCGATTTCGCGGGGCTGATAGAGTTCGTGCATGGCTACTTTGCGCTGAGAAATGGGTGACCTTATCCGGCAGCTGCTAAATAGGCTGAGCCTGTTGGCAAGGTACGATGATATTAAACGCCGTAGCATACATGACCCCCCTCTATCGAGGGAAACCTTGATTGCAGCTGCCGGGAAGTGGCAGGCACTTGACGCATTCCGTTGGTCGCTGCAACCGGCTGATTTTCCAGCCAGCGCTAAGCTGATGAAGCAAAGAACGTTTTCTCTCAAGTGAGGTGAGCGAATGCTGGAGCCGCCTATCAAAGCCACGCAGCCCGATGTCTACGAGCGACTCATCGACCGCTTGGGGCTAGCCCTGGATGTGGCCCGCACTGCGGTGCGCCTGCGCGATGAAAAACCTGCGGAACTGGAGTTGCGCGGTTTGAGCCGGGCCGAATACGAACTGATCGATGCCTACCTGCACGCCTGCGGCGAACGCGCCTGCGTCGAGCCCCAGGCTCCGGCTCCGGTCGCGCCTGCGCTGAAGCCCTCGGCGAAAGTGTACTGGCTGCACGAGCACGATCGGCGCCGTTCGCCAATCGGCAAGCACGGTCACGGGTATTCGGGAAAGTCGTGACGGCAGTTGTTCGTCATCGTGGCAACCCTTAGGCTTCGGGCATCTTCTGGAGATGCCCGATGTTTTCCCGCTTTGTGCTCAAACAGCTGTTATTGCCCCCCGGTATCTTTCTCGTCCTATTGTTGGCGGGCTGGTGGCTGCGCCGTCGTTGGCCGCGCCTGGCCGGGGCCTGTTTCGTGGTCGGGCTGGGCGGGCTGTGGTTGATGAGCCTGCCGGTGGTGGTGCAGGGTGCGGCCGGCTGGCTGGAAGACCAGCCGACACTGCCTGTGCAAGAGTGGAGCAGCCTGGCGCAGCGTGCCGACGCCATCGTCATTCTCGGCGCCGGTCGCGAGCGCGGCGACCCGGCCTGGGATGGCATCGACCAGCCCACCGGCGTCGCGCTCGAGCGGGTTCGCTATGCGGCGCGGCTGGCCAAGGCATCCGGGTTGCCGGTGCTGACGTCCGGAGGCTTGCACTTCGGCTCGCCGCCCAGCGAAGCGTGGATCATGGCGCAGTCGTTGCGCGACGATTTCGGCACTTCCGCGCGCTGGATGGAAGAGCGCAGCCGCACGACCTGGGAGAACGCCCGGTTCAGCGCCGAACTGCTTGCCCAGTATGGCATCAAGCGTGTGGTGGTGGTGACCCAGGCCTGGCACATGCAGCGCTCGCGCTGGAGCTTCGAGCAGAACGGGTTGGAAGTGGTGCCGGCACCGGTGGGGTTCCTGGGCACCGACAATGCAAGGCCGCTGGGAGGCTGGCTGCCTGAGAGCAAAGCCATCTGGCAGAACGGCCAGCTGCTCAATGAAGCGGTGGGGTTGGTAGGGTACAAGATGTTTTATCGGTGATCTTGAGGGCCTCTTCGCGGGCAGAGGGCTCGCCGCCCGCCCCGCTCCCACAAAGAACGGGCTACAACACGAACCGGTGGGAGCGGGCTCTGCCCGCGAAGAGGCCAGCACAAACGCCATCAAACCCTGCCAGCAGCCCTTCTACGCAGCAACGCCCAACCCAGCAGCAATACGCACACTACTGTCATCGGCCACGAGCGCAGCAATAGATAAGGCGTCAAACCCTGCATGGGCGTCACCTCCCCATACAGCACCGCCTCTTCGAACTGCGGCACCTGAGTGGTGATGCTGCCGAACGGATCGATCAGCGCCGTGACCCCATTGTTGGTAGCGCGAATCATCCAGCGCCCGGCCTCCAGCGCGCGCATCTGCGCCATCTGCAGGTGTTGCAGCGGACCTATCGAGGTGCCGAACCAGGTGTCGTTGCTGATCGTCAGCAGCAGGTCGCTGCGCGCAGCCATGCTCGCCGCCAATTCCGGATACACCACTTCGTAGCAGATGAACGGCGCGATCCGATACCCCTTGGCCTGCAGCAACGGCTGGTCGGCCGGGCCGCGGGCGAAGTCGGACATGGGCAGGTCGAAAAACGCGATCAGGCCGCGCAGCAGATCCTGCAAGGGCACGTATTCACCGAAGGGTACGAGCTTCTGCTTGCGATACAGGCCTTCGCCTTCACCCGCCACGGTGATGCCGTTGTAGAACCGGCGCTGCCCGTCCTCGACCTGACGAATGGGGACGCCGGTGATCAGCGCCGAATGACGCTCGCTGGCAAACCGGCCCATCACGGCCAGATAGCCCTGGGCCGAGTCCATGAGCACCGGCACCGCCGTTTCCGGCCAGACGATGATATCCGCCGGCTTGGAGACGAACGTCTTGTCGCGGTACAGCTGCAGTTGATGGTCGACCGCTTCGGGGTTCCATTTGATGCTCTGGGCAATGTTGCCCTGCACTGCGGCCACCGTGAGTGGCTCGCCCGCGGGTGCCGTCCACCCGTGCCCCTTGAATGCCAGGCCCAACAGCCAGGGCGCCAGCAGCAGGATCACGCCTGCGGCCAACAACGGCTTGCGCTCGCGCAGGCGCGACAGGTTGCACAACAGCGCTGCGCTCAGAGCCAGGGCAAAGGACACCAGCCACATGCCGCCCATGGGTGCAAGGCCGGCGAGCGGGCCGTGCAGCTGGCTGTAGCCACTGTAGAGCCAGGGAAAACCGGTCAGAAACCAGCCGCGGAACGCTTCCTGGCCCAGCCACAAGGCAGCGAAGGCAAGCGCGTCGGCCAATGGCGCATCGGTGCGCCGGAACCAACGCGCCCAGGCCCAGGCGGGCAGGGCGAAGAACAGTGCCACGGCGGCGACGAAGCCGAGCATCAGCAGCGCCGCCAGCACCACCGACGCACCGCCGTAGGTGTGGATGCTGACGTAGATCCAGCTGGTGCCGGCACCGAACAGGCCGAAGCCATAGCACCAGCCACGGCCCAGCGCCTGGCGTGGTTTCAACTCGCGCAGACCAAGGTAGAACAGGGCCAGCGAAAGCAGGGCCAGCGGCCAGATATCGAATGGGGCCAGGAACAGCGGGGTCAACCCGCCGGCCGTCATGGCCAGCAGGTTACCGGGCCAGCCGGGGCGGGTGATCCAGCGCATTATTTTCCTTAACGAGGAGTCTGGGCAGAGGCCTCAGCGAGCGATTGGCGTAAGGCGCAGCAAATGGATGCGGCGGCTGTCGGCATTGAGGATGCGAAAGCGATAGGCACCGATCTCGGTCGTCTCGTTGCGCTTGGGCAGATGGCCGAAGGCACTCATCACCAGGCCGCCGACGGTGTCGAATTCGTCGTCCGAGAACTGGCTTTCGAAGAACTCGTTGAAGTTCTCGATCGGCGTCAGCGCCTTGATCAGGAAGTCACCGCTGGGCAGCGGCTTGATGTAGCTGTCTTCCTCGACGTCGTGCTCGTCCTCGATGTCGCCGACGATCTGTTCCAGCACGTCCTCGATGGTCACCAGGCCCGCCACACCGCCGTATTCGTCGATGACGATGGCCATGTGATTGTGGTTGGCGCGGAACTCGCGCAGCAGCACGTTCAGGCGCTTGGACTCGGGCACGAAGGTGGCCGGACGCAGCAGGTCCTTGATATTGAAGTTCGCGTGGTCGTTCTGCAGGATCAGCGGCAGCAAGTCCTTGGCCAGCAGCACGCCGATCACGTCGTCGTGATTCTCGCCGACCACCGGGTAGCGCGAGTGCGCAGCGTCGATGACCGCGGGCAGGAATTCCTGCAGCGTCTGGGTGGACTTGATGCTGATCAGCTGCGAGCGCGGCACCATGATGTCGCGCACTTGCAGGTCGGCGACCTGGATGGCGCCTTCCACGATGGTCAATGCTTCGCTGTCCAGGAGCTTGTTCTGGTGCGCTTCGCGCAGCAGTTCCAGCAGTTCCTGGCGGTTCTTGGGCTCATGGGCAAAAGCCTGGGTCAGTTTACCCAACCATGACTTCTGCCCGTTGCTCGATCGATCTTCGCTCATAGCCCTTTACTCGTGATCCTTGCCAATTGCTTTGGTGGGGGTGTCGTCGACGTGTTCGTCGGCGGCATAGGGGTCCGGATGACCCAATTGTGCAAGCAACTCTCGTTCCAGTGCTTCCATTTCCTCGGCCTCATCGTCGTCGATGTGGTCGTAGCCCAGCAGGTGCAGGCAGCCGTGCATCACCAGGTGCGCCCAGTGGGCGTCCAGGGCCTTGCCCTGTTCGGCGGCTTCGCGTTCCACCACCGGCACACAGATGACCAGGTCGCCCAGCAACGGGATGTCGAGCATCTCGTCCGGCACGTCCGCAGGGAATGAAAGCACGTTGGTTGCGTAATCTTTGTGACGATAGGTCAGATTCAGCTCGCGGCCTTCGGTTTCATCGACCAAGCGAATGGTCATCTCCGAATCGGCGCTGCGCTGGCGCAACGCCAGCTCGCACCAGCGGCGGAACTCGGCGTCGCTCGGGCCAGGCGCGGTGCTGGCCCGTTGCAGGTCAAGCTCAAGCATCGCGGCGTTTGTCCCCGGCCTCGTTGACGATGGCGGGCCGGGCGTCGAAGCGCTCGTAGGCCTCGACGATGCGCTGCACCAGCGGGTGACGGACGACGTCCTTGGGCTTGAAGTGGGTGAAGCTGATGCCCGGTACGTCCTTGAGCACTTCGATGACCTGGCTCAGGCCCGACTTGGTGCCCTTGGGCAGGTCGACCTGGGTGATGTCACCGGTGATCACCGCCGTGGAGCCGAAACCGATCCGGGTCAGGAACATTTTCATCTGTTCCACGGTGGTGTTCTGGCTTTCATCGAGGATGATGAAGCTGTTGTTCAAGGTGCGTCCGCGCATGTAGGCCAGCGGCGCGATCTCGATGACCTGTTTCTCGATCAGCTTGGCGACGTGTTCGAAGCCGAGCATTTCGTAGAGCGCATCGTAGAGCGGGCGCAGGTAGGGGTCGATCTTCTGCGCCAGGTCACCGGGCAGGAAGCCGAGCTTTTCGCCCGCTTCCACGGCAGGGCGCACCAGAAGAATGCGTCGGACCTGCTCGCGCTCGAGGGCATCGACGGCGGCGGCCACGGCCAGGTACGTCTTGCCAGTACCTGCCGGGCCGATCCCGAAGTTGATGTCGTTGCTCAGGATTTCCTTGACGTAGCGCTGCTGGTTCAAGCCGCGCGGCTTGATCATGCCCTTGCGGGTACGCAGCGCGACCGGGACTTCTCCGGACGCTGGATCGTCGAGTTCCTGGACCGCCGACTCCTGCAGAAACAGGTGGACCGTATCGGGGGACAGCTCGGTGGCCTTGGTTTCCCGGTACAGGCGGCGCAGCAGGTTTTCTGCTGAGCGCGTGTGTCGGGCGTCGCCGATCAGTTCGAACTGATTGCCACGGTTGCGGATTTCGATTTCCAGGCGCTGTTCGATCAAGCGCAGATGCTCGTCGAATTGCCCGCACAGGTTGGCGAAGCGGCGAGCCTCGAAAGGCTCGAGCAGGAAGCGATGTGGTTCGATAGGTGCGTTCAAGGTCGTATTCGGCCGCCCGACGGCAATTGAAATGAGTCCAAGGATAACCCCTGTCAGGGGCGGGGCGAAAGGGGTGGGCGGCGAATGGCCTTGGCCAGCGCCTGGCTGGCTGTCGGCGGTGCGGCTTTCGCGGCCACTGACCGCTCCTACAAGGATCGCGGTCACCCTGTAGGAGCGGTCATCGGCCGCGAAGGGTTCGGCGCGGTGAACCTGACATACCGCGGTGCCCCTTTCGCGGCCACGGACCGCTCCCACAAGGATCGCGGTCACCCTGTAGGAGCGGTCACCGGCCGCGAAGGGTTCGGTGCGTTGAACCTGACACACCGCGGTGCGGCTTTCGCGGCCACTGACCGCTCCTACAAGGATCGCGGTCACCCTGTAGGAGCGGTCATCGGCCGCGAACGTCGCGCCGCGGTGTGGATCTGTCAGGCCAGCAGTTCGCCGCGCAGCGAGTGGGGGCGGGCCTCGGCAATGTGGATGTCGACAAACTGGCCGATCAGCCGTGCATCCGAGCAGGTGAAATTGACGATACGGTTGTTCTCGGTACGCCCCTGCAACTGGCCGGGATCCTTGCGCGAATAATCGGTGACCAGAATGCGCTGGGTAGTGCCCACCATCTGACGACTGATCTCGAAGCCCTGCTGGTTCAGCCGATGCTGCAGCGCATCCAGGCGCTGTTTCTTCACCGTCTCGGGCGTGTCGTCGGCCAGATCCGCCGCCGGCGTACCAGGCCGCTGGCTATAGATGAAGGAGTACGAGAAATCCATGCCCACATCGGTCACCAGTTTCAGGGTCTGCTCGAAGTCTTTCTCGGTTTCGCCGGGGAAACCGATGATGAAGTCCGAGCTGATGCAGATGTCCGGTACCGCCGCCTTGAGCTTGCGCAGCTTGGATTTGTATTCCAGCACCGTGTGGCCGCGTTTCATGGCCGCCAGCACGCGGTCCGAGCCCGATTGCACCGGCAGGTGCAGGTGCTTCACCAACTGCGGCACTTCGGCATGGGCCAGGATCAGGCTGTCGGAAAACTCCAGTGGGTGCGAGGTGGTGTAGCGGATGCGCTCGATCCCGTCGATCTGTGCCACCACCCGGATCAGCTCGGCCAGGTCGGCCAGGCGACCGTCGTCGGTCTGGCCGCGGTAGCCGTTGACGTTCTGCCCCAGCAGGGTGACTTCGCGCACGCCGTTGTCGGCCAGGTGCATGACCTCGGCCAGGACATCGTCGAACGGTCGGCTGACTTCTTCGCCGCGGGTGTAGGGCACCACGCAGAACGTGCAGTATTTGCTGCAGCCTTCCATCACCGAGACGTAGGCGGTCGGGCCGTCGATGCGCGGTTCGGGCAGGTGGTCGAACTTCTCGATCTCGGGGAAGGAGATGTCCACCTGCGGCAAGCGGGTGATGCGCGCCGCGTCGATCATCTCGGGCAGGCGATGCAGGGTCTGCGGGCCGAACACCACGTCGACGTAGGGCGCGCGATCGCGGATGGCTGCGCCTTCCTGGCTGGCCACGCAGCCGCCGACCGCAATGACCATGTCCGGCTTGGCCAGCTTCAGTTCGCGCCAGCGGCCCAGTTGCGAATAGACGCGGTCCTGGGCGCGCTCGCGGATCGAGCAGGTATTGAGCAGGATCACGTCGGCGTCTTCTGCGCGTGCCGTGACTTCCAGGGCTTGATGTTCACCCAGCAGGTCGACCATGCGCGAGCTGTCGTACTCGTTCATCTGGCAACCGTGGGTTTCGATATAAAGCTTCTTGGCCATGGGGTGATCATCAAGTGGTTCAAAGAACCGCGCATTATAGTGCCCGTGGTCGGTGGTTCCTAGCATTGCCTGTCGGGCGGCTATGCTATAGTTTTCGCCCTCTTTCAAGCTCACGACCTTATATCTGCCGACGATGACCAAACGCGAAGCTCCAATCTACAAAGTGATTTTCCTCAACCAGGGCCAGGTATTCGAGATGTACGCCAAGCAGATCTACCAGAGTGATCTGTGGGGGTTTCTGGAGGTCGAGGAATTCGTCTTTGGCGAGCGCACCACCGTGGTCGTCGACCCCAGCGAAGAAAAGCTCAAGGCTCAGTTCGAAGGCGTGACGCGCAGCTTCGTGCCCATGCACTCGATCGTGCGGATCGATGAGGTCGAGCGTTTGGGCACGCCGAAGATCAGCGAGGCACGCATGACCGGCAATGTCATGCCATTCCCGATGCCGATGCCCGACAAGTAGTCATCTGTCGGGCCGCTGCCAAGCTCAGGGCAGTGGGGCGAAAGGCGAACGGCTGCCTTCGGCCGTCTGCAATTCGAGCAGGTACTTGCGGAAAATCTGCCCCAGCACTTGAGTGGCCACTTCGAGGTCTTCGCGGCGCATCTGCCCGGACACCTCGTCGGCGACGTCCAGTGCATCCTCGGCGCCATTGACCGCCGCCATCTTCAGCACGATATAGGCCTGGATGTTGTTGGCCGCCACGCCTTCGCCCTTGAAGAACATGGTGCCCAGGTGATACTGGGCCTCGGCATGGCCTTGCAGGGAGGCTAGTTCGAAGTAGCTGAGGGCCTGGTTCAAGTCGCGTTCGGTTCGAGTACCGTCGTAATAGAACTGACCGAGTTCGAATTGCGCCTGGGCGTCGCCGTCCTTTGCAGCCTGCTGACACGCAGTCAGCGCCGCGGGCAATGCCTGGGCAGAGGTATTGAGGGTGCAGCGACCCACCGCCGGAATCAACAACGAATTGCCGCCTGCGGTAGCCATTAGCGGCTGAAGAAGCAACAGGCAGCCCAATGCAAGGGCGCGGCCGGTGCGGTTCATGGGGATCGACTTACCTCTGCGAAATGCGGGCGGACCCGACGTCGAAACGTGGCGGGTGCTGCATTATGAAATAAGCGGGGGGGCTGTTACAAAGTCTTTACTCGTTTTTCTGCGATATCGCCCAGATGGCACTGTTTCACGGGGTGCCAGCCGCGGCAGCGGTCCGTGGCCGTAGACAATCCAGCACGCTGTGTCAGGCGCGCCGTGTTGCCTTCTTCGCGGCCGCTGACCGCTCCTACGGATTTAGATGCAACCCTCTGCGTAGGAGCGGTCCGTGGCCGCGAACGATGCGCTGCGGTCGGCCAGGCATACCGCAGCGTCCTTTTCGCGGCCGCTGACCGCTCCTACGGGAGTGAAGGTGGTTATTTCAGCGCAGCAAACGCTTTCTCGGCAGCATCCAGGGTAATCGCCAGCTCGGCATCGCCGTGGGCGATGGACGTGAAGCCTGCCTCGAATGCACTTGGCGCCAGGTACACGCCGCCGTCGAGCATCAGGTGGAAGAAGCGCTTGAAGCGATCGGCGTCGCTGGTCATGACGTCTTCGAAGGTGACGATGTCATCGGCGCCGCTGAAGTACAGGCCGAACATGCCCCCGGCCTGAGTGGTGACGAACGGGATGCCCGCGGCATCGGCACGCTGCTGCAGGCCGTCGAGCAGGCGTGCGGTGTAGTCGCTCAGCTCGTCATGGAAACCGGGGCGGCTGATCAGCTTCAGGGTGGTCAGGCCAGCGGCCATGGCCAGCGGGTTGCCCGACAACGTGCCGGCCTGATAGACCGGACCCAGCGGCGCAATGTGCGACATGATCTCGCGCTTGCCGCCGAAACAGCCGACGGGCATGCCACCACCGATGATCTTGCCGAAGGTGCTCAGGTCCGGCGTCACGCCATAGTAGGCCTGGGCACCACCGAGGGCCACGCGGAAACCGGTCATGACTTCGTCGAAGATCAGCACCACACCGTACTGGTCACAGAGGCGACGCAGGCCTTCCAGAAAACCGGGCGCTGGCGGTACGCAGTTCATGTTGCCCGCCACCGGTTCGACGATGATGCACGCCACTTCATCGGCGACTTCGGCGAGCATCTGCTCTACTGCGGCAATGTCGTTGAACGGCAGGGTCAGGGTGTGTTTGGCGAACGCCGCCGGCACGCCAGGCGAGCTGGGCACGCCAAGGGTCAGGGCGCCGGAACCGGCCTTGACCAGCAGGCTGTCGGAATGACCGTGGTAGCAACCCTCGAACTTGATGATGCTGTCGCGCCCGGTGAAACCACGGGCCAGGCGAATGGCGCTCATGGTTGCCTCGGTCCCCGAGCTGACCATGCGCACCATTTCCATGGACGGCACGATCGCGCAGACCAGGTCTGCCATCTGCGTTTCCATTTCGGTGGGGGCGCCGTACGACAGACCATGTTCAAGCTGCCTGCGCACCGCATCGAGCACGTCCGGGTGGCTGTGGCCGAGAATCATCGGACCCCATGAACCCACGTAGTCGACGTAGCGCTTGTCGTCTTCGTCGGTGACATAGGCGCCAGCAGCATGCTTGAAGAACAGCGGCGTGCCGCCCACGCTCTTGAAGGCGCGCACGGGCGAGTTGACGCCACCGGGGATGTGCTTCTGGGCGTTGGCGAACAGGGTTTCGGAACGGGACATAGATAAGCTCTCTTGCATCAGGCAGTTTCGAACAACGCGTTCAGCGCGCGGGCGCGGCGGGTGACTTCCTGGGCCGTGTCGGCGCCGAACAGCGCATGCACCACGGCCAGCAGGTTGGCACCCTGGGCCACCAGCGGGGCGGCGTTGTCCAGGGTGATGCCGCCAATGACGGCAATCGGCAATTTCAATTCGGCACGCGCCTGCGCCAACAGTTCCAGGCTGGCAGGCGATGCGTCGGGCTTGGTCTGGGAGGCGAAGAAGCGTCCGAAGGCCACGTAGCTGGCCCCTTCGCGGGCGGCCTGATGGGCCAGGTCGAGACGGTTGTGGCACGTGCTGCCGATGATCGCCCTGCGCCCAAGCAAGGCGCGTGCAGGCGTCAGTGGGCCATCGGTCTGCCCCAGGTGCACGCCGACGTTGAGCCGCGCGGCCAACTCGGCGTCGTCGTTGATAATCAGGTGCGCCTTGTAGCGCTCGCACAGCTGGCGCAATTTCTCGGCTTCGCGCAGGCGCCGGGCGTCGTCGTTGCTCTTGTCACGGTATTGCAGCAGGGTAATGCCGCCGTCCAGTGCAGCCTCGACGTACTTGAGGAACTTGCCGGCCAACAGCTGGCTGTCGGTGATGGCATAGACGCCACGTAGGTTCATCGCTCGGTCCTGAGGCAGGGGGCGGGGGTTCGGCTCAAGAGCAGAAATCCAGGGGCAGGCGGCGCGGCACGAATTGCCCGTGGCCCAACTGCTCGGCGTCGCGCAGGGTGCGCCAGGTGTAGTCGAGCGCCGACTGCACCGCGCTTTCCAGCCCTTCGCCCAACGCCAGGCGGCCGGCCAGGGCGCTGGCCAGAGTGCAGCCGGAGCCATGGTAGCTGCCAGGCAGGCGCTGGCAGGTGAACGTGCGACGACTGCCGTCGCGGCTGTACAGGCGGTTGTGCACTTCGTGCTCGTCGCCATGGCCGCCGGTGATCAACAGGTGCTTGCAGAACGGCAGCAGCTTCTGTGCGCATTCATCGGCGCTGCCGTCGGGCAGGTCGGCGAGAATGCGCGCTTCGGGCAGGTTCGGCGTCGCGATGGTCGCCAGCGGCAGCAGCTGTTCGCGCATCGCGTAGCCGACCTCGTCCTTGCCCAGGCTACCGCCACCACCGGCGCGCAATACCGGGTCACAGACCATCGGCAGATGGGGGTGGGCGGACAACAGCTCGACCACGGTTGCGACCATGTCTACCGAACCGAGCATGCCCAGCTTGACCGCCGCCACCGGCGAGTCGCTGAGCACGGCATTGGCCTGGGCCAGGATCCACTCGCGGTCGAGCACGCGGAAATCGCTGACATTGACCGTGTTCTGCACGGTCAGCGCCGTGATCGTCGGCGCGGCATGGCAGCCCTGCGCGAGCAAGGCTTCGATATCTGCCTGCAGGCCGGCGCCGCCACTGGGGTCGTGGCCGGAGAGACAGAGGACAACGGGGCGGGAACTATAGATATTCATGGTGCGCGAGCTTATCACGGCGCACGCCGTTGTAGCAGGGCCGCAAGCGGCGGTGCGCGTGTCTGACGGTCTGCGTTGGCGACCGGCGTTCGCGCTTTGCAGGGGGGGTATGTATCATATTGACACTACGCTGCAACACATCCCGAAGGCACCATGCGCTATTTGCTTATCTTGATAATGGCCTGGCTGCCCATGCTGGCAGGTGCGGTCGACTTCGACGAGACCACCCGCAGCCTCGCCCTGGGCCGCACGATGCAGGTCTACGAAGATGTGTCGGGCGACGCCACCATCGAGCAGATCACCACCGACCTGGCCCCTGCCTTTCGTCAGCATCACAGCGACGTGCTCAATGCCGGTTACTCGCAGTCCGTGTACTGGCTGCGCATCGATCTGCGCTATGTACCGCGCGCCGACGGATCGTCGCACAGCTGGTTGCTGGAGCTGGCCTATCCGCCCATGGACCATCTGGAACTGTTCTTGCCCGATGCCGTCGGCCAGTACCACTCGGTGCAGCGAACCGGCGATGCCTTGCCGTATGCCAGCCGCCAGATCAAACAGAACAACTACTTGTTCGAACTGCCGTTCCAGCCAGGTGAAGCGAAGACCGTGTATCTGCGCCTGCACAGCCAGGGCTCGGTGCAGGCGCCGGTCAGCCTGTGGTCGGCCAACGCGTACCTCGAGGCCCAACCTTCAAGGCTGTACGTGCTCGGGCTGATCTACGGCGTGCTGCTGGGCATGCTGGTGTACAACCTGTTCATCTTCCTCAGCGTGCGTGATCGCAGCTACCTGTACTACATCGTCTATATCGCGTCGTTCGGCCTGTATCAGGTGTCAGTGAATGGTGCCGGGGTCGAGTATTTCTGGCCCGACAACCCATGGTGGGCCAACGCGGCCACGCCGTTCTTCATTGGCGCGGCCGGCTTCTTCGGTTGCCAGTTCTCGCGCAGCTTCCTGCAGACGGCGCGGCACAGCCGCTGGATGGATCGACTGCTGCTCGGCCTGATGGTCTACGGCGCCGTGGTCATGGTGCTGTCGCTGTCGACCAGCTACGCCCTGGCATTGCGCCTGGCCACGTTGCTGGCGCTGTGTTTCACCGTGGTGATCTTCTCCGCTGGCATCCTCGCCTGGCTTCGTGGCATGCGGCTGGCGCGTTACTTCATCATTGCCTGGAGCGCGTTCCTGCTGGGCGGCATCGTCAATACCCTGATGGTGCTGGGCTATCTGCCCAATGTGTTCATCACCATGTACGCCAGCCAGATCGGTTCGGCGCTGGAGGTCGGCCTGCTGTCGCTGGCCCTGGCCGACCGGATCAATGTGCTGCGCGACCAGCAGGCGCAGACCTTGAAGGAAGCCGGGCTGAAGCTTGAGCAGGCGAACCAGGAACTGGCGGCCAGCAACCGGCTCAAGGACGAATTTCTCGCCACCGTCACCCATGAGCTGCGCACCCCGATGAATGGCGTGATCGGCTCCCTGGAACTGATGCAGACCGTGCCCATGGGGCCGGAGCTGGCGCAGTACCAGCACACCGCGGCAGGTTCGGCGCGGCACATGATGCGCATGGTCGACGACATCCTGATCCTCACCGAGCTGCAGGCTGGGCGGCTCTATCCGCGCAACGAACCGTTCAGCCTGCAGGCGCTGCTGGACAGCATGCAGATGCAATTCAGCCGCCAGGCCCAGAGCAAGGGGCTGGCGTTCACCGTGGAGCGCGTAGCCGGTCTGCCCGACCGCCTGCAGGGCGATTCGCAGAAGCTTGCCCTGTGCCTGGGCTGCCTGATCGACAACGGCATCAAGTTCACCCGCGAAGGCAGTGTCAATGTGCGCGTCAGTGGCGGCGAGCCAGCAAGTGATCACCTGCAGATAACCTTCACGGTCAGCGACAGCGGCATCGGTTTCAGTCATCGCGACGAAGAGACCCTCTACCAACGCTTCTACCAGCTCGATGGCTCGGTGACCCGCGAGTACGGCGGATTGGGTATAGGCCTGGCGATCTGTCGGCAGCTGGCCGAACTGGTAGGCGGGCAGCTTCATCATCAGTCCGAGCCCGGACGCGGCAGCTGTTTCGAACTGAGCGTGCGCCTGGGGGTTGTCGAAGCGCATCCGGGCCGTGCCTTGAGCACCCGCGCCGGTGCCCTTGGCGCGCAGCGCGCTGCCCATGAATGCACGGTATTGCTGGTGGACGCCAACAGCGTCGACCAGTTGGTGGTGCGGGCCATGCTGCTCAAGCTCGGCTACCGCGTGCGCACCGCCGAGGACGGCGCTGGTGCGCTGGCCCTGCTGGCTCGCGAGCGTTTCGATGCCGTGCTCATCGAGCACAGCCCGCCCGCAGAGAGCGCTCTGCACACCACCCGCGAACTGCGCAGCGTGCCGGGGTGCGAGCGATTGCCGGTGCTGGCGATCACCGAACCCGGCCAGGCCTGGCGCGAGGCGTGCCTGGCTGCCGGGGTATCGATCTGCCTGGCGCGCCCGGTACGCTTCGAAGAGCTTCAGGCGGTTCTGCACGGCTGCATCCTCAGCCATCCCAAGCCTGTGTCGCCACCGATTGCAGATGCGCCCCCCGGCGCTGCCCCGGCGTAACCAACGCCGTCGCACCGGGGGTGCCTTTCGTCGGCATTGCAGGCAAGATGCAAGCCTGCCAGATCAGCCAGGACACGCCCCATGAGTAATGCTCCAGACTTCGTAGTTGTGGAAACTGCCGAACAAGCCGTGGATCGGTTGGCAGAACTACACGAACGGGCCACTCGCGCCTTGAGCCAGGCGCTCAAGCGCTACCTCAAGGATCGCAGCGAGCCGGATGCGGCCGAGCGCGATCTGTTTCGCTACCCTGAACTGCGCCTGACCTACGCCTACGGCGGCGAACTGCCTGCCATCACCCGAGCCTACGCCAAGGTCAACCTGCCTGGCGTGTACTCGGTGACCGTGACCCAGCCGGCCGCCTTCCGCGGTTATCTGCTGGACCAATTGCGGCCGCTGATGCGCGACTTCGCGGTCACCATCGAAGTCGGCGTCAGCGAGCAGAACATCCCTTATCCCTATGTCGTCGATCAGGGCGACGAGCTGGCCGGCAGCGGTGTGACCGCGGCCGCCCTGGCGCGGGTGTTCCCCAGCACCGACCTGTCTGCCGCCACCGACGGCATCGCCGACGGCCTGTACGACTGGGCCACTGCCGATCCGCTGCCGTTGGCGCTGTTCGACGCCGCGCGGGTGGATTTCTCCCTGCGTCGCCTGATCCACTACACCGGCAGCGACTGGAAGCACGTGCAGCCGTGGATCCTGCTGACCAACTACCACCGCTACGTCGACCAGTTCGTCACCCACGGCCTGGAACAACTGCGCAACGACCCGCGCTTCGTGCGCCTGGTGATGCCCGGCAATGTGATCATCGAAAAGAGCATGGACAACGGCGAGGCCCAGGCGCTGGTTGCCAGCGTGGTGTGGCACCGCTATCAGATGCCGGCGTATCACCTGATTGCCGAGGACGGCGACGGCGTGACCCTGGTGAACATCGGCGTCGGCCCTTCGAACGCCAAGAACATCACCGACCACCTGGCCGTGCTGCGCCCGCATTGCTGGCTGATGATCGGCCACTGCGGTGGCCTGCGACAGTCGCAGACCATCGGCGACTATGTGCTGGCCCACGCCTACATGCGCCAGGACGGTATTCTCGATCGGGTCCTGCCACCGAACATCCCCATTCCGGCCCTGGCCGAAGTGCAGCTGGCGTTGCAGGAAGCAGCGGCGCAGGTCACCGGCGAGCGCGGCGACGACTTGAAGAAGCGCCTGCGTACCGGCACCGTGCTGACCTACGATGACCGCAACTGGGAGCTGCGCTGGGCCCAGGAGCGACCGCTGATCAACCTGTCGCGTGCCGTGGCGGTGGACATGGAGAGCGGCACCATTGCCGCCCAGGGTTATCGCCTGCGGGTGCCGTACGGCACTCTGCTGTGCGTGTCGGACAAGCCCTTGCACAGTGAGATCAAACTGCCGGGCTCGGCCAACGCGTTCTACAACCGCGCGGTCAGCCAGCATCTCAACATCGGCATCACGGCCTTGAACCTGCTGCGCAACCAGCTCAATTCGCTGCACTCACGCAAGCTGCGCAGCTTCGACGAGCCGCCGTTCCGCTGACAGGTTTGCCGTGGCTGGCAAGGGCCTCTAGCATGAGCGCCCTTGCCAGCCCGAAAGCCGCTTCGTCATGCCTCTTCCTCCTCGCTCCAACAAACGTCCACCCGCCAGCGGCCGCCGTGTGGCCAAAGCCCCGCCGGCCCAACCGCGGCTGGTGCTGTTCAACAAACCGTTCGATGTGCTGACCCAGTTCAGCGACGGTGAAGGGCGGGCGACGCTGAAGGATTTCATCGACATTGCCGGGGTCTATCCGGCCGGTCGCCTGGACCGTGACAGCGAGGGGCTGCTGTTGCTGACCAACGACGGCCAGTTGCAGGCGCGCATTGCCGACCCGAAGCACAAGCTGGCCAAGACCTATTGGGTGCAGGTGGAAGGCGTACCCGACGAAGACCAGTTGCAGCGTCTGCGCACCGGGGTCGAGCTCAACGATGGCATGACGCTGCCGGCGCAAGCGCGGCTGCTGGACGAGCCGGACCTGTGGCCGCGCGATCCGCCGGTGCGCTTTCGCAAGAGCGTGCCGACGCATTGGCTGGAGCTGGTGATCAAGGAGGGGCGCAACCGTCAGGTGCGGCGCATGACGGCGGCGGTGGGCCTGCCGACCTTGCGCCTGGTGCGGGTGCGCATCGGCGACTGGAGCCTCGAGGGCCTGGGGCAGGGCGAGTGGCGCGAGGTGCCGGCCAGTCTCTAGCCGGCCTGTCCCCCCTGTGGGAGCGGGTTCTACCCGCGAAGGTGTTTCAGGTCTGTAGCCGGCCTGCACCCCTGTGGGAGGGGTTCTACCCGCGAAGGAGCTTCAAGTCTGGCTCAGGCCTGAAGCTCAGCGCAGATGGGTCAACGGCAGTTCAGTGCTGGCCATGACCTGGTTGAGAACGAAGCTGGAACGCACGCTGGTGACGCCCTCGATCCGCGTGAGGTGGCCCAGCAGCAGCTTTTGGTAGTGGTCCATGTCCGGCACCACCACCTTGAGCTGGTAGTCGGCATCCATTCCGGTCACCAGGCTGCATTCGAGGACCTGAGGCAGTCCGCGAATCGCCGCTTCGAAGGTTTCGAAGCGTTCCGGCGTGTGCCGGTCCATGCCGATCAGCACGTAGGCGGTCAGGCTCAACCCCAGCTTCTTGCGGTCCAGCAGGGCGACCTGACGGGAAATGTAGCCGTCGTCTTCGAGCTGCTTGACGCGCCGTGAGCAGGGCGACGGAGAGAGACCGATGCGTTCGGCCAGTTCCTGGTTGGAAATGCGCGCGTCACGCTGCAGTTCCGCCAGAATGCTCAGGTCATAGCGATCAAGCTTGCTCATCAAATCTGCCTTCGTGTTTTGCGTTGCGGCAAATTATCTATCCGAAGGCAAAAATTGCGCAAGTGCTGTGTAAATCAGCAATGTTCGCAATCGGCTGCTGCGTCCGTGGCGCTATTGTTATTCACAGAATCACTGCCCGGACACACGTCCACTGCGATCCGCTGAATCAAGCGAATTGCGGCCACCGCCCCCACCGGGGTCGCGCTGGCCCCCGGGCTGCATGCGGCCCAGAAGGCAGCGTGAGGTGAGCCGACGTCACAAGCGTCGAGCAAGGACACAGTTTCGCGAGAGGAGGCCTGCGGGTCTCCTCTTTTTTCGTCTGCGAAATATGTGTGACCGGTGCCTGGCGTGCGGTCATGAACGCGCGGTACGTGCCGATATCCTTTGCAGGCACCTGACGGGATCTTCACAGAACCGCGTTCGGGTTTGTCAGTCTGATACTGGGTCGCCCCCTTTTTCTACGAGGAACAGCATGAACTTGCCCCTATGGCGTATGGCCGGTGTCGCTGTGCTCTGCCTGGCTGTGGGCGCGCCTGCGTATGCGGAAGGCCCGCAAGACCAGTTGCGCGGCAGTTCCAATGGTGGCCAGCGTGGGCAGGGAGGGGGTAATGCCGGGCCTGGGCAGCCGCAAGGCGGTGGGCAGTACCGCCCACAGCAAGGTGGCAATCAGGGTCAGTGGCAGGGGCGACCGCCGCAAGGCAATCAGGGCAATCAGGGCCAGTGGCAGGGGCGACCCGGTGGCGGCAGCCAGAACCAGTGGCAAGGCAACCAGCCGGAGCAGGGTCGCCCAGAACAAGGTCGCCCGGATCAGGGTCGCCCGGATCAGGGTCGTCCCGAAGGCGGCCAGCAGGACAATCGGCCGCCGATCATCGGCAAGCCCGACGCAGTGCGCCAGACCCAGGCGCCGCTGCGCGGCAGTTATCCGGACCTGCGTCGCGACAACGATCGGCGCTGGGAGGGCGGTCGAGACCGCTGGCCCGGCGAGCACGGTGGCGGCTGGGGCCCCGGCCCGCAGTACCGTCCGGGGCAGGTGATTGATCGCTTCCCCGGCCAGAATTATCGCGTGCCGTATCGGGGGCAGGATTATTACTACTCCGGTGGCTACTGGTATCGACCGCAGGGTCCGCGGTACGTAGTGATCGAGCCGCCGCGCGGCGTTCGGGTACGCGTCTTGCCCGACTACGCCCAGCGCATGTGGATCGGCAGTTCGGTGTTCTTCGTCGCGGCCGGCACTTACTATCAATGGGCCGACAATACCCAGGAATATGTGGTGGTGAATCCGCCAGTGAATGCCAGTATCCCGCAGCCAGCCCCGACTTTGACCAACTATGACGTCGCAGCCTATCCGGCCCAGGGTCAGAGTCCGCAGCAGATCGCCCAGGATCAATACGAGTGCAAGCGCTGGGCTGTCGAACAGAGCCGCTTCGACCCAGCCAGTGCTACCTATGCGCCGTCGCCGGAAGTGGTCAGCGTGTACCGGCAGAGCCTGGCCAATTGCTTCGCGTCACGTGGGTACACGGTGAATTGATAGGCCTTGCAGCGCTGCAATGGGGCACCGCGTTCTGGCTGACACATCGCATCCACCGCCGACGCGGCTCGCGCCGCTGCTACGGGGACTGCGTTTTGGCTGACATACCGCATCGGCCGCCGACGCGGCTTGCGCCGCTGCTACGGGGACTGCGTTTTGGCTGACATACCGCATTCGTCGCCGACGCGGCTTGCGCCGCTGCTACAGGTATCGCGTTTTGCCTGAGACACTGCATTCGTCGCCGACGCGGCTTGCGCCGCTGCTACAGGCATCGCGTTTTGTCGGCACGCGGCATGGGTTTACGTGGTGCCGAGATCCCCTGTAGCAGCGGCGCGAGCCGCGTCCGGGGACACTGCGGTTTTGCAGGCTGACCGCGCTTCTCTCAAATGGGGTCTGCGTGAACCAGCACTTCGGCACGTGGATACCGGCTTTCAATGGCAACTTCCACGCTCTCGCAGATGCCATGGGCCTCGGCCAGCGACAGCTGCCCCGGCAACTCGAGATGCAACTGCACGAACCAATGATTGCCCGACATGCGCGTGCGCAGGTCATGGGCGCCAAGCACGCCCGGCACATCGCACGCCAGGGCCAGCATCTGCTCACTGACATCCACTGGCAACTCCTTGTCCATCAGAATCGCCGTGCTTTCGCGAGCGATCTGCACCGCGCTCCACAAGATGTACAGCGCAATGCCCAGGCCAAAGAAAGCATCCAGCTGCGGCCAACCGTAGCTGGCCAGGACCAGCGCTACTAAAATGCTGCCATTGAGCAGCAAGTCGGAACGGTAGTGCAGCGAGTCCGCCCGCACGGCGGTCGAACCGGTTTCGCGAACGACCTTGTATTGCAGGGCCAGCAGCGCCACGGTCAGCGCCAGCGAAAGAATCATCACCGCGATGCCCACCCCGGCCGCGCCCAGCGGCTGCGGGTCCTGCAGCTGTTTCCATGCCTGGTACCCGATCAACACCGCGCTAGAACCGATGAACAACGCCTGGGCCATCCCCGCCAGAGCCTCGGCCTTGCCGTGTCCATACCGATGATCGTCATCGGCCGGACGCAGCGCATAGTGCACCGCCAGCAGGTTGAGAAACGACGCCGCGCCATCCAGCACCGAATCGGTGAGCCCCGCCAGCAGACTCACCGAACCACTGAGCCACCAGGCAACGGCCTTGGCCACGATGAGAATGCTGGCGACCGCCAGTGACGCCCTTGTCGCCAGTCGCAGCAGGCGTGCGTGTTCCTTGCTGGTTGCCATTACAAATCCCTAGATGACCGGCTTCAAGCCATACATGGCCAGCTGTTCGACGCTGCCGGTGTGCTGGATCAGGCGCGGATCGTCGAGCGGCAAACTGCGGCCCAGCTCGGTTTCCAGGATGGCCTGCAGCTTCAGGTTATCGACCTTGCCGTCGCGATCAATCGCATGCTGCAGCTTTTCCGGCGCTACCTGCGCGGTCTTGCCGTCGTTGAGGTAGATCGCGCCGGTGGCGAAGTCCACACCGAAGGCAATCAGCCCAGGCAGCACATAGAAGAGGATGCCGATGGCGTCCAGCGCGGCCACCACAGGGTCGATACGCCCTTCGATCTGCCCGCGCCGATCCGGCCAGAACAGGGTGCCGCAGGCGGTCAGTTGGGTTACCAAGGCAGCGACAACGGCGCCGCCGATCAAACGTGAAGGAATACGCATGGCAATCTCCGCAGAATAGGCCGCAACGATACAAGCAAATGGTCAAGCCGAGTAGATGGACCTTGTCACCTGAGGGTCGGTTCGCTGACCTTGGCGTGCTATCCATACGTGCTCGGCGCCTGCACCTCGGAGCGGCGTTATACTTCGCTCCCGACCTGGAGCCTTCATGATCTCGCTACCCATCGACGCCGTCCTGCCTGCCCTGCGCCAAGCCCTGGCCGAGCGCCATGAAGCGGTGCTCGAAGCCCCGCCCGGCGCGGGCAAGACCACTCGCGTACCTTTGGCGCTGCTGCACGAGCCTTGGCTGGCCGGGCAGACCATTCTCATGCTCGAACCGCGGCGCCTGGCCGCGCGGGCGGCGGCGGAGCGCTTGGCCAGCGAGTTGGGCGAGCGGGTTGGCGAGACGGTCGGCTACCGCATTCGGCTGGACAGCAAGGTAGGTCCGAACACCCGTATCGAGGTCGTGACCGAGGGTATTCTTACCCGGCGCCTGCAGGATGATCCGGCCCTGGACGGGGTGGGGCTGGTGATCTTCGACGAGTACCACGAACGCAGTCTGGATGCCGACCTCGCGCTGGCCTTGAGCCTCAACGGCCGGGAGCTGCTGCGCGACGAGCCGCCGCTGAAGATCCTGCTGATGTCCGCCACCCTGGAAGGCGAGCGCCTGTCCGCGCTGCTCGACGATGCCCCGGTGTTGCGCAGCGAGGGCCGCATGTACCCGGTGGATGTGCGCTGGGGGCGGCCGTGGCAGCCGGGTGAGTTCATCGAGCCACGAGTGGTGCAGACCTGCCTCGATGCCCTCGATGAACAGGCTGGCAGCCTGCTGGTGTTCCTGCCGGGGCAGGCCGAGATCCGCCGCGTGCATCAGCAGTTGGCCGAAGCCCTGGCTGGCGATGTAAATGTGCTGCTGTGCCCGCTGCATGGCGAGCTTGATCTCAATGCCCAGCGCGCCGCCATCGAGCCTGCGCCCGCCGGCAAGCGCAAGGTCGTGCTGGCGACCAACATTGCCGAAACCAGCCTGACCATCGATGGCGTGCGCGTAGTCATCGACGCCGGCCTGGCGAGGGTGCCGCGTTTCGACCCCGGCAGCGGCATGACCCGCCTGGATACCCAGCGCATCTCCCGCGCCAGTGCCACCCAGCGGGCCGGACGAGCAGGGCGCCTGGAGCCGGGCGTGTGTTATCGGTTGTGGTCCGAAGACCAGCACGCCCAGTTGGCGGCCTACGGCAGCCCGGAAATCCTCCAGGCAGACCTCGCCAGCCTGGCCATGCAACTGTCACGCTGGGGTGTCGAGCCGGCTCAATTGACCTGGCTGGACGAGCCGCCCAGCGCGGCGTATGCGCAGGCGCAGGACCTGTTGCTGCGCCTCGGCGCACGCCTGCCCGACGGCCGTCTCAGCCCTCATGGCCAAGCCATGGCGCAGCTGCCGGCGCACCCGCGCATCGCTCATCTGTTGTTGCGCGGCCATGCCTTGGGCCTCGGCGACATGGCCTGCGATGTGGCAGCATTGTTAGGTGAACGCGACATTTTGCGCGGTGCCGGTGCCGACCTGCACAGCCGCCTCGTGTTGCTGTCCGGCGAGCAGAAGGCCCAGCGCCAGAGCCATGGCGCCGTGCAACGCATACGGCAGTTGTCCCGGCAGTATCGGGGCTACTTGCGTGGCAGGCCGGCGACGCCGGTCGAGGACTCTGCGCACCCGCGCTGGCTGGGCTGCCTGCTGGCCCTGGCCTACCCGGATCGCGTGGCGCAGCAGCGTCGCGAAGGCGGCGCCGAGTACCGCCTTGCCAACGGCCGCGCTGCCTTGTTCGGCGAGGTGGACGGCTTGATGAAACAGGCCTGGCTCGTCATCGCCGACCTGGGCAGTCGTCAAGGGCAGCGTGAGGAACGCATCTACCTGGCTGCCGAGTTCGATCCCGGGTTGTTCGATACGGTGCTGGCCGAACAGGTCAGTCGCGTCGATCACCTGGAATGGGACGAACGTGAAGGTGTGTTGCGCGCCGAACGCCAGCGCAAGGTCGGTGAACTGATCCTCAGCCGCGAACCGCTGCCAGGGTTGGGCGCCGACGCCCGCGCCACCGCGCTGCTCGGACTGGTGCGCCGCAAGGGCCTGGAGCTGCTGCCCTGGACCCCCGAGCTTCGCCAATGGCAGGCGCGGGTCGCGCTGCTGCGCGCGCTGGACACCCAGAACCCTTGGCCTGACGTCAGCGACGCGGCGTTGTTGCAGCAGCTGGAAAACTGGCTGCTGCCCTACCTGGGCAAGGTCACACGCCTCAGCCACTTCGGCCAGCTCGACCTGTCCTCCATCCTGCGCAACAGCTTGCCCTGGCCGCTGCCACAGAAACTCGACGAGCTGGCGCCAACCCACATCGCCGTGCCGTCAGGCTCTTCGGTACGCCTGGACTACAGCGAGCAACCGCCAATTCTCGCGGTGCGCCTGCAGGAGCTGTTCGGCCTGGCTGAAACCCCGCGCATCGCCGGTGGACGACAGGCGGTGAAGTTGCATCTGCTGTCACCGGCGCGGCGACCGGTGCAGGTGACCCAGGATCTGGCGAGTTTCTGGGCCAACACCTACGAGGAAGTGAAGAAGGATTTGAAGGGACGGTATCCAAAGCATTATTGGCCGGAGGATCCGTTGGTGGCCGAGGCTACCGCTCGAGTGAAGCCTAGAAAATCCTGATAGGGGATGAGAATGTCGCGGGCGTCTCTCAGAAGAGATTGGCCGCATATTAAATGTGACTGCCGATGCGGTGAACTTTCACCTGCGCAATATCCAAAAAAAGCTTGGCGCCTGCAATCGAGTTCAAGCCGTCACCTATGCCGTAGCCCAAGGCCATATCTGATGCCCGAGGCATAGCGGCCTTGGCCGCTATGCCAGCACACGCTCAGATAAAGACGTTGATCGCGGCGCGCTCATACAACCAGCGCACCCCTGCGTGTACTTGCTCATTGTCGGCCTGCTCCGGTATTGCTTCAGCCAGAGTTATGGGCGCCTCGCCCTGCAACACAGTGATAAGCGTACGCACTTCCTGTAGATGCTGCACACTCAACATCGCGCCCCCGCAAACAGCAACTCTGGCTTTTTATCCAGCGCTAGCATGTACAAGGGGCTATCAGCCCTTGTGCGGATCACACGCTGCCAGCACTTGGCACTGCCGGGGTGCCCCCAGTGTGCGGTCACGAATAATTTCGGTCGTGGCAGTAATCATGATTCACCTTCAATCCGGGAAAGCATCAGGGTAAAAATCCTTGTAGATATTCTTGATCTGTTCATCGCGCATGCTCAGGACACGCACCAGTACCCCACTGAACATGCACGGCAGGGATGCCAGGACAATGAGAAAACCCAAGGCTGCCATGGCGTAGCCCACGCCTAGCGTTTCAGAAAAAGCCCCGCCGACCAGCGCCCCGAAGGGGATGACCATGCCGGAAACAAACGAGGTCGCAGACCCGATCCGGTTGCGGTAATTGTCGGGGGTGGCCAGCATTCGCACGGTCGAGGTGTTTACGGTCACCATGACTAGGCCGATGCCTGCGACAAACAGCAAGGGCACAGTTACTCCGGCGAACCAACCGGGCTTGACATGGAAGAATTGGCTGAAAAGCCCACAACCAAGCATGGCCAGCCCAACCAGCAGGAAACCGCCAAATACTACATAGGGCCGGCCACAACGCTCATTGGCGCGTTTCACTAGGAACAGGCTGCCGACCAGTAGGCCCAACGCGAAGGCGCCCTCGGTGACGGCGATCAACCATAAGTCTTGGGAGAAATAGCGATTGATCAGCACAGGGAACAGCACCGCGAAGAGCGGGTACAGCGAGAAGTTGACGATGAACGCCAGTAGGCTCAGGTTCCATTCAGGCTTGACCCGATAGAGCGCCGTAAAACCTTCGCAGGTGCGTGTATACCAAGTCGCCAGATAGGACATCTGCCGAGTGGTGCCAGGGCTGTGGCTGGCAGGGGGCGCCTTGACCAGCACTATCAGTGCTAACGCCACCATGACTGCCAAGGAGTTGAGCCAGAGAGTTCCTAACACCCCCATCAGCGCAGATGACGAGCCGACGATGCTTCTGAGGCGCACCGCATCGCTGATCCTGTGCGCGGCAACCAGTGTAGGTGTCAAGCTCATCTGGACAGGGTCGCGAATGCCAATGGTTACCCCGGAAATCGCCAGACAGCCCCCGATCACCCAGGGCAGGTAAAGATCCAGGGTGCCTAGGCAGGCCAGTACTAGAGTTATTGTTGCGCTGATGACGTAGCAGCCCACCAGCAGGCGGTGCCTGTCATACTGATCCCCCAGCCAGCCAAACACCGCTCGTGCCAGCACATCCGCCAGGGTGGCCACCGCGACATAGCCTGCAAAGGCAACGGGGTCTGCGGTTTTCCCCAGCACCCACCAAGCGATTGCGAATTGACCACAACGCGTTCCCACCGCGTTCAAGAACGCTGCCAGTTGGATCAGGTAGAAATCCCGTCCCAGCCCACCGAGGGAAGGATTGCTCATTGCCCCACCTCGGCGCGGCGCAGGCGCTCCTGGCAGCCGGCTGCAACGTAGGCGTCTAGTCCACCGGTCAAACTGCGGCAGCGGCGCTCGCCGACGGCGGTGCTGATTGCACGCAAGGCTTTCAAGCTGCGAATGCCACTTTTGCAGTAGACCACCGTCTCGACGCCAGCCACTGTCTCGGCCAGGCGTTGTGGCAACTCCCTCCAGGGAATGTTGATCCCGCCCAACGACAGCGTCAGATGATCGTGCCCGTCCCGTACATCAATTAATTGCAGCGCAGTTTCGCTCCACAAAGCAGTCACTCTCTCGTAAGACCTGTGTTACCTATTGGCTGTACATAAACAGCGCGTACGAAAGTCCCGCCGAAGCGGGACTTTTAATTTAGAGCGTGATTATTCGAAGTCGCTTTTTGGCATTTGGCAGTCTGGACATAGCCATGAGTCGCTCACATCGTCCCAGTGCGTGCCTGGAGGTACACCATTAGCCGGATCGCCCTTGGATGGGTCGTATTCGTAACCACAAACAGTGCAGGTCTTAATGTCATTTTCCGAAGCCATACCTCAATCCTTATCTATAATTATAAAATTACAGTCGAAATCAATCCGGCAGCGCCTAATATGAAACCTATCACTGCACCTTTCTTTGGTAACTCCTGCAGCATGGCGTAGATAACGATAGGTTCTAAGATAAGCAATAGAGTCAATGACGCTACAGTGACAACCCAAATATTGCCAGAAGCTTGATAGCCTAGCCAATAGGCAAATACCAAACTGACTCCTGCAATACATATCAGGAGTATGGGCTTGATAAACATACCCGGCGTTTCCAGAAGCTTTCCAGGTAGCTTGGCAGCATATACTTCACTGTAGATCGTCAAAATCTCCCCGAACACCATAAAAGCTAGCGCGAAAAGCATGTAGTATTCTTTTTTCACTAAGACCTCTTATCTAGTATTTGCAGGATCTCTCGTATCACTACATCGCCGACCTCATGATTATCTAGCAAGAAATGTGGTCCGTCGTGATCGAACAAGAAGGTGTTTTTATAATCTCCGCCTTCGAAGTTTGCGATCGTTCTAAGTACCTTTTCAGCCTCGTGTAGCCTGTGAGGGTAATAGGTTTTCAGGATCTTAATAGCATTGCCAAAGTGTACGGCTTCGTCAGCAATAAGATTCTTGATCCAAAACTTAAATCCATCGTGCCCAAAATCAGCATAGAAGGTGTCTTTTTTATAAGTCTTTACGGACACGTACTCATCATAGGCGAACATTAATAATAGATTGAACTCATTTGATAAGATATCCTCTAGACCTGTGAAGTCTGCAGTACGGTCATGCAAAACTCTCAATAGACTGACTTCTTCAGTTCCAAAAATAAGACGGTGTAGTTCAAAAAAACCGTCGGCATGATTGCGCTCATCAACATACCAGTAGTCAAGGTATTGGACAAAGTATGGTGAAAAGCTTTTCCGGTAAGGATAAAGAAAATTGTAGAGGTTGACGGAGTCGTATTCTGAGACAAGATCAGCCATAAAAAAATCTTGGAACGATTCTTTGATTCCCGGATTGATCCAACCACTAGCCGCAACTTCCTCAAATATCGCCTTAGAGCTCCAGTTCCTCTTTTTCAAAAAGTTTGTGGATGTCATCCTAATTCCCTTAGTTTTCCATTTGGTCGCGAAATTTTTTTATGATCGCTGGAATTATCATCGTTTCAATTTCTTCTTTGGTGATTGGGAAATCGGGAGCGTTGTGGTCCAAAACGAATGTACCGGTATAACTCTCTTTCTCGAAGTCGAGTATGAATATTTCGTCCAGGATTCTTGGCACCTCATGGAGTCTGTCGGGGAACATTTCCTTGGCTTTCTGTACGAAGGAAAAGAAATGTGTCACCTCGTCCTTTTTAGTCTTACGTATCCAAGTCGACAATTGCTGTGAGCCAAAATTGTCATAAATGTCGATGCTGCGATGATAGACGTGGGTCGTAATTATCTCATCGTAGGCGAGGGTCACTAGGAGTATCAGCGGATCTGTAGCTATTGACTCGATAATACTAAAGTCAGGCTTCCTCAGCTCGACACTCAACAGCACCTCATCGAAAGGGATCTTTGTATACGAGGAATAGATAACGGCAAAGCCATGTGCATGATCTATTTCATCCCTAAGCCAAGGGTTCAACACCTCGACGATACTAGAAAATACCTCCGGATGGCTTCCTTCCAAGTACCAGTAAAGACGCCTTGCATCATACTCAGTGATGATTGAGTCAAAAAACACGTCTTTCCATTCTTGACGAAGAGTGTCGGATAACTCCACATCCGGAAACTTAAAGCCAGCAAGAACCGTGGCTGCATCCGGTGTAGATCGAACTGCAAAGTGATTAGATGTTGTCATTTTCCCATCCTGGAATTGGTTCAGCTTCGAACTCTGAATTGTTCAAACTCCAACGAGTTGTTTGACTTAACAGGTCGCCAATCTACTTCTTGACAAATTATTGGCTGCCAGTATTTTTGAGCTATCCCGTAAATAAACTCCCAGTCGAGCATCTCTGTTTCAATAACGCCGGCATTCGGGTTGGATTCAGCCCACGCCATTCCAGCAATGATGCTCGATACGACCTGCAAGCTTGTAGCGCTATTGTACTTTGCCATTTTCCGAGCTTTTCCTATAGAAAGGTTAGATCCCATCCATAACGATTTATACGTATCGCTAATGAGAAATATACCTAGCTCGTCTATACCAGAACTTATACTGTCTTTCAAAACTTCTTTGGAACTAATATTTTTTTCTCTTCCGTCATTCAAAAGACCCATGGATGCCACCGCTTGATCGCATGGGTGATAGGCATAGTAGACAGTGGGTCGGTAATCGGGATTGGAGCTATCGCCTACGGTTAGATACTCAGCTATAGATAGAGACTCATTATGAGTGAGCAGATAACCTTCAAAGTCTAGATAGTTAGGTGTCCAGCTTCTCACCGATACCTCACGGCCCTGCTCGGTCATTGCTATTGCATACCGAGTGAGCTTGCTGCCATCAGGCAGTTTATTCTCGTGGCTTCCCCAGCCCATTTCCGCTGGCTGTAGACATTCGGTTATAAAACCGTCTACTGACCAGGTACACATAAAGTGTGCCGACGATCTTTCGGCTGAAGATATTTGCGTGTCACGCTCTGAAATCTGCACGACACGGATGCCCAGCTTTTGAGCGAGAATCGCCCAGTCTTGGTGAGCGACAGGAAAAAATTCGATTTTATTTAGATGTGCCATCGTCACTAATGCTTTTTTTAGAAGCACTGAGATAAATCCTGGATTTGCTCCATGTGCAACGATTGAGGTACTACCATTTATTTTCTGGGCAGTTGAAAATTTCTTCAGGCTTTCTCTGAGGTGGAAGTTACTTGTCAAGCTTGAGTCGTCTTCGCTCAAATATTCCCAAGGCTCTATGCATGTGTCGAGATATAGCGCTTCAAAACGTTGTGTCAGTTCGATCAACGCTTCGCTTGAAACAGATACTGCTAGATTTAGAAGAAAGGTTGTTTTGCTCAAATGCGGTGATATAAGCGCTTCCAAATTGTGCTTTGTTATTGTTCTATTTACTATGACCGCCTTAAACTCGCTCGCTATTTTTTCCTTTTCAGAATCGATATCCTTTTCAAAAATTGTTATTTTGCACTCGTATCGTTCCACCAATAGAGGAATCAGTGCCTGAGCGATGCTTCCAAACCCCACAATCATTATATTATCGATGGTTTTCATATTCGATCTCCTTTATGTTTCCAACGTCCATGCCCACAGATAGAAACCCAACCACCATCCAACTGCCTGTCTCCGCACATTCATTTCACAGAGGAATAACTCGGCGACCTTTGGTGGCATTCCCATATAATTAGCTAAGTGTACTTGGCTTTAACGAAGCACATCAGGTTGGTAATCTTTTTCGACTCGAGGTCTACTTTTTTTTCATATCATTCCCCTCGGATTCAATGGATGCCACTGTAATATTGCAGCTCGAGGTTAATATAGGGTTAGAAGAAGTCAAGTGATGATTGATTGCGCCTTGAAGGGTGGCGAGTTGGAATGAAAAACTGTACTGACTTTTAGAGCATATCTGTATCTTTTCTCGCTGTCGATCTATCCAAAAACGGCGTTAGCTTAATAGGCTAATTTTATCTAAGTCGTTGTTTTTCTAGGCCGTGCAAGTCGTTTATGCTCAGCGCGTCACTTTGTCTTCGGTACGGATCGCCACACAGCGGGTATATGTCTCTAAATGTGTCAGCTCGCGGATGACATTGATGCACGGTGCGTTCAGCGTTGCGCATTGGAGTCGATTGAGGAATAGGAGCGTTCGCGTTACTCGATCAACTGCGGGCTCCAGAGTCTGCTGATCTATTATGCTCGGTACTTGAGATCACCCGATCTCGCTACTAGGCGTACTGCCGAAAACGTCGGTATCCGGATGCCGGACGGGTCGTTTTGCGTAGCCGCGTGAACGTGCTGTTTACCCAAGGCCGAAGCACAGCGGGCAGCCGGAGCATCTTGCCGATGATGGAAAAGGGACGCCATGCAGATCGGACGATTCAAGGTACATAGGTTGATGCGCGAGATAGTGGGTTAGCGTTTCGCGCTGTTGGCAGGCCCCATTCCCGAGCGATCTTGTGCGCGAACTGCGCGATTGCTGAGATGCCTGGTCGGGGCCGTGAAAAGTCATGCAGTGGACTTTACCAAAGCAAGCCGAGTGCTACAGCTACGATGGAGGGAACATAACTAATAGCAAAGCATTATTGGCCGGATAACCCCCTGGTGGCCGAACCCACGGCGCGCATCAAACCCCGCAAGTAAAACCCCACCTACCACACCGCAATGTCATACGTCAGATACAGCCGATTGCTGTCGCGCCCACGCGCGGTGTCGGAGCGATAGACGTAGTTGCGCAGCTTCACCCCCAGGCCCTTCAAGGTGCCGGCCGGTACCACGTAGGCGAGTTCGATGTCGCGCTCCCACTCGTTCACGCCGGCAGGGCCCGACTTGCCGTCCGAGCCGCTGATGTAGCGGGTCATGAAGCTCAGGCCGGGCATCCCAAGCTGCTTGAAGTCGTAGCCGTAACTGGCGAGCCAGGTCTTTTCATCTTCTTCGATGAATTTGCCGATGCCGACGTTGCTGAACGAGTACACGGTAGCACCGTTGATGTAGGGCAAGCCGCCGTCGCCGTGCAGCTGCTGGTAGCCGGCGGCAACGGTGTGGCCCGCAATCGCGAAGCTCAGCTGACCGCTGAGCATGCCGTTGTCGATCTGTCCGGAATAGTGGTTGCCTTCGTCCCGGCTGAGGAAATACCGCAGGTCGCTGGTCAATGTGCCGGTGCCCAGCGGCAGGGTGTGCAGCAGGCCGAAGAAGTCCTGGCTGTAGAAGTCATCGAGCTGGCCGCGAAAGTAGCTGAGTCGCAGCTGCTTGTTCACCGTGTAGTCGGCGCCGGCATAGGTGAAGTCGCCACCTTCTTTGCCGGAATAGCCGTCGGGGATGATCGAACGGCTGTCGGTGGAGTCACGCAGCTTGAACCGATCGAGTTGGCCGGCGGTGAGCAGCCAGCCCTCGAAGTCCTTGCTGACGAGTTGAGTGCCTTGATAGGTCTGCGGCACCAGGCGTGCATCGTTGTAGACCAGTACCGGGGTCTTGGGCAGCAGGGTGCCATGCTTGACCACGGTTTGCGCGACGCGGGCCTTGGCGGTGAGGCCAAGGCTGGTCGACTCGTCGGCGGCGCGGCCATCGCTGTGCACGGGCAGCAGCCCTGTGCCGCTGCGGCCGCGACCGGAGTCGAGCTTGACGCCCAGCAGGCCCAGGGCATCGAAGCCCACGCCGACGGTGCCTGGGGTATAGCCGGATTGGAAGTCCAGCAGCACGCCCTGCGCCCATTCGGTTCGCTCGCTTTTGGCAGTGGCGGCGGCGCGCGGGCTCAGGCCGTTTTCATCGCGAAAGTTTTCGTTGAAGTACACGTTGCGAAGTTGCAGTTTCAGGGTGCTGTCTTCGATAAAACCTTGGGCCAGGGCCGAGCCTTGGAGCAATACGCTCAGGCACGGCAAGGCGAACCCGCCGATCAGGGTTGTACGCATCAGATGGACTCTCTTCTTGTTATGAATAGCGGGGGATCAGGTTCACGCGAACAAGGTGATTGCACCGGTCATCAGTGCCAGGGCGGTCACTACCAGGGAGGTCAGCACCGCCCATTTGACGGTCGCCTTCTGAAAGTCGCCGATGTCGCGGTCGACCATGCCGACCAGCAATAACGTGGACGCCACCAGCGGGCTCATCAGGTGCACCGGTTGGCCAAGGATGGAAGCTCGGGCGATTTCCACGGGGGAGATGCCATAGGCGGCCGCAGCGTTGGCCAGGATCGGCACTACGCCGAAATAGTAGGCGTCGTTGGACAGCACGAAGGTCAACGGCATGCTGGTGACCGCAACCACCAGCGGAAACAGGTGACCCCAGGACGGCGGAATCATGTCGACCAGCGACTGTGCCAGGGCGTCGACCATCTTGGTGCCGCTGAAGATGCCCGCGAATACGCCCGCCGCAAACACCAGCAGCACCACCGTCATGGCGTTGCCGGAATGGGCGAGGATGCGTTCTTTCTGGATGTCGAGTTGCGGGTAGTTGATCATCAGTGCCAGCACGAAGCCGATCAGAAACAGTACCGCCGAGTGAGCCAGGCCCATCACCAGCGCCACCATCACGCCGATCACCAGCAGCAGGTTGATCCAGACCAGCTTGGGCCGCTTGTACGGTTGATCGCCAAGGATCGCCTCGATATAGCATTCGCCGCCGCCGCTTTGCAGCTGCACGCTGCCGATGCGCTTGCGCTCGGCCCTGCCCAGCAGGTACGCCGTGAACACCACCCAGGCGGCGCCCCCGGCCATGGTCGGCAGCAACGGAATGAAATACTCGCTCGCGTCGATGCCCAGCACGGCGATGGCTCGGGTGGCAGGGCCACCCCAGGGCGACATGCCGCTCATGATGCCAAGCGCCAGCATCGCCACGGTGGCCAGGACCATCGGGCTCATGCCGATGCGCTTGTACAGGGGCAACATGGCCGCGCAGGTGATCATGTAGGTGGTGGTGCCATCGCCATCCAGCGCAACGGTCAGCGACAACAGCGCGGTGCCGATGGCGATCTTCACCGGGTCGCCATTGACCTTCTTGAGGATCTTGCGGATCAAGGGGTCGAACAGGCCGGAGTCGATCATCAGACCGAAGAACAGGATGGCGAACAGCAGCAGTGCAGCGGACGGGGCGACCACTTTCAGGCCATCGAGGATCATCTTGCCGGTGGATCCGCCGAACCCGCCAATGACGGCGAACACGATCGGCACCACGGTCAGTGCAACGATGGGCGACAAGCGTTTGGACATGATCAGGTAGGTGAACACGATCACCATGGCTAAGCCTAACAGCGCCAGCATATGAGTTATCTCTTGTAGTTATTTGAGGAGTTGCGCTGATGCAGAAGCAGGTCGATCAGGGTGAAGCGGGTATTGCCTCAACCGGCCAGCCGGTGAGCATTGGGAACATGGACACTGCCTGAGAACAGCCTGCGCGCGGTTCTGACCACCGACGCCCGGACGATGCTGGCATTGTGCCCGACGTAGGACAGGCCGACTTCGATGGCGCCACTGGGGTGTTCGAGCTTCACGGTGGTCAAACGCTTCTCATGGCGCTGGCCGAGCATGCGTTCCAGCACCGTGCCGTCGGTGACACAGGCGGTCGCCAAGCCGATCGAACCGGTAATGGCCAGTGCCGTGTGGCAATTGTGCGGCATGAAGTAGCGCACCTGCAGCGTACCGCCGGCCTGGGCCGGGGCAACCAGAACAGGCTTGGGAATGACTTTGTCGGTGACGTCACCCAGCCCCATCAGTTGCCCGGCGCGCAGGCGAAGGGTTTCCAGTTTGTGCAGGAAGTCCTTGTCGGCGTCGAGTTCAGCCGGGCTTTCGCTGCCGGTCTTGCCCAACTGAGCCGCTTCGACCAGCATCATCGGCATGGCCATGTCGATACAGGTGACGGGCACGTCGCCCAGCCAGTCCACCGTGGCACCGGTGGGAAACAGCTTGCCGGTCTTGCTGCCGGCGGCATCGAGAAAGGTCAGCCCCACCGGGGCGGCCGTACCGGGTACACCGTCGATCGCGGTATCGCCTTCGTAGGTGACCTTGCCGTCGGGCGTGCACACATCGGCGCAGACGAACGTACCGGTATTGAGGTTGCGAATGCGTACCTGGGTCACGCCCGACTGCGCCTGGACCAGGCCTTGGTCGATGGCGAACGGGCCGACTGCGCAGAGCATATTGCCGCAGTTGGGCGCGGTGTCCACGCGTCGTTGCGAAACCATCACCTGGACGAACAGGTAGTCCACGTCTGCGTCCGGGTGATCGGAGCGCGACACGATGGCCACCTTGCTGGTCTGCGGGCTGCCGCCGCCAATGCCATCGATCTCGAGCTCATGCCCCGAGCCCATCGCGTCCAGCAGCATCTCGTCGCGCTCGTCGGATCTGGCCGGTAAATCGGACGCCAGAAACACTGGCCCTTTGGAGGTCCCGCCACGCATCAGTACGCAAGGAATCAGTTGCATAAGTCACGACTCTGGTAATCAATGGACGTCATTGATGTATTGGAGTGAAGATTTACACAGCTTGAATTGCTAGATCCAATGCAAAGATCGTAGCGATTATTCCATCAAACGAAATAAACAAGCGGCTGGAGCGTTCCGGCAGGGGAGAGCGAAATTCATGCAATATGAGCTGGTCGACATTCGATCATTCGTGAAAATCGCCGAAGTGGGCAGCTTTCACGAGGCGGCGGATCAGCTGCACATTTCTCAGCCGGCACTGACCCGGCGTATCAAGAAGCTTGAAGAAGGTCTGGGCACATCACTGCTCGACCGGACCACTCGCCGAGTCAGCCTGACCAGCGTCGGGCGCGACTTCCTGCCCAAGGCACGGCGCCTGCTCGACGATTTCGAAGACTCCATTCTCAACATCAAGGAGTTGGCCGAGCGGCAGGTAGGGCAGGTGACGTTGGCGTGCATTCCCACGGCGGCGTTCTATTTCCTGCCTTCGGTCATTCGTATCTACAACCAGCAATACCCGCAGATTCGCATCAGGCTTCTGGACCTCAGTGCCAACGAGGGGCTGGAGGCCGTTCTGCGTGGCGAGGCGGATTTCGGTATCAACATGATGAGCGGCCAGCATCCGGACATCGAGTTCCATGCCCTGGTCAAGGAGCCGTTCGTGCTGGCTTGCCGGCGCGATCATGAGCTGGCGAGCCGCAAGTCGGTGAAGTGGACCGAACTGGCGGGCCATCAACTGATCGGGGTCGGCAGGCTGAGCGGCAATCGCATGCTGCTCGACAACGCCCTGGCAGGCTTGCCCTGGCGCTTGAAATGGTTCTACGAGGTGCAGCATCTGTCCACGTCGCTGGGCTTGGTGGAGGCCGGCTTGGGTATTTCAGTGATGCCCAGCCTGGCCATGCCGGCCGGGGAGCATCCCACCCTGGTGAGCGTACCGCTGATCGAACCGGTCGTGGACCGAACCCTGGGCCTGGTCACGCGACGGGGCAGCTCGCTGTCGCCCGCCGCCGAGAAGTTCGTCGCGATCTTGCTGGAGCAGTGGCCGCAATAAACACCTCGGCATGGGCAGCCCCGACAGAGCTAGAACTGGTACTTCACCAACAAACTCGCGGTGTCTTGGTCGGTGGTGAAAGAGCCGTCATCCTTGATGCCATATTTGTCGGACCAGTAATCGTATTCCACGCCGACATACAGATGCTTTGCCTCATAACCCAGGCTTTTGCCAAGGTCATATTTGATCTGGGGGTTGAAATGCAGGTTGGCGTGGTAGTCGGACTGGTTGTTGCCATGGCCGCTCTTGTTGTTCACCACCCAGTCGATGAAGCCATCGATCAACAGGTTCGAGTTGCCCAGCGGCAGGGTGTAGGACCAGGCCGGAGTGATCTGCCAGGCGCCTGACGGGACGCGGTTGCCATCGGGTTTGCGGTAGTAGAAGTTCAACTGGAAATAGTCGAAGCCGGGAATGGCCAGATCGAAGCCCGGACCTATCAGGTAAGCGTCTACGTCGTCATCGCCGAACTCGTAGGTGGTGGCCAGCAGTATGTCTTTCACCGGCCCGAACGACAGGTCCTGGCCCAGCAGCTTGCCGGCGCTGAAGCGCGGGCTGAACTCGCCATACAAACTGTAATTGCCGTTGCCGGACCGGGCGCCGTTGTACCAACTGTTGTCGACGAAGGCGAACAGATCGCCCCACGTCCATGCGCTGGCATGTTCCAGTGTAATGGTTTGCTGGATGGCCGGATCGACGTTGTAATTCTTGCCATACAAATACGACACACTTTCGCCATGCCATAACAGTGGTCCTTGTGCATGAACGCTGCCTGCTCCCAGCAGACCCAACATGCACAGTGATGCTCCCCAAGCGTTTTTCATGTTTTACCCATCAATCAATGTTTTATTCAGAGCGCACCGGTATTGGTTGGACGCATGTCCAGGACCGGGCGCCGTATTGGTGGGCAGACCACGCAGTTCGATAGCTGAACCTGCACAACGCGCAGGGGTGTAGCGCAATGGCGTCTTGAAAACCGAAACCGGTTGTACGACGCTTCTTGTTCAATCGCGGTCAATCGCGAAGGGTCCCCAGGCTTGGCGCACGGGGACCATTTCCAGGCGGTTGATATTGATGTGGGCGGGCAGTGTGGCGACGTGGAAAATCTGCTCGGCGATATCGTCCGCCGTCAGTGGGGTCGTACCTTGATACACCTGGCCTGCAGCCTTTTCGTCGCCCTGGGTGCGCACCAGGGTGAATTCGGTTTCGGCGATGCCGGGGGCCACGTCGGTGACGCGTACGCCCGTGCTGAGCAAATCGCAGCGCAGGTTATAGGAAAACTGTTTGACGAACGCCTTGCTCGCGCCATACACGTGACTGCCGGGATAGGGGCATGCACCGGCGATCGAGCCAATGTTGATGATGCTGGCGCCGGCGCCGGTTTCCAACAGCGCCGGCAGGACCGCGTGGGTAACGTTGACCAGGCCGGTGACGTTGGTGTCGATCATGGTGTGCCAGTCGTCGAGGCTGGCCTGCTGCGCCGGCACGGGTGCCAGGGCCAGGCCGGCATTGTTGATCAGCGCCGTCACGCGCTGGAAAGCCTCGGGCAAGCCGGTGACCACTGCGGCGACGGCCGCGGCATCGCGCACATCCATGGCGGCGACATGCACCGGCACGCGCGCACCCAGTTCATCCTGCAGGGCATGCAAGCGCTCCAGGCGCCGCCCGGTGAGAATCAGCGACCAACCCGCCCGGGCAAAACGACGGGCCGTTGCCCGGCCGAAACCGGACGTCGCGCCGGTGATGAAAACAGTACCGCTCATGTTGAAACCTCGACAGGTGAAAATCGGTCAACGTCGCTCTTCGCGAACATAGGGCTCACCCAGCGCGCCGGGCTGGCTGACGCCCGCACGCTTGCTGGCGGCAACCCAGACCATGACCGCCAGGGTCACGGCATAGGGCGTCATCAGCATGAAATATTGCGGCAGTTGCACCCCGGCGGCGGCCAGTTGCGGAATCAATGCCTCGATGCTGCCGAACAGCAGGGCACCGGCGAAGGCGCGCCAGGGCGACCAGCGGGCGAAGATCACCAGCGCAATGGCGATCCAGCCACGGCCGCCGGTCATGTCGGCGATCCACATCTTGGTACTGAGCACGGCGATGAACCCACCGGCCAACCCCATCAGCGCACTGCCGGCCAGAATCGCGGCCAGTCGATAGCGCAGCACTGGCAGGCCCGCGGCATCGGCAGCCTGGGGGTTCTCGCCAACGGCCCGCAGCTTCAGCCCCGTGCGCGTTCGATTCAGAAACCAGACCACCGCGACAAAGATCAGCACGGTCAGGAACACCATCGGGTTCTGCCTGAACAGACCGCCGACCACGGGTAGCTCGCTCAATGGCCAGAGCTCCACGGCCTGCAAACCGCTGACCGGGCGATTGGTCCAGCCCAGCAGGGTGCCGAGCAGCCCGGTCAGGCCCTGGCAGAAAAACACCAGGGCCAGGCCGGCGATCACTTGGTTGATGCGCAGCACCAGCACCATCAGCGCGAACAGCAGCGAGACCGCACTGGCGGCAAGCATGGCGGCGAGCATCGACAGCCCCGGCAGGCCGAGCGTCAACTGCATGCCGATGCCTGCCAGGGCGCCGACCAGCATCATGCCTTCGGCACCCAGGGCCAGCACGCCTGCGCGCTCGATGATGATCAAGCCCAGCGCCGCGAGGGCGAAGGGCACGGCAAATTCCGGAACGCTGCCCAGCCAGTAAGTCACCAGATCCATCACTGTTCTCCTGCCTGGATGCGCCGCAAACGGTGGCGTATGAAGAAGTCCGACGAGGCTACGCAGATCACCAGGATGGCCTGAATCAGCTGCACCATCGAAAAGGGCACCTGGTAGAACACCTGCAGGTTGCGCCCGGCGACGAACAGCATCGCCACCAGAAGCGCGACCACGGCGGCCGCGAACGGGTTGTTGCGGGCCAGGAACGCAATGAGGATTCCGGAGAAGCCGTAGCCCTGGTAGAACGACTGGGTCAGCCGACCTTCCTGGCCCGCGCTGACGATGAAGCCTGCCACCCCGGCCAGAGCGCCGGAGAGCAACACGGTGCCGAGGATCATCCGCCGTACGGGGACGCCGACCGCGCTGGCGACCTTGGGGTTGGCATCGACGAAGCGCAGGTACAGTCCGGCGCGCGATACGCTGATGAACCACACGGCCAGGGCCATGATGACCAGGGCGATAACGATCGCCACGTTGTAGCCGGCGAACAGGTCCGGCAGGCGTTCGAACGGCTGGAAGGCCGGTGAGTAGGGGAAGTTGTCCCGCGGGTCTTTCCAACTGCCGTAGAGCAGGTGCAGCAGAAAGTTGGCGGCGATGTAGTTGAGCATCAGGGTCGAGATCACTTCGTTGACCTTCAGGCGCAACTTCAGCAGAACCGGAGCCAGGGTCCAGAGCATCGCGCAGGCGATGGCAGAAGCCATCATCAACGGCAGGCGCAATGCTTCGGGGCCGATCTGGAAGATCGAGACGGCCGCGGCGCCAATGCCACCCCAGATCATCTGGCCTTCCAGGCCCAGGTTCCAGAACCTGGCGCGGAATGCCAGGCAGCCAGCCATGCCGACCAGGATCATCGGCGCCGCCTGGAACAGCACGGCCTTGAAGTTGCCGGCATCGAGCAGCGTCTGCCCGACGAACTCTTCCAGCAGTTGATCGGCCGGCATGCCCGCTGCCACCAGAATGGCTGTGCTCAAGGCCAGGCCGACGATCACCGCGAGGCCGATCACCAGGGCTTGGCCGCTCCAGCCCATCTGCTGGCGCAGCTCCAGGGTGTAGCGTCTGCCGAGCAAGGGTTGGCGTGGCGCCTTGGCCAGCGGTTGGGAGAGTTCAGTCATGGCTTACCATCGCTTTGCCAATGGCCTGGCGGTCTGCCGGGCAGTCGAATTCGGCGACGATGCGGCCGCCATTCATCACACCGATGCGATCGGCCAAGGCCATGACCTCGTCAAGGTCTTCGCTGATCACCAGCACGGCGGCCCCGGCGTCACGCGCGGCGCGCAGGCGTGCATGCACCGCCTGGCTCGCGCGCACGTCCAGGCCACGGCTGGGGCTATGCACCAGGATCAGCCGCGGATCACGGCTGAACTCGCGTGCGATCACCAGCTTCTGGGCGTTGCCGCCCGACAGCAGCGCCGCTTTCTGCTGCAGCGAGCGCACACCCTGCACATCGAAATCGGCCACGGCCTGGGCGGCATCGTCCAGCATGCGTTGGCCGCGCAAGCGCAGGAAGGAGCCGTAGCGCCCATCGTGCAATTGGCCGATGGCGAAGTTTTCCGCTACCGAGAGCGAGCCGGCCAGCGCGGCGCCGTATCGATCGGCAGGGATGGCAGCGATACGCAGGGCCCGGCGCTGTGCCGCGCTGGCGTTGCGCAGGTCGCCGAAGGGCTGCAGATGGATATCCCCTTCGGTGGGCTGTTCAAGGCCCATCAGGGCATTGGCCAATTCGCCCTGGCCGTTGCCACCGACGCCGGCAATGCCGTAGATCTGCCCGGCGCAGAGCGTCATGTCGACACCCCGCAGCGCGCCGGTGCCGGCCACGCTGGTGAGGTTCCTGACCCGCAGCAACGGCTCGCCAGGCGTTGCCGGCAACACCGCGCCGCGGGGCGCCGACTCGCCCACCGTCAGGCGCACCAGTTCTTCGATGCTGACGCCTTGCGGGTCCAGGGTCTTTATCGTGCGGCCGCCGCGCATGACCGTGACCCGGTCGGCGTAGCGTTTCACATCGGCCATTTTGTGCGTGACCAGCACCACGGCGGCGCCCTGGCGGGCAAAGGACTGCACGGTGCTCAACAAGCGCTCTGCTTCCTGGTCGGTGAGCACGGCGGTCGGCTCATCGAGAATCAGGATGCGCGCCCCGGCCAGCAGCACCTTGAGGATTTCCACGCGTTGCTGCTCGGCCACCGACAGGGTGTCTACCACTTGGCGCGGATCGAGGACGAAGCCCAGTTCCTCGGCCTTGCTGGCGATGGTCTGCTCAAGCGCTGCAAGCCGCTTGCGATAGCTGCCTTCGCCCGGTTGCTCGGGCAGGGCCAGCAGGATGTTCTGCGCCACGGTGAAGGGGCGCACCAGTTTGAAGTGCTGGTGAACCATGCCGATGCGGTGCCTGCTGGCATCCTTCGGGCTGTTCAGCCGCACGCTGTTATCGTCGATCAGCACGCTGCCGGTTTCCGGTGCGTACAGGCCTGCGGCAATGTTCATCAGGGACGACTTGCCTGCGCCGTTCTCGCCGAGCAGGGCATGCACCTCGCCCCAGCGTGCGCTGAAGTCGGCTTCGCTGAGCGCCTTGAAACCGTCGAACGATTTGCTGATACCGGTGAGTTGAAGCGCATTGGCCTGGCTCATTTCTGGGTCATCACGCCTTTGACGAACCAGTCCATTTTCCACAGGTCCGGATCGCTCATGACCTGGTCCGCAGCAAGCCGCTGTTGGCCATCGCGGTCGGACATCGGGCCTTTGTAGAGGGTTTTTGTGCCTGCCAGCAGTTCAGCTCGGGCCGCTTCGATCTTCGCCCGATTCTCGGGGCTGATCGCGGCGTCCTTGGTCAGGCTGATATCGGTGCCGCCCTGCTGCATCGACAGCAACGCGCCGTTGGCCTCGGGTACCCAGTTGCCCGCCATGATTTTCTTGATTTCAGGCGTCAGGAAGCGATCCCACACCCACATCGACGAGCACACCGTGGCTTTGGGCGCGAACTCGCTCAGGTCCCGATGATGACCGGTGCCATGAATACCGCGCTCTTGCGCCACGATCTGCGGAGTAGGGCTGTCGACATGCTGGCCGATCACGTCGATGCCGTTGTCGATCAGCGCCATGGTCGCGGCGCGCTCCTTCACCGGGTCGTTCCACGCACCGGTGTAGATGACGGTGACCGTGGCGGCGGGATTGATTTGCTGAGCGCCCAGTTCGTACGCGTTGATCGTCCAGTTGACCTGGCCGAAGGGGTTGGCGGCAACGAAGCCCAGCTTGCCTGACTTCGACGCCGCCCCAGCCGCCATGCCGCACAGGTACTGGCTTTCGTAGGTGCGGCCGTAGAAGGATTCGAGATTGGCGGCGTTGGTGGTGCCCGAACCATTGAGGAAGGCTACCTCGGGGTATTTCTTCGCCAGCGCCAGGAAGGTGTCGGAGTAGCCGAATGCGGTGCCGATGATGATGTTGGCACCGCGCGCGATCAGCCGGTCGACCACGGGGGTGACGGCCGCAGCGTTTTCAGGGACGCTTTCGACGTACTGGATTTTCTGATCCAGGCTTTTTTCCAGTTTGAGGCGAGCTTCGTCGAAAGCCTGGGTCCAGCCACCGTCGTTGCGTGGGCTGATGTAGACCATCGCGATCTTGGCCGGGCCCTTGAGGGTCAGGCCCTCGGCGTATGCCGCACTCCCTGTCCCGTAGGCCGAAGCGGCGAGCAGCATTCCTGGCAGCAGTGTCTTGAGCATGAGGCGCCTTCCTGAAATATGAGCGTGGGGCAGCAGGGCGCTGCCAGGGCCAGAAATCTGCCCTTGGCCGCCCGAAGCTCGAAAGCAGCATCCGTGCCATATCAGAAAAACGCTTGTTTAACAGTTGCTTGAGTTATTCATCCAGCTTAATTCAGAGCAGTTGGTCCGAAGTAGAGCACTTGGTTTGTGCGCTCGGCACGATTACGGGGCGCTCAGCTGGCTCGGGGTCGCACGCCATCGAGTATCAACCCGCGCAACCCCACCAGGACCTCTTCGAAGAACACCGGATCGTGCAAGGTCTTGCCGGTCACTGCCTCCACCTGGGTGCGGAAGTCGGCGTAGTGCTGGGTGGTTGCCCACAGCGAAAAGATGAAGTGGTGCGGGTTGACCGGCGCCAGTTGGCCCGTCGCGATCCAGTGCTCGATCACCGCAACCTTGGTGTCGACGGTTTCGCGCAGGGGCTGCTGCAGTTCACTGAGCATCAGCGGGGCACCCTGCATGATCTCCATGCAGAACAAGCGCGATTCCGCTGCGTGATCCCGGGACAGTTCGAGCTTGGCTTTTATATAGGCACCGATGGCCTCTACCGGGTTCTTGTCGGCAGTGAAGTACTGCAGGGGGCTCAGCCAGACCTCCAGCAACTGCCTGAGCACGCTCAGGTAAAGGTCGTCCTTGCTGGAAAAGTAGTACAGCAGATTGGTCTTGGACACGTCGGCCCGGGTGGCTACCTGATCAAGACTGCTGCCGTGCAGGCCATAGCGCGAGAACACATCCAGTGCGGCGCCCAGTATCGCGGTGCGCTTGCTTTCCATCAGTTGCAGCCGGCGCTTGAGTGCCGCGGCGCTGGGCTCTCGGGTCGCCTTGACCGCAGGCTTGGGCTTGACGTTGCGCGCGCGCTTGGCACGGGGCTCGTTGGCGGGTGGCTGTTCTTTCACGCGACTGGAACCTGCAGCTGGATGTAGGCGGCCATGATAACGGGCGAATGTCTGCCGACGATACAGGCAGGGCAGCGGCGTGCATCGTTTTGCACCGGCAGCCGGAAAAGCGCACAAACCAAGTGCTCTACTTCGGACCAATTGGTCCACCAATACGCCTGTTTAATTCATAAGTTTATGAAAAGCATAGCTTAATCAAACCTGGCCCGATCCCTGCTAAGTACCCTTTCATGCGCAACCTGTCCGGTGCGTAACGCTCATTACTCAGAGAGGGACCCACATGGATATCGGTGTTTTCACTCCTATTGGCAACAACGGCTGGCTGATTTCCGAAAACGCGCCGCAGTACCTGCCCACCTTCGAATTGAACAAGCAGATCGTGCAGAAGGCCGAGCACTATGGCTTCGACTTTGCGCTGTCGATGATCAAACTGCGCGGCTTCGGCGGCAAGACCGAGTTCTGGGAACACAACATGGAGTCGTTCACGCTGATGGCTGGCCTGGCCGCCGTGACCAGCAAGATCCAGTTGTTCGCCACCGTAGCCACCTTGACCATTCCGCCGGCCATCACCGCACGCATGGCGGCAACCATCGACTCGATTTCCAATGGCCGCTTCGGCGTCAATCTGGTCACCGGCTGGCAGAAACCGGAGTACGAACAGATGGGCCTGTGGCCCGGCGACGAGTTCTTCGGTACCCGCTACCAGTACCTGGGCGAATACGCGCAGGTCCTGCGCGACCTGTGGAGTACCGGGCGCAGCGACTTCAAGGGTGAGCACTTCACCATGCAGGACTGCCGAGTCAGCCCGCGTCCGCAGGCCGACATGAAGCTGATCTGCGCCGGCCAGAGCGAAGCGGGCATGGCCTTCTCGGCGCAATACGCCGACTACAACTTCTGCTTCGGCAAAGGCGTCAACACCCCGACCGCGTTCGCCCCCACTGCCCAGGCGCTGGTCGAGGCCAACAAGAAGACCGGGCGCCATGTGACCTCCTGCGTGTTGTTCATGATCATCGCTGCCGACAGCGACGAGGCAGCACGTGCGCGCTGGGAGCACATCAAGGCCGGCGCCGACCAGGAGGCCATTGCCTGGCTGGGCGAGAAGGGCTCGGCAGACAAAAGTGCCAGCTCCAACCTGCGGCAGATGGCCGACCCCACCTCGGCGGTCAACATCAACATGGGCACCCTGGTCGGCTCGTGGGCCAATGTGGCGCGCATGCTCGACGAAGTCGCCAGCGTGCCGGGCACCCAGGGTGTGATGCTGACGTTCGACGATTTCGTGCAAGGCATCGAAGACTTCGGGCAAAAGATACAGCCGCTGATGAGCAGCCGTCGCCACGTGCTGCGCACCCTGGAGGCCGTGTGATGAATACGCCCGTGAACGTTTCCGGCGTGTCCCTGCCGCTGGACCCGCACCCCGCCCGTGAACTGCCCGCCCGCCCCGAAGCGCTGCGCATGAAAGCCAGCGAAACCGCGCTGGTGGTGGTCGACATGCAGAACGCCTACGCCACGCTGGGTGGCTACCTGGACCTGGCCGGCTTCGATGTGTCGAGCACGGGGCCGGTGATCGCCGCCATTCAGCGATCCATTTCGGCAGCCCGCGCCGCTGGCATCCCGGTGATTTTCTTCCAGAACGGCTGGGACCCTGCCTACGTCGAGGCCGGCGGCCCCGGCTCGCCCAACTGGCACAAGTCCAATGCGCTAAAAACCATGCGCAAGCGCCCCGAGCTGCAAGGCCAGCTGCTGGCCAAGGGCGGTTGGGACTATGCCCTGGTCGACGAGCTCAAGCCCCAGCCGGGCGATATCGTGGTTGCGAAGACCCGTTACAGCGGCTTCTTCAACTCCACGTTCGACAGCACGCTGCGCGCGCGCGGTATCCGCAATCTGGTGTTCACCGGTATTGCCACCAACGTATGCGTCGAGTCGACCCTGCGCGACGGCTTCCATCTGGAGTATTTCGGTGTGGTGCTGGCCGATGCCACCCACCAGGCCGGGCCGGCATTCGCGCAGCAGGCAGCGTTGTTCAACATCGAAACCTTCTTTGGCTGGGTCTCCAGCGTCGATGACTTCTGCACCACCTTCGCCCCTGTCGGGCAACCCTCCTGAGGACGCACAGATGACCAAGCAATCGATTATCCCTGCAGGCACCGGCAAGCCCCTGGCGCCGTTCGTTCCGGGTTCGCTGGCCGATGGCGTGCTGTACGTCTCGGGCACCCTGCCGTTCGACAAGGACAACAACGTGGTGCACGTCGGTGACGCGGCAGCGCAGACCCGTCACGTGCTGGAGACCATCAAGGGTGTGGTGGAAACGGCCGGCGGTACCCTGGATGACGTGACCTTCAACATGATCATGATCCGCGACTGGGCCGACTACCCCAAGGTCAACGAGGTGTACGCCGAGTACTTCGCCGGCGAGAAGCCTGCGCGTTATTGCATCCAGTGCGGTCTGGTCAAGCCCGATGCGCTGATCGAAATCGCCAGCATCGCTCACGTCGGCTGACGCTCAACCCGGAGGTTTCCATGTATCACTCCATTCAAGGTCGCCAGGACCCCAGCGCGCCTACTTTGCTGCTCAGTTCCGGTCTCGGCGGCTCGGCCGGGTTCTGGGCCGGTGACCTGGCGGTGCTCGGCGAGCATTTCCGCGTCGTGACCTACGATCACGCCGGCACCGGGCGCAGCCCTGCGCAACTGCCCGAAGGCTACTGCATCGCGCACATGGCCGAAGAGCTGCTGGCACTGCTCGATGAACTCGACATCGAACAGTGCCATTTCATGGGCCATGCCCTGGGTGGACTGGTTGGGCTGGAACTGGCAGCGATGTGCCCGGAGCGGTTGAGCAGCCTGGTGCTGATCAACGCCTGGAGCAGCCCCAATCCGCACAGCGCCCGTTGTTTTGCGGTACGCAAGAACCTGCTGCGCCACTGCGGCTCGCAGGCTTACGTACAAGCGCAGGCGTTGTTTCTGTATCCCGCCGACTGGATCGCCAGCAACGGCGCGCGTCTGGCCGAAGACGAGGCCCATGCTCTGGCCCACTTTCCCAGCCATGACAACCTGCTGCGGCGGATCAACGCGCTGGAAACCTTCGACATCGAATCGCGGCTGCAAGGCATTCACACGCCCACGCTGCTGATCGCCAACAGGGACGACATGCTGGTGCCGTGGCAGCGTTCCCGGCACCTGGCCGATCGGTTGCCCAATGCCACGCTGGTGGTACTCGAATACGGCGGGCACGCGTCAAGCGTCAGTGACCCGCAACCCTTCCATCATGCTGTGCTGGACTACTTTCAAGGACTTTCACTATGACCGTGCCTCATTCGCTGCCCGTCGAGCGTCAAGCCTTCCGTGACGCCATGGCCGGCCTGGCCGCCGCCGTGAACGTCATCACCACCGACGGCCCCCATGGGCGCGCGGGTTTCACTGCCACGGCGGTGTGCAGCGTGACCGACCAGCCGCCGACGCTGCTGGTGTGCATCAATCGCACTGCATCGGTGTACCAGTCGTTCACGGGCAACGGCACGGTGTGCGTCAACACCCTGGGCAATGGCCAGCAAGCCTTGTCCAATGCCTTTGGCGGCAAGACGCCCCAGGAGCAACGCTTCGAGGGCGGCTGCTGGAGCCAGGGGGTCACCGGTGCGCCGATACTGGAAGGTGCCAAGCTGTCTTTCGACTGCAAGATCACCAGCAGTACCAGCGTCGGTACCCACGACATTCTGGTGTGCGAAGTACTGGATATCCGCCAGCAGGACGAAGCCGATGTGCTGGTCTACTTCGCTCGGCGTTATCACGAGCTGGCCGGCACCCAGGCCAGCGCCTGAACGCAGTGGTCAGTCAGGCTTGCTCATCAACATGAACAGGCGAAACAACACCACGCTGGGCAGCAGCTGCAGGAAGCTGTTGACGCTGTCCACCAGCAGCCGCACCAGCGTGGGCTGGGTGTCGGTCCAGGCCATGGCGCTCAGGCCGTCGAGCAGCCACAGCGGGATCATGATCGCCAGCAGGGTGAACAGGATCGGCCAGAACTTGCCCTTGGTCATGTCGAAGCTTTCGCGCATGGCCTGCAAGGGGGTGATGTTGCGCAGCACCAGCAGGTATTCCGAGAACGACAGCTTGATCATCAGGTACAGGCCCGGCAGCACGAACAGCCACATGCCGAACATGATCAGCAGTGTGCTGAGGGCAGCCATCAGGGCGAAGCGTGGCCACAGGTGCAAGGCCTTGCCCAGCAGGTGCCGACCCTGCGGCTCGTAGCCGTCGGTGCGGGCGTCGAGAAACAGGATCAGTGCGGCGGTGTACAGCGGGTAGAACAGCAAGCCCACCGCCACGTCGTACATGACAGTGGCGTCGGGGCCACTGGCGCGCGCCACCAGTTCGCGCGCCAGGGCCTCGCAGACCACCAGCGGCAGGCACAGGCGCAGAATCGCCCACAGGTTGATGCGGAAGAAATAGAACGAGTCGCGCAATACGATCAGCGGGTTCATGGGGCCGGGTCACAGGTCAAAAAGCAGGTCGACACTTTAGCCGATGGTGGCGCTTTTCAACACCCGGCCCGCAGGCTGCGAACGGCGGCAACGGGGGAGGGTGAACAAAGTTTAATCGCGGCCGGTCATTGAAAGGCGGGGCGCCAGCCCCATCATTGAAGCAGAACCGACGCACTGTGCGCCGGCTGTACCCATTTTGTGGGCAATCGAGCGAGGTCGCCATGAACACTGATGAACAAAGCTTGATCGACGGTCTGTTCACCCGCCTCCAGCAGGCCGAAAAAGACGGCAGTGCGCGCGATGCGCAGGCTGACGAACGCATCAAGGGGCATGTGGCCGCCCAGCCGGCCGCGCCTTATTACATGGCGCAGGCGATCCTGGTCCAGGAAGCGGCGATCAAGCGCCTGAGCGAGCAGAACCAGCAGCTGCAGACCGAATTGCAACAGGCGCGCAGCCAATCGGCAGCACCGGCACAGCAGGGCGGTGGTGGTTTCCTGTCGAGCATTTTCGGCGGCGGCAATCGCGAAGCACAACAGCCTGCGCGAGCGGTTCAGCCGCAGGGCAATGGCTGGCGTGAGCCGGCTCGCCAGGCGCCGGCGTACCAGCCACCGCCACAGCAGAACTACGCCGCCCCAGGTGCTCAGGCGCCGGCCGCAGGTGGCGGTTTCATGCGCGGTGCCCTGCAGACGGCCGCGGGTGTGGCCGGTGGTGTGATGCTGGCGCAGGGCATCAGCAGTCTGTTTCATCACGACAATCCGCAGGAGGTCGTCGAGGTGATCAAGGAAGAGCCCGCCCAGGCCAGCGACGGCGGTGGCTGGAACGAAAGCGGTGATGCCCAACAGGTCAGCAATGACAGCTGGAATGAACAGGGTGGTTTGGCGGATGCCGGTTATGACAGCGGCGATGACGGCGGCTTCATGTCCGAGGATGATGATTTCGTGTAAAGGCCGAGGGCCTCTTCGCGGGCAGAGGGCTCGCCGCCCGCCCCGCTCCCACAGGATCGCGCACAACCCTGTAGGAGCGGGTCTCTGCCCGCGAAGAGGCCGGCACAGTCACCCCCATCTCCACCCCATCCTTGCCCCAACACTGGCATACTGGCTATCCAGAAGCTCAGGCGCCCAGCGCGACGAGGAAGTGCGGTGAAGAAGATCGCGGTGTTCGCCGATGTACAGAACCTTTACTACACCGTGCGCCAGGCCTACGGCTGCCATTTCAACTATGCCGCGCTGTGGGCCGACATCGGCCAGCGTGGGCAGATCGTCGAAGCCTATGCCTACGCCATCGACCGTGGCGACAGCAAGCAGCAGCAATTCCAGCAGATCCTGCGCAACCTCGGCTTCACGGTCAAACTCAAGCCCTATATCCAGCGCAGCGATGGCTCGGCCAAGGGCGACTGGGACGTGGGCATCACCATTGATATCATGGACGCCGCCGATCACGTCGACGAAATCGTGCTTGCCTCGGGCGACGGCGACTTCGACCTGCTGCTCGACCGCATTATCGGCAAGCACGGGGTCGAGGCCGTGGCCTATGGGGTTCCGGGCCTGACCGCCAACTCACTGATCCGCGCCGCCACCCGCTACGTGCCCATCGAAGGCGCGTTGCTGCTGAAGAACTGAGGTTTCACCGCTTTGGAACGCATTGCTGTCATCGACTTCGAAACCACTGGCATCTCGCCGAACATGGGCTGTCGCGCCACGGAAATCGCCGTGGTCATGCTCGAGCGCGGCGAAATCGTCGGGCGCTACCAGAGCCTGATGAACGCCGGCCTGCCCGTGCCTGGCTTCGTTGCCAGCCTGACCGGCATCACCACCGCCATGGTGCGCAAGGCACCACCGGCCGCCGAGGTCATGGCCGAAGTGGCCGAGTTCGTCGGCAGCACGCCGTTGCTTGCGCACAATGCTTCCTTCGACCAGAAGTTCTGGGACCACGAGCTGAGCCTGCTGCGCCGGGCACGGGTGCAGAGTTTCGCCTGCTCGATGTTGATGGCCCGGCGCCTGTTCCCTGGTGCGCCGAATCACAAGCTGGGCACCTTGACCCAGTGGGCGAAACTGCCACACACCGGCCAGGCTCACCGGGCCATGGCCGACGCCGAGATGGCCGCCAACCTGACCCAGCACCTGGCGCTGGAACTGCGCGAACGCCACGGGCTGGCCGAGGTGTCCCATGGGTTGTTCTGCACGCTGCAGAAAGTGCCGATGGCGAAGATGCGCGAGGTGTTGCAGAAGCATCGGATGGGCTAGGGCTGGAGGGCCTCTTCGCGGGTAGAAGGGAGTGCCGCCCGCGCCGTTCCCATCAGGAAAGAATAAAAACACACCATGGATGACCTTTGAAATGCCTGCCAAGTCCCGCTTCCCCCTGCTGCTTATCGGCGCTTTTCTGGCCCTTTACTTCGTCTGGGGCTCGACGTACCTGTTCATCCGTATCGGCGTCGAGTCCTGGCCACCGTTGCTGATGGCCGGGGTGCGCTTTCTCATCGCCGGAACCCTGCTGTACAGCTTCCTGCGCCTGCGCGGGGCGCCCAACCCCAGCTGGCCGCAATGGCGCGCAGCCGGGTGCGTGGGCATCCTGCTGCTCAGTTGCGGCAATGGCGGGGTCACGGTCGCCGAGCACGCCGGGGTGTCCTCCGGCGTGGCGGCGCTGGCCGTGGCCACCGTGCCGCTGTTCACCCTGTTCTTCGGCCTGTTTCGCGGCCAGCGCAATACTCGTCTGGAGTGGGCCGGCATCGTCCTCGGGCTGATCGGCATTGGTCTGCTCAACCTGGGCTCCAACCTGCAGGCCAGCCCGCTGGGCGCCGCCTTGCTGATTTTCGCAGCGGCCGCCTGGGCCTTTGGCTCGGTATGGAGCCGCAGCCTGCCATTGCCCCAGGGCGCCATGGCAGCAGCGGCGGAAATGCTCATCGGCGGCGCGGTGCTGCTGCTCGGCAGCCTGATTTCCGGCGAGCGCCTGCAGCAATGGCCGACCGCCGCCGGCTGGGGCGCGCTGGCCTACCTGGTGTTCTTCGGTTCGATCGTGGCCTTCAGTGCCTATATGTACCTGCTCAAGCACGTGCGCCCGGCAGCCGCCACCAGTTATGCATACGTCAACCCTGCAGTGGCCGTGCTGCTGGGCATTCTCTTCGCCGGCGAGCACATCGGCGTCGAGGAGTGCGTGGCGATGGCGGTGATCATCGGTGCGGTGGTGTTGATCGGGGTGCCGCAATGGCGCAAGGCGAAAGCGCTGCCGACAGGGTAAACTGCCGGCCATTGCGAAACATCTTCTGACGGTAGACCCATGACATTCGCCACCCTTGGCCTGATCGAACCCCTGCAGCGCGCCCTTAAAACGCTTGGCTACCAGACGCCGACCCCGGTGCAGACCCAAGCCATTCCGGCAGTGCTGGCCGGCCGCGACCTGATGGCTGCGGCCCAGACCGGCACCGGCAAGACCGCCGGTTTCGCCCTGCCATTGCTGCAGCTGCTGGCCATGGAAGGGCCCAAGGTGGCGAGCAATTCGGTGCGCGCGCTGGTGCTGTGCCCCACGCGCGAGCTGGCCGAGCAGGTCCACGCCAATATCGTCGAGTACGGCGAGCACCTGCCGTTGAGCACTTATGCCGTGTACGGCGGGGTCAGCATCAATCCGCAGATGATGAAGCTGCGCAAGGGCGTCGACCTGCTGGTGGCGACGCCTGGGCGTCTGCTCGATCTGTATCGGCAGAACGCGGTGAAGTTTTCCCGGCTGCAGACCCTGGTGCTGGATGAAGCGGATCGCATGCTCGACCTGGGCTTTTCCGAGGAGCTGCGCGACATCTATGCGGCCTTGCCGAAGAAGCGTCAGACCTTGCTGTTCTCGGCGACCTTTTCCGATGCCATTCGCTTGCTCGCCGGGCAGATGCTCAACGACCCGCTGAGCATCGAAGTCAGCCCGCGCAACGTGGCGGCCAGCTCGGTGCAGCAGTGGATCGTGCCAGTGGACAAGAAGCGCAAGGCCGAGCTGTTCTGCCATCTGTTGAAGAAGCAGCGCTGGAAACAGGTGCTGGTGTTCGCCAAGACCCGTAACGGCGTCGACGCGTTGGTCGAGAAGCTGCAAGGTCTGGGTGTCAACGCTGATGGCATCCACGGCGACAAGCCCCAGGCCACGCGCCAGCGCGCCCTGGATCGCTTCAAGGCCTCGGAGGTGCAGATCCTGGTGGCCACCGATGTTGCCGCGCGCGGCCTGGACATCGAAGACCTGCCGTTGGTGGTCAACTTCGACCTGCCCATCGTCGCCGAAGACTACATTCACCGCATCGGTCGCACCGGTCGCGCCGGGGCCACCGGTGAGGCTATCTCGCTGGTCTGCGCCGACGAAGTGCAGTTGCTGTCGGCCATCGAAACGCTCACCCGGCAGACGCTGAAGCGCGTCGACGAGCCTGACTTCGTGCCCGACCACCGCGTGCCGGACACCGATGCCAGCGGCCAGGTGGTGAAGAAACCGAAAAAGCCGAAGAAGCCCAAGGTCAGTGGCAGCAAGAAGAACCTGGGCAAGTGGGTCGACAGCGGTGACTCACCGGTGGATGCGGTGCCGGTGGTCAAGCCGGTGCGCAAGGTCCCGGTGTTCAATACCGGGCCGCGCAAGCGCAAGCCTTGAGGTGTGTGGGGACCTCTCGGGCCTCTTCGCGGGCAAAGCCCGCTCCCACAGGGTCAGCATTCTCTTTAACTTGTGGGAGCGGGGCGGGCGGCGAGCCCTCTACCCGCGAAGAGGCCCTCGAGGCAAACATCACCCCCGCGCCAGCCACTCCAGCACGCCATCCGCCGCGCGCCGCCCGCTGGCGAAACAGGCTGTCAGCAGATAGCCGCCGGTAGGCGCTTCCCAGTCCAGCATTTCACCCGCGCAGAAGGTGCCTGGCACAGCGTTGAGCATCAGGTGCCGATCCAGCCCTTGCAAGTCCACACCGCCCGCCGTGCTGATGGCCTCGTCCAGCGGCCGCGCGCGCACCAGCGTCAGCGGCAGGGCCTTGATCGCCAAGGTCAGCGCATCGAGGTCGGCAAAGGCTTGCGCATCGGTCAACTCCCGCAGGAGGCCGGCCTTCACTCCTTCCAGGCCCAGTTGCCCCTGCAGGTGCCGGGCCATGCTTTTAGAGCCCCGCGGCTTGTGCAACGCGGCCCGAACCTTATCCACAGGACGGTCCGGCAGCAGGTCCAGATGCAGGGTCGCTTTGCCTGTGCGGTTGATCGCCTCGCGAATCCCGGCTGACAGTGCATACACCAAACTGCCTTCCACCCCCGTTTCGGTCAGCACGAATTCACCCCTGCGCGATGGCTCGCCAGCCAGCCCGAGGGCAACGTTCTTCAGCGGTGCGCCGGCGAACTTCTCCCGCAGCAGCGCGCTCCAGCCCGGCACTTCGAAGCCGCAGTTGGAGGGTTGCAGCGGCTTGATCGGTACACCGCGATCATGCAGCCACTGCACCCAGGCGCCGTCGGAACCCAGCCGCGCCCAACTGGCGCCACCCAATGCCAACACCGTGGCATCTGCACGTACGGCCAACTCGCCTTGTGGATTGGCAATGCGCAAGCTGCCATCGGCATTCCAACCCAGCCAGCGGTGGCGGGTGTGGATAACCACGCCGGACTCGCGCAGGCGCTTGAGCCAAGCCCGCAGCAACGGTGCGGCCTTCATGTCGGCGGGGAACACCCGCCCGGAGGTGCCGACGAAGGTGTCGATACCCAGGCCATGAATCCATTCGCGCAGCCGTTGCCCATCGAATGGGTCCAGCCATGCTCGAACGTCCTGCGCACGTTCCGCATACCGCGAAACGAAAGCAGGGTAGGGCTCGGAATGGGTGATGTTCATGCCGCCGACGCCTGCCAGGAGGAATTTGCGGCCCACCGAAGGCATGCCGTCGTAGACGTCGACGGCCACGCCGGCAAGGCTCAGCACTTCGGCGGCCATCAGGCCCGCCGGGCCGCCGCCGATCACGGCGACGCGAGGGGAAGAAGAGTGCATGTATGCGGATCGACAGGGAAAGAACGAGAATTCTACACGGCTCGTTCCGCTCCTGTATCCACAGCCGTCGCTGATCAAAATGTGATCACATCACTGAAAGCCCCACAGCGCAAGGCCTGCAGCCTGTTTTGCGCAGGTTATCCACATGCGGTTGCACAGCGGATGTGGGTAACTGGCGCGTGCGCTTGCAAAACCGCTCGACATCACTGATCAAAAAATGACCGCTTCGCTCGTACCCCCGCCTGCACGGCACGCCAGGCGCTTATGCGCAGATTATCCACAGGCAGTTGCACAGCGATTGTGCGTAACTTATCCACCGCTGCGCCGGTGTGCATAACTCATACGGTCAGGAAGAACACCATCAACAAGGGCCCGACCACCGTCAGCAGAAAACCGCTGACCAGGGCCACCGGGAGCAATTGTGGCGGGCACTTCTGCTTGATGATCGGCAAGGTCGAGTCCAGGGATGTGGCACCGCCTGCAGCGATGCATTGCAGCGGACGCCGCGCGCCCAGGCTGTAGAGCAGACCGATGGCGAGGATCTCGCGGAACAGATCGGTCAGCAGGGCCATGGCGCCGAAGGCTTCACCGGCATGGTGGCCCACCAGCACGCCGGACAAGGTGAACCAGCCAAAGCCACTGGACAGCGCCATGGAAATGGCCAGCGGCTGGCCGGTGGCCCAGGCTGCGAGCAGGCCGCCCAGCAACGAGCCGATCACCACCATCGCGGGAATCTTCAGCGTGCGCAGCGAGTACCACGACGGGTCGGGCCGGACTCCGTAGAGGTCCAGCCCAACCAGCACGATCAGTACATAGAGGAAGTAGCTGGTCGAAGGCCAGGCGAAACCCGAGCCGTCGGCCGCGCCCCACAGGTGATACATGCCGACGCCCAGCGCCAGGGCGAGCAGCGCGATCAGACACTCCTTGAGCGGTGGGACAATGCCCGCCAGCCCCTGACGCGCCGACGCTGGGTGGGCCACTGCAGCAGCGGTGCCCCACGACAGCATCAACCAGGGCACGGCGGTGGTGAGCAGGGCGAAGACCAGCGCGGTGAGCGCCGATTCGCGTGCCGAGTTCAAGGCGCCCAAGACATTGCCGAATTCGTAGCCGATCGAAAACAGCAGCAGCCAGATGAATGGGGTGATCAGCTTCACCAGCCGCTGGCGCAGTGCGGGGCTGATGAAGATTGCCAGCAGCCAGCCGCCGGCCAGCGCCAGCAGAATGGGCAGGAGTGAAGCGACGATCGAAAGCATTGTTGCAGGCCTTGTGCAAAATCCATGGAGTGGTGCGGGTGACGAAGGCCGGCATTATTCCAGATGCGCAGCGCGTTCGGCTGGGCTTTTTCCAGGTAACGGCACCTGGGCCATGACCCGGTGCCGCCTGCTGCCATGGGTCAGTCGTCGGCCTGGATACGACCGATCACGGCGCCTGCCTCGAAGTAGTCACCGGCCTGCTGGCTGATGCGTACACGGCCTGCACACGGGGCCAGCACCGAGCTTTCCATCTTCATCGCTTCGACCACTGCCACTACCTGGCCGCTGGACACCGTCGCGCCGTCTTCCACTACCCAGGTGTGCAGGTTACCCGCCACCGGGGTGAGCAATGCCTGCGGATCCAGGTCTGCAGCGGCCGTTGCGTGCGGTGGGGCCGCGGCCGGCGCATTCAGGCTCATGCCACGCAACAGCGCGCTTGGCAGGCCGAGGGCGTGGCGCTTGCCATCGATCTCGACGAAGGTGCGCAGAATGTCCGTGTCGGCCACGGGTGCGGCCCGCGGCGCAAGGCTGATGGTCTCGGCGAAGTCGGTTTCGATCCAGCGCGTGTGCACGGCAAAACCGTCGCTGCCGGTGAAGTCCGGGTGATCCATCACGGCGCGGTGGAACGGCAGCACCGAGGCGATCCCCTCGATACGGAACTCGGCCAGGGCGCGCCGGGCGCGGGCAATCGCCTGCTCACGGGTGGCGCCGGTGACGATCAGCTTGGCCATCATCGAATCGAAGTGGCTGGGCACGCTCGACCCGCTGGTCACGCCGCTGTCCAGGCGCACGCCTGGGCCGAACGGCGGCATGAACTCGTCGATCTCGCCGGGAGTGGGCAGAAAACCCTTGCCCGGATCCTCGGCATTGATGCGAAATTCGAAACTGTGACCGCGCGGCGCCGGGGTTTCATCGAACGACAGCGGCAAGCCGTCGGCGATGCGCAGTTGCTCGATCACCAGGTCCACGCCGGTGGTCTCTTCGGTGACCGGGTGTTCGACCTGCAGGCGCGTGTTGACCTCCAGGAACGACAGGGTGCCATCCTGGCTGAGCAGGAATTCGACCGTGCCGGCGCCGACATAACCGGCCTTGACGCAGATGTCGCGGGCCGATTGATGAATACGCTCGCGCTGCTGTTCGGTGATGAACGGCGCGGGCGCTTCTTCCACCAGCTTCTGGTTGCGGCGCTGCAGGGAGCAGTCGCGCGTGCCCACCACCACCACCTGGCCATGCTTGTCGGCCAGTATCTGCGCTTCGATGTGCCGGGGCCGGTCGAGAAACTGTTCCACGTAGCATTCGCCACGGCCGAAGGCCGCTTCTGCCTCGCGCACCGCCGAGGCGAACAGCTCAGCCACCTCGTCGAGGCGCCAGGCGACCTTCATGCCGCGTCCGCCACCCCCGAATGCGGCCTTGATGGCGATGGGCAGGCCGTGCTGTTCGGCAAAGGCCAGCACCTCGTCGGCGCTTGCCACCGGCCCCGGCGTACCGGCAACCAGAGGCGCGCCCACGGCCTGGGCGATCTTGCGCGCTTCGACCTTGTCGCCAAGTATGTCGATGGTCTCGGGATTGGGGCCGACCCAGATCAGCCCCGCGTCGATGACCGCGCGGGCGAAATCAGCCCGTTCCGAGAGAAAGCCATAGCCGGGATGCACGGCGTCGGCGCCACTGCGGCGGGCCACGTCCAGGAGTTTCTGGATGTTGAGATAGGTCTCGGCGGGCCGCTGGCCATCGAGCCCGTAGGCTTCATCGGCGTGGCGAACATGCAGGGCGTCGATGTCGGCATCGGCGTACACCGCCACGCATCGCACGCCATGGTCGCGGCAGGCACGGGCAATGCGCACGGCGATCTCGCCGCGGTTGGCAATCAAGAGCTTTTTCATGGAAGTCTTTCCACATCGGCAGAGGAAGAAGGGGCTGGCGCGGTGGGCTGGATGTCTTCGAAGGCGGCCACCGGGTTGAAGCGGATCCGTGCATTGACCGGTATCTGCCCTGCCAGGTCGAGGTGGTAGCTGGCGACCACGGCGATGACCGGGTAGCCGCCGGTCAGCGGGTGGTCGGCCAGGAACAATACGGGCTGGCCGCTGGCCGGCACTTGGATCGCGCCCACGGCGGTGCCTTCGCTGGGCAGCTCCTGGGGGTTGCTGCGCGTAAGCGGCGTTTCACCGGCCAGGCGGATGCCGACGCGGTTGGATTGCGGGGTGACCTGCCAGAGCTGGCTGCTCAAGCGCTCGATGGCGTCGGTGGTGAACCAGTCACTGCGTGGCCCCATCAGCACATCCAGGGTGACGATGTCGGCCGTCTTGGGCAGGGCGAACGCCGGGGCTTCGCTCAGCGACACGCTGGTGCCGCCCTTGGGCGGGGTGAACCCCAACCGGTCTCCCGCAGCCAGGGCGGGCGGGCCGACCTGGGCCAGGGTGTCGGTCGACAGGCTGCCGAGCACCGGCGCCACGTCGAAGCCGCCGCGGATCGCCAGGTAGCTGCGCAACCCGGCGCTGGGCGTACCCACGGTGACCGTGTCACCCGGTACCAGTTCGATGGGTCGATAGTTGTCCACAGGCCATTGCAGGCCACTGGCGCTGGTCAGGGTAACCGGGGTTTGCGCGCCGGTGACGGCGATCACGGCGTGGCCGTGGCAGACGAAGCGCAGGCCGCCGAGCACGGTTTCCACGCAGGCCATGTCCGAGCGGTTGCCGACGGCGCGGTTGGCGGCCCGCAACGCGCCCAGGTCCAGCGCACCGGAGCGGGACACGCCCTGGCCGGTCTGGCCAATGCGGCCGGTGTCCTGCAGCACGCTGTGCAGGCCGGGGCTGAGGATCTGCAGGTACGCGCCGCTCGGTGGCAGGGCCGCAGCGGGCTGGCTGGGCACCGGCAAGCCACCTACAGGCAGCGGCCCGGCATCGATGAAACGTACCTTGTAGCCGGGGCGCAACAGAGCCGGTTCGGCGCGGTCCAGGTCCCACATCTGCAAGGGCGTGACGCCGATGATCTGCCAGCCACCGGGGCTGGCCTTGGGGTAGATGCCACTGAATTCGCCGGCCAGCGCCACGGCACCGGCCGGAATGCGCGTGCGCGGCGTCTGCCGGCGCGGTACCTGGAACCCGGCGCCGCCGGTCAGGTAGCCGAAGCCTGGCGCAAAGCCGCAGAACGCCACGCTGTAGTCCTCGGCGGTATGGCGGCGGATCACTTCGTCGCGGCTGATCTGCAGCAGCGCGGCGACCTCGTCGAGGTCTTCGCCGTTGTAGTGCACGGGAATTTCCACCCGGCGCTGCTCGGCGGCCCGGCGTTGGCCCAGGTCCTGACGGGCGACGTGGTCGACCAGCGCCTGGCGGGTGATGGCGCTGGGGCGGAACTGGATCAGCAGCGTCCGCGCGGCCGGGATGATCTCTTCCACCCCCAACAGCGGCTCGGCGCTCAAGGCGTCCAACAGGGCCAGGGTCTGCTCCAGGTCGCTCAGCTCGACCAGCAGGGTGTCCAGGTTGACCGGTAGAAAACGCACGGCAATCTCCTAGACGTGGTACGTGCTGTCAGGCACGTCGGTGATGAACATATGGCCCGGCGAATGGGTGATGGCGAACGGCACGCCCGACGCCATGACCGCCGCCTGGGGCGTGACGCCACAGGCCCAGAACACCGGCACCTCGCCCGGTTCGATGCGCACGGCTTCGCCGAAGTCGGGATGGGCCAGGTCGGCGATGCCCAGCAGCGCTGGATCACCGACGTGCACCGGCGCGCCATGCACCGAGGGATAGCGGGCGGTGATGGTGCAGGCTTCGGCCACCCGGTCGGCGCGGATAGGGCGCATGGACACCACCATGTCACCGCGCAGTCGCCCGGCGGGGCGGCAGGCACGGTTGCTCAGGTACATCGGCACATTGCTGCCGTCGGCGATGTGCCGGACTTCGATACCGGCTTCCTGCAGCGCGGTTTCGAAGGTAAAGCTGCAGCCAATGAGAAAGGTCACCATGTCGTCGTGCTCGGCCCAGGCGGGGCGGGCGTCGCTGATCTCTTCGGCCAACTGGCCGTTGCGCCAGACCCGGTACAGCGGCAGATCGGTGCGCAGGTCGGCGCCTTCTGCCAGTACGGTGTGCGGGCTGCCCGCATCGGTGACGTCGAGGATGGGGCAGGCTTTCGGATTGCGCTGCGCGTACAGCAGGAAGTCATAGGCCCAGTCGCGGGGCAGGGCGATCAGGTTGGCCTGGGTCATGCCCGGCGCGATCCCGGCAGAAGGTGCAACCAGACCACCACGGTAGCCCGCGCGCGCTGCGCGGGCGGCGTCGACAGCGCGCCGGGCGGCAAGCTTCAGGGCGCTCATGGTCGATCTCCGGCAAACGCTTGCAGGCGCATGTTCGCCTGCTCCAGTACCCGGCGCAGCTCGCGGGCCATGGCCACGGCGGCCGGGCTGTCGCCGTGCACGCAGATCGAGTCGGCCTGGATGCGCGTGATGCTGCCGTCGATGGCTTCCAGGGTGCCGTCTTCGACCAGGCGCAGCATGCGCTGGGCGATGAGTTGCGGATCGTGCAGCACCGCGCCCGGCTCACGGCGTGAAACCAGCGTGCCCTGCGGGGTGTAGGCGCGGTCGGCGAAGGCCTCGGCAATGCAGGTCAGGCCTTGCTCACGTGCCAGCTCGATCAGGCTCGAGCCGGCCAGAGCCACCAGCACCAGGCGCGAGTCGACGGCGCGGATCGCGGCGATCACCGCCAGCGCCTGACGGCGGTCGTGGGCGATGGTGTTGTACAAAGCGCCATGGGGCTTAACGTAGCTGACGCGGGTGCCGGCGGCCTGGGCCAGGCCCTGCAGGGCACCGATCTGGTAGATCACGTCGGCGGTCAGCTCGTCGCTGGCCACATCCATGTTGCGGCGGCCGAAGCCGACCTTGTCCGGGTAGGATACATGGGCGCCAATGCTGACCTGCCGGGCCGCGGCAGCCTTGAGAGTGCGCAGGATGCCGGCCGGATCGCCGGCGTGGAAGCCGCAGGCAACGTTGGCGCTGGTGACGATGTCGAGCATGGCATCGTCGTCGCCCATGCTCCAGGCGCCGAAGCTTTCACCCAGGTCGCTGTTGATATCGATGCTTGGCATTGCAGAGATTCCTTGTAATTGTTCTGGCTCATACGACCTTGAGGAAGGCAAAGATCGGCCCGACCGATTTGATCGCCATGTACCAGGTCAGCAGGCACGTCAGCAGGCCCAGCACCAGCAGCCAGCGAGGGTAATGGTAGCCGCCCATCAGGTCGGACCGGCGCCAGCCCACGTAGATGAAGATGCTCAAACCGATGGGCAGGATCAAGCCATTGAAACCACCCGCGAAGAGCAGCAGCGCGGCAGGCGCCGTGCCCATCAGGACATAGATCAGCAGCGACACGGCAATGAACACGGTGGTGGCGCGGTTGCGTGCCTTTTCGCTGATAGTGGGCGAAAACACAGTGATGAACGAGATGGAGGTATAGGCCGCACCGATCACACTGGTGATGGCGGCCGCCCAGAGAATCAGGCCGAAGATGCGCAGGCCGAACTCGCCTGCGGTGGCCTGGAAGGCCTGCGCCGCCGGATTTGCGCCCTGACCCGAAATGTCGATGACCACGCCACTGGCTACCACGCCAAGAATGGCGAGGAACAGGATGTAGCGCATGAGGCCGGTGACCAGGATGCCGCTCAAAGCCGCCTTGTTCACCGCCTGTAGATTCTCGATCCCGGTGGTGCCGCGATCGAGCAGGCGATGGGCGCCGGCGTAGGTGATGTAGCCCCCCACCGTGCCACCGACGATGGTGGTGATGATGGCGAAATCCACGGTTTCCGGCAGGATGGTTTGGTACAACGCCTGACCCAGCGGCGGGTTGGAAGCGAAGGCGACGAACAGCGTCATGCCAATCATCACCAGGCCCAGCACCACAATCATTCTGTCCACGGCCAGGCCTGCACGGCGAGACAGGAAAATGCCGATGGCCATCAGCGCACTCAAGGCGCCCCCCCATTTCGGATCCAGCCCCATCAGTGCATTCAGGCCCAGGCCTGCACCGGCAATGTTGCCGACGTTGAACACCACACCGCCGAAGATGACCAGTACGGCCAGCAAGTAGCCGCTGCCTGGAATCGCCTTGTTGGCGATGTCGGCCGCCCGCATGCGCGTCAGCGTGACGATGCGCCAGATGTTCAACTGGACCACGAAGTCGATGAGAATCGACGCCAGGATGCCGAACGCGAACGCCGCGCCCATTTTTGCCGTGAACGTGGCGGTCTGAGTGATGAAGCCCGGGCCGATGGCCGAGGTCGCCATCATGAAGATCGCGGCGATCAGGGAAGAGCGACGCGCCTTGGTGAAATCCTTGGCGGTCTGTGTCGCGGCTGTCTGTGTCACGGCATCGTTCCTGCGATGGGAGATGACAGGGACAGAGCAATGAACATGCCAGAGCCGGCCAATGCGGCGGAAGGTGTTGATCCGTATGCTTTGGATTGTTCAACAATACGTTTTACAGTAACCCACAATGTGCACCAGTTTGTAACGCTTGCAAGGAGCGCTGTTACTTAATGATGCACAGAAGTGCCATTCGCCTTGCCTGAGATCTGGCAGTGGGTGAACATCGAATCGACTTTTCCGACCCTGGACCGTACATGAACGACCTCTCACTCTCTGCGCCTCGTTCCCTGGGTGAATCCATTACCCAGGAGATTCGCCGGATGCTGGTGGAAGGTGAACTGGTCCCTGGCCAGCGCCTGTCCGAGGCCGCCTTGGCGGAAACCCTGCAGATCTCGCGCAATACCCTGCGCGAGGCCTTCAGAGGCCTGACCCGTGAAGGCTTGCTCAAACACGAGCCAAACCGCGGCGTGACCGTGGCGGTGCCGGACATGGCGTCGATCATCGACATCTACCGGGTACGCCGCTTCATCGAGTGCCAGGCCCTTGCCCAAGGCTATCCGCTGCACCCAGGCACAGTGCGCATGCGCGAAGCGGTTGCCATGGGCAAGCAGGCTGGCGAGGCCAAGGACTGGAAGGCCGTGGGCACGGCCAACATGATGTTCCACCAGGCGGTCGTCGAACTGGCCGACAGCCCGCGCCTGGAGGCGTTCTATGCGCAGATATCGGCGCAATTGCGGCTGGCCTTCGGCTTGCTCGACGATCCGCGCTTCCTGCACATGCCCTACCTGGACATGAACGGTTGCATTCTGCATTGCCTGGAAGAGGGGCGTGCGCAAGAGGCCACGCAGTTGCTCGAGGCCTATCTGGTGCGTTCGGAGCGTACGGTGCTGGCCGCCTGGGAGCGCAGTACCCGGCGCTAGCCCGCCAGGCCGAGCGAAACGCGTCCGGTCGAAATGGCTGCTCGACATGCCTGCATGCGCCGTTGGTCTTGCCGTGAAAACTCCCTTGCCACCTCGCGTTCGAAATGAGCGGGAAGGTGCTTGCCAGGCCGAATCGGGTCGGGGCGGGCGGGTATCGACAAGGAATCAGCAATGAGCGGGATCCTCCAACTTGAAAGTGCGCGACTGATCTTGCGTCAGTGGCGTGACAGCGATCTGCCCGCGTTTGCCGACATGTGCGCCGATCCGCGGGTCATGCGTTATTTTCCCGAAACCTTGGGACGGCTGCAGAGCGCAGCGGTCATCGGTCGTGTGCGCGGTCACTTTGCCGAATTGGGCTATGGCCTGTGGGCGCTGGAGCGCAAGGACAGTGGGCAGTTCATCGGCTTCGCCGGGCTGGGCCAGGTAGGTTTCGATGCGCCGTTTGCCCCGGCTACCGAGATTGGCTGGCGTCTGGCCTATGAACATTGGGGGTTGGGTTTTGCCAGTGAAGCGGCCTGGACCTGCCTGGCTTGCGCCTTCGATCGCTTGGGGCTGGATGAGGTGGTGGCGTTCACTGCGGTGGCCAATGTGTCGTCGGAAAAGGTGATGCAATCGATCGGCATGTTGCGCGACCACGAGGGCGACTTCGACCACCCGAACCTGCCCGGGCATGAATTGCAGCGGCACATGCTGTACCGCATCACCCAGGATCAGTGGCAGCACAACCGTTAGCGCCCCCGCAGGTGTCCGCAGTACAAGTGTCCGCTATCATTGCGCCCATTTGGTTCTGCCTATGTGGGTGTTGCCTATGCCGAGGAGTTTTGAATGAGCCATGTGTTGGACGATCTGGTTGAGCTGCTGAGCCTGGAACCCATAGAAGAAAACCTGTTCCGCGGCCGCAGCCAGGACCTGGGCTTTCGCCAGCTGTTCGGTGGCCAGGTGCTGGGCCAGTCGTTGTCGGCCGCCAGCCAGACGGTGGAGCCCGATCGCCACGTGCATTCGCTGCATGGCTACTTCCTGCGCCCCGGCGACGCCCAGCTGCCGGTGGTGTACATGGTCGACCGAGTGCGTGACGGCGGCAGTTTCAGCACGCGGCGGGTGACCGCCGTGCAGAAGGGCCAGCCGATCTTTACCGGCACCACCTCGTTCCAGTACGACGAAGAAGGCTTTGCCCACCAGAGTGTGATGCCCGAGGTGGTCGGCCCGGAAAACCTGCCCACCGAGCTCGAGCTGATGCAGCAGGTGGCCCATCTGATCCCTGCGCACATGCGTGACAAACTGCTGTGCGGCAAACCCATCGAGATGCGCCCGGTGGCCGAGCGCGACCCGTACAACCCCACGCCGACCGACCCGATCAAATACATCTGGTTTCGCGCCGACGGCGCACTCGCCCAGACCCCGGCCTTGCACAAGTACGTCATGGCCTATGCCTCGGACTTCAACCTGTTGACCACCTCGCTGCTGCCTCACGGCAAGTCGGTGTGGCACCGTGACATGCAGATCGCCAGCCTCGATCACTCGCTGTGGTTCCACGGCAACCTGGTCGCCGACGACTGGCTGTTGTATGCCCTGGACAGCCCCTGGGCGGGCAACGCACGTGGTTTCGCCCGCGGCAGCGTGTACAACCGCGCCGGCCAGTTGGTGGCCTCTTCGGCCCAGGAAGGTCTGATCCGCCATCGGCAGGACTGGTCATGAGCCTGGCGCGGGTTCGCCATTGGGTGTTCGATCTGGACGGCACGCTGACGGTGGCCGTGCACGACTTCGCCGCCATCCGCCGTCATCTGGAGATTCCGCAGGAGGCCGACATCCTTGACCACCTGGCCACCTTGCCGGCCGAAGAATCACATGCCAAGCATGCCTGGTTGCTGGAACACGAGCGCGCATTGGCGGTAGCGTCGACGGCAGCACCGGGCGCGGTGGAACTGGTCCGCGAACTGGCCGACCGTGGCCATCGCCTGGGCATCCTCACGCGCAACGCGCGCGAACTGGCACACATCAGCCTGCAGGCGATCGGCATCGCCGACTGCTTTCAGGCCGACGATGTGCTGGGCCGCGACGAAGCTGTGCACAAGCCCGACCCGGCCGGGCTATTGCACCTGGCCGACGCCTGGGGCGTACGCCAGCCGGAGATGGTCATGGTGGGGGATCATCGAATGGACCTGCTGGCAGGTCGGGCGGCGGGCACCGCCACGGTGCTGGTGAATCAGCCAGAAAACCTCTGGCCGGAACTGGCGGACTGGCATGCGCTGGACTGCACACACCTGCGCGAACTGATCTGAACCCGCCACCACCTGCTGGGCAGGTGGTGGTGGGCAAACCATTCAGAGGCTCTTGGCCGCAAACGTGTCGCACTGGGCGATCTGGCCTTGGGCGAAGCCGGCCTTGAACCAGCGTACGCGCTGTGCCGAAGTGCCGTGGGTGAACGAATCGGGCACTACCCGCCCCTGGCCCTGCTGCTGCAGACGGTCGTCGCCAATGGCATTGGCGGCGTTCAAGGCTTCTTCGATGTCACCCGGCTCCAGCCAATTCAAGCGCTTCTGCCCATTGAACGCCCAGACCCCGGCGAAGCAATCGGCCTGCAGTTCCTGACGCACCAGCAAGCCATTGGCACCTTCCATGCGCTGGCCACCCTGACGCGCTTTCTGCACCTGATCCGACACACCCAGCAAGGTCTGCACGTGGTGACCCACCTCGTGAGCGATCACGTAGGCCTGGGCGAAATCACCGGCGGCGCCGAAACGCTGGGACATCTCGCGGAAGAACGCCATGTCCAGATACACCTGCTGGTCGGCCGGGCAATAGAACGGTCCGCTGGCTGCCGTCGCGTGGCCACAGGCCGATTGCACCTGGCCGCTGAACAGCACCAGCTTGGGTTCCTTGTAGGTCTGGCCGCCTTGCTGGAAGATCTGCTTCCAGGTGTCCTCGGTATCGCCCAGTACCGTGCTGACGAATTCGGCCTGCTCATCGTTGGCCGGTGGCGCCTTGCGCTGGCTGGTGTCGACCGGCGCGGCCTGCTGGCCCTGGCCGGTCAGTTCGCCGAGAATCTGCATGGGGTCCTGCCCGGTCAGCAGGCCGAAGCCGACGATCAGCACCACGGCGGTCAGGCTCAGGCCCTTGCCGCCCATGCGCATCCCGCCGCCGCCACTGCCGCCACCATCACCGCGGGCATCCACGACGTTATCGCTGCGTCGGCCTTTCTTCCATAACATGGCAAATCCTCACTCGATTCATGCATAACCATTCGGGTATGCCTGTGACCGTGTTTTTCAATATTCGTTGTCGACCATTTCCTTGAGACTAGTACGAAGCCTGAAAACAGGTCCTCTATAAATCGAATAACAGGAGAACGGCATGTCTTCCCAAGACAGCAGTCGCTTCATCATCCGTGATCGCAACTGGCACCCCAAGGCGCTGACGCCGGACTACAAGACCTCGACCATGCGCTCGCCGCGCCAGGCCTTGGTGAGCATTCCGCAGTCGGCCAGTGAAAGCACCGGCCCCAATTTCGCCCACCTCAAGTTCGGCGACTTCGACAATGACCTGCTGCTCAACTACAACCATGGTGGCTTGCCGATCGGTGAGCGGATCATTCTGGCCGGGCGCGTCTGCGACCAATTCGGCAAACCGATTGCTAACACCCTGGTGGAAATGTGGCAGGCCAACGCCGGTGGCCGCTACCGGCACAAGAACGACCGCTACCTGGCGCCCCTGGACCCCAACTTCGGCGGCGTCGGTCGCACGCTGACCGACAGTCAGGGCTACTACAGTTTCCGTACCATCAAGCCGGGCCCGTACCCATGGCGCAACGGGCCGAACGACTGGCGCCCGGCCCACGTGCATTTCTCGGTGAGCGGCCCGTCGATCGCCACCAAGTTGATCACCCAGCTGTATTTCGAAGGCGACCCGTTGATCCCGATGTGCCCCATCGTCAAGTCGATCAACGACCCCGAGGCGGTGCAGAGCCTGATCGCCAGGCTGGACATGGCCAACGCCAATCCCATGGATTGCCTGGCCTACCGTTTCGACATCGTGCTGCGCGGTCAGCGCAAGACTCACTTCGAAAACCGTTGAGGGGAATCGACATGCCTATCGAACTGCTTAAAGAAACCCCGTCACAAACGGCTGGCCCCTACGTTCACATCGGCCTGGCCCTGGCGGCCGCCGGCATCGAGCCGCGCGAGCATGAAATCTGGAACCAGATGGCCAAGCCCGAAGCGCCGGGTGAGCACATCCTGCTGTTGGGCAATGTCTACGACGGCAATGGCCATCTGGTGCGCGACTCGTTCCTGGAACTGTGGCAGGCCGATGATCAGGGCCACTACCACATCGATTTCGACCAGGAACAACCCTTCAACAGCTTTGGCCGTACCGCCACCACGTTCGATGCCGGCGAATGGGCTGTGCAGACGATCAAGCCAGGTGTGGTGAACAACGCCGCTGGCGTACCGATGGCGCCGCACATCAACATCAGTCTGTTCGCCCGCGGGGTAAACATTCACCTGCACACGCGGCTGTATTTCAGCGACGAGGCGGAAGCCAACGGCAAGGATCCGGTGTTGAATCTGATCGAACAACCCGCGCGCCGGGAAACCCTGATTGCAACGCGCTGCGAGGTGGACGGCAAGCTGGCCTACCGTTTCGATATGCGTATCCAAGGGGAAGGGGAGACGGTGTTTTTCGATTTCTGATCGGATACTGCGGTGCCTTCATTCGCAGCCACTGGCCGCTCCTACACGGTTTGTGTTCCCCTGTAGGAGCGGTCAGTGGCCGCGAAGGGCGCACAACACTATCCAGCCCTGCCTCAATCCCACTTCGGCGCAAAATCCGGGCTCACCAACCGCTGATCCTTGGGCAACGCCGCAATGATCCGGCGATCTTCATCGTCCAACTGCACCTTCAGCGCATCCAGGTTGCTCTGCTGGTTGGCTTTGCTCGCCGCCTTCGGAATTGCCGCCACGTTCTCCTGATCCAGCAGCCACTTGAGTGCCACCTGGGTCGGCAGCACACCGTGCTTGCTGGCGATCTGCTGCAGCTCGGGAATCTGCGACACCTGGTTGCGCACCAACGGGCTGTAGGCGGTCAGCGCCATGTCATGTTTGCGGGCGTAGTCGAGCAGGGCGTTCTGGCCCAGGGTCACATGGTATTCAACCTGGATCGCCGCCAACGGGGCGTTCAAATCCTCCATGACATGGCGCAGCAGCGGCAGTGGAAAGTTCGCCACGCCGATGTTCAGCGCACGGCCGTCCTGCTTGAACGACACCAGGGTGTCGATGGCCGCTTTCACATCCCAGCCCTCCTGGCCGGGCCAGTGGATCAGGAACAGGTCGATGTAGTCGCTTTGCAGCGCGCTCAGGGTGTTCTGGAACGATTCGCGCATGGCGTCGGGCGCCAGCTTGTCCCACCAGACCTTGCTGGTGACATGAATGTCCCCGCGTGGCACGCCGGACTCGGTCAAGGCACGGCCCACCGCGGCCTCGTTGTTGTAGCCAGCAGCCGTGTCGATATGTCGGTAACCCAGGTCCAGGGCTTGAATCACAGCTGTGGTGCATTCGTCGCCGAGCATTGGCCACGTGCCAAGCCCCAGTTTCGGCATCTTCAGGTGCTGCGCGTTGGTGATGAGTTGCATGTCGGTCTCCTGTTCCGCTGGCGGTCATTCGTGATGGGTGGCCCCGGCCATGTGCCGGGCGGCGATATAGCCGAAGGTGGCGGCAGGGCCCAGGTTGATGCCCCCGGCCGGGTAGTGGCCGCCCATGATGCTGGCCATGTCGCTGCCCGCGGCGTACAGCCCGGCAATCGGCAGGCCTTGCTTGTCGAGCACCTGCGCCTGTGCGTTGGTCTTGAGCCCGGCGAAGGTGCCGAAGCTGCCCGCTTCAACCTTGACCGCATAGAACGGCCCCTGTTCGATCGGTGCCACGCACGGGTTGGGCCGGTGCAGCGCATCGCCCTGCTTGCGGTTGTAGGCGCTGCCGCCGCGGCCGAACTGCGGGTCTCGGCCTAGGTGCGCGTGCTCGTTGAAGTGGTCTACGGTAGATCGCAGCCCGTTCGGGTCGATGCCGCATAGAGCGGCCAGCGCCTCCAGCGTGTCGCCCACCTTGAGATAGCCGCTGTCGATGTGCGGCTTGAGCGGTAGCGGAAACGGCCGTGAGATGCCCAGCCCGTAGCGGCGCTGGAAGGTGTGACTGCAGATCAGCCATGAGGCAACTTCCTCGCCGGGGGCATGGGCTACCATGGCTTTCACGTAATCATAGTAGCCGTCGGCTTCGTTGACGAAACGCTTGCCGTTGGCCAGCACGGCAATGATGCCCGGCTTCGCGCGCTCGATGATGTGCGGGAAGTGGCCGATGCTGCCGTCGCGGTAGGGCACTCGGGACACCGGGCACCAGGCTGCGGCCGAGGCCAATCCGGTGGCCACCTCGCCACCGGCGGTCTCGCCCAGGCGCAGGCCATCGCCGTTTACGCCCAGCGGCGGCAGAGCCAGGTGTTCGTGGCCGCTGGGCGTTCGCGGGAACAGTGCCCGGCGTCGGTCGATATCATGAGCGAAGCCGCCGGTGGCCAGCATCACGGCCTTGCGCGCCTTGATCACCACTTCGCCCTCGGCAGTCTCGATCACGGCGCCGCAGACGCGTGAGCCTTCCTTCGACAGGCGCCGGACAGGCGCGGACTCCCACAGCAGCACGCCCAGGTCATCGGCCGACTTGGCCAGGCGTGCGACCAGTGCCACCCCGTTGCACAGCTGCATGGCGCGGCCGTGTCGGGCCAGGTCCAGCATATGTCGAGCCACGCGCCGGCTCACGTGCAGCAGCGAGCGCCACGAGCGGGTCAGGGTCAGAAAGGCGGTCAGGTCGGCGCCGGCCATGATCGGCATGCCCAGGAAGGAGGTTTCGCGCATCGTTCTGCGCAGTCGCTTGAGCAACGGCTTGTCCAGTTGGCGTGCGTCGTAGGGGGCCGCGATCACCGAACGGCCACCGGTGCCGGCCCCCGGTCTATCGCCGTGGATATCGGCGATGGCATTGCCATCGGCGAACTGCAGGCTGGTGTGTTTCTCGAAAAACGCCACCATGTGCGGGGCCGCCTCGAGAAAGGCATCGATGCGTGCCGGATCGAAGTGCTCACCCAACTCATGTTGCAGGTAGGTGCGCGGCAACGCCGGATCTTCGTCAATGCCGGCGCGGCGCGCCAGCGGATTGCGTGGCACCCACATCCAGCCGCCGGACCAGGCGGTTGCGCCGCCAAAGGTGCTGTCCTTTTCGACCACGATCACACGCAGCCCGTGGTAGGCGGCGGTCACTGCGGTGGCCAGACCAGCAGCGCCGGAGCCAATGACCAGCACGTCGCAATCCACGCTCTTCGTTTCGCTGTCAGGCCCCTGCATTGGATGAATCTCCGAGGTATACACGTCCGATGAATTGTAATTTTATGGAACCGAGTTCCACATTCTATGGATTGCCGCCCGAATCGCCAAGTGTAGAATCAGCGGAATTTTTCATCGCGTTCCAACTTTACGAGAGCCTCACCATGGCCGGCAGTCAGATCGAACGGGCGTTCAGCGTGCTTGAAAGCCTTGCCAACGAACCACGCGGCCAAGCCTTGCAAGCCCTTGCCGAACAGCTGGGAATGCCCAAAAGCGCGGCTCACCGCATGCTCACCGAGTTGGCCCGACTGGGCTATGTACGGCAGAGCGCGGAAACCCTGCGCTATCACTTGTCGACCAAGTTGGTGGCGCTGGGTTTTCAATACCTGGCCGGCAGCGGCGCCGATATCGTCCAGCCGATTCTCGATCGCCTGGCCCAAGCAACCGGTGAGCTGGTCCGGCTGGGCGTGGTCGAGGGCGACCGTCAGACGTGGATCGCCAAATCCCAGGGCGCTCGTTCCGGCCTGCGCTACGACCCGGAAATGGGGCGTGATGCGCCTTTGTTCTACACCGCTTCAGGGCATGCCTGGCTGGCTTCGCTCAGTGATGCCAAGGCACTGGCGTTGGTGGAGCAGCAGGGGATTACCGCTGGTGAAGACTTCGGGCCCAATGCGCCGCGGTCCAATGCCGATCTGCTGGAGCGTCTGCGCCTGGCCCGCGAGGCCGGCTATGCCTGGGTCGTCGAGAGTTCGGCATTGGGCACCTCGGCGCTGGCGGCGGTGATACGGCATCCGCGGGACGGCCATGTGGTGGGCGTACTGAGTGTGGCCGGGCCCAGCGCGCGACTGTCCGAGACACGCATGCACGAATTGGCGAATGGGCTGTTGGCTGCGGCACAGGAGCTGTCTCAGGTCAGCCTGGCGTCGGAGCTGTTCAGCTGAGCACTGGAACCTGCGGGGTGGTCTCGGTCCACCGATTCCTCGCCAATCCGTTATCCGTGACTTGAAATATTTCGGAACTCGGTTCTAAATAAGTGGAGAGAATAATAAACAAAGGACTTCATCGTGACCGTCCCCCTGCGAATTGCTCTGATCGGTGCCGGCACTATGGGCCGGCAGCATTACCAGCACCTGCGAGAGATGCACGCAACCCAACTCTGCGCCATTGCCGACCCCGGCCCCCACGCTGAGGCCTTTGCCGCTGAATGCGCGGTCCCGCATTTCACCGATCATCGGCAGATGCTGGCACAGGTAGCGCCCGCAGCCGTCATCGTGGCCAACCCCAATGCTCAGCATGTGCGCACGGCACTGGATTGTTTGGCAGCCGGTGTGCCCGTGCTGTTGGAAAAACCGGTCGGGGTCGATCTGGACGAAGTGGCCGCGCTGGTGGCTGCCAGCGCCGCCAGCGGCGTACCGGTCCTGGTCGGTCATCACCGGCGGCACAACCCGATGATCAGCCGGGCCCGACACGTCGTGCAAAGCGGCGTGCTCGGCCGCCTGACCACGGTGACGGCGCTGTGGCAGCTGCAGAAGCCCGACAGTTACTTCGACATCGCCTGGCGTCGCGAACCAGGGGCGGGAATGCTGCTGACCAACCTGATTCATGACCTCGATCTGCTGCGCTATCTGTGCGGCGAAGTCCGCCAGGTGCAGGCCTTCGGCAGCAATGGTATTCGCGGCTTCGGCAACGAAGACAGTCTGGCGGTGTTGCTGCAGTTCGAAAACGGCGCGCTGGGCACCTTGACCGGTTCCGACGGTGTGGCTGCGCCCTGGAGTTGGGAGCTCGGCTCGGGCGAGAACCCGGTCTATCCCCGCCAGGCCGATCAGCCGTGCTACCTGCTGGCTGGCACTGCCGGTGCGCTGAGCGTGCCGCAACTCAGGCGCTGGCATTACGCTGAACCGGGTGCGGGTTGGCATGAGCCGTTGCTGCAGGTGCAGGAAACCTTTGATTCCGCAGAGGCGCTGCGCGTGCAGCTGGAGCATTTCGTCGAGGTCGCGCATGGGCGCGCCGAGCCACTCGTGAGCGCAGCGGATGCCGCGCGCACCCTGGCGTTGGTCGACGCCATCGGCGAAGCGATGCGTAGCGGATGCGCCTGTGCGCCACGCGCCTTGGGCTAGCCCGGTTGCTTGGCTGACATCCTCGTGCCCTGGCCACCGTCGTCCCTTTCACGCCCCAAGGAGCCGCCCATGACTCACCGCATCCTGTCCCTGGCCGCATTGACCGTGCTCGAGCTGTCGCCCCCCGAGATGGTCGAAGTCGCTGCCCGCGCCGGCTACAGCCACGTCGGCCTGCGTACCGAGCCGGCTACCGCCGAAGAGCACCATTATCCTTTGCTGCGCGACAAGCCATTGCAACGCCAGACTGCCGCACGGTTGCGTGACACCGGCATCAAGGTGCTGGACATCGAAATCCTGCGGCTCAAGCCGTTTACCCGCGTGGCGGAGTTCGAAGCTCACCTGGCCTTGGGCGCCGAGTTCGGCGCGAGCGAGTTGCTGGTGGCGGGTAATGATCCAGACCTGCAAAGGGCCAGCGACAATCTGGCCCAGCTGTGCGACCTGGCGCGGCCCTATGGCATCCATCCGCACCTGGAATTCATGCCTTGGACCGACTGCCCGGACCTGGCCAGCGCGATGGTCATGCTCGACAAGGCCGGTCGCGAGAATGCCTGCATCCTGGTCGATGCCTTTCATTTCGACCGCTCCAACTCGCGACTCGAAGACCTGCGCAGCCTGCCAGCGCACCGCTTGCGTTATGCCCAGCTGTGCGACGTGGCGGGCCCGCGTCCCGATGACATGGCGGAGATACTGCGCCAGGCGCGCCAGGAACGACGTTTTCCCGGAGACGGTGATTGCGACCTGGTCGGCCTGCTGCGGGCACTGCCTGACGATGTGCCATTGAGCCTGGAGATACCCACGGCGCGCCTGCTGGAACAGGGTGTGAGCGCTTATGAAAGAGCGCGGACGGCCCTCGAGAAAACCCAGGCGTTATTGGCTGGGATCTAGGGTGATGCCACTGGCCTCTGTGGGAGCGGGCTCTGCCCGCGAAGAGCTCCACCGCAAATCCGCGCCTGGCTCAAACCCCCTGTGGCACCTTGCGCGGTGCCATCAGGTACAGCCACACCAGGGCAATGAAATACATCGCCGGAATGATCGTGAACAACACCGTGTAGTTGTTGTTGGTCACCGTCAGGATGTAGCCCACCACCTGGGTCATGAACATCCCGCCCACCGCCGCGCACATGCCGCCGAAGCCGAACACCGTGCTCATCATGTGCTTGGGCGTGTAGTCCATCACCACGCTCCAGATGTTGGCCGTCCACGCCTGGTGCGCGGCAATGGCCAGCGAAATCGCCGCCACCGCCACCCACAGGTTGGCCGCGCCAGCGGCGAACACCACGCTGATGATCGCTAGAGCAAACACCAGCATCGACAACAGCCGCGCCTTTACCGGCTGCATGCCGCGGCCGATCAGGAACGACGACAGCACGCCACCGCCTACGCTGCCGACATCGGCACTCAGGTAGATGATGATCAACGGAATGCCCATCTGGGTGACGTTGATGCCCAACTGGTATTGTTGGTTGAGGAACGGCGGCAGCCAGTACAGGTAGAACCAGAACACCGGGGCCGTCATCATGAACGCCCCGGCGAAGGCCCAGGTGCCGCGCATGGTCATGATCTTCCAGAACGGCACGCCCGCTTGTTCAGGCGCTTCCTGATCCTGAATGTATTCCAGTTCGCTGGCCTTGACCCGGGGGTGCTGGTCAGGGTCGAAGTACTTCAGGCCCCAGAACACCGCCCAGGCCAGGCCCAGCAGGGCGATGGTGAGAAACGCCGCCTGCCAGCCCCAGACGCTGAGGATCAGCGGCAGCATCATCGGCGTCAGCAGGGCGCCCACGTTGGTGCCGGCATTGAAGATGCCGGTAGCCACCGCGCGCTCCCTGGCCGGGAACCACAGCCGGGTGGTCTTCACGCAGGCCGGGTAGTTGGCCGCCTCGGTGAGCCCGAGAATGAACCGGCAGACCATGAAGCCCACCGCCGAAGTGGCCAGGCCATGGGCGCCGGTGGCCAGGCTCCAGAGCAGCACCGCGCAAAAGAACACGCGCTTGACGCCGATCCTGTTGATCAACCGGCCCTGCAGCAGGAAGCCGATGGCGTAGCCCACCTGAAACCAGAAATTGATGTTGGCGTAGTCCATCGCCGTCCAGTTCATCTCCTTGGCCAGAATCGGCTGCATCACGCCCAGCGCGGCGCGGTCGATGTAGTTCAGGGTAGTCGCGAAGAACACCAGGGCGAGCATGCCCCAGCGAGTCTTGCCGACCGCGGCGCCGGCTTTGACCATGTCCCGGAAACCGACTTTGGCATCGGGCGCCTGTTGGGCGCGGGGCAGGGCGGAACTGTGGGGTTGTGTCATGGTTGGGGCCTTCCGTACAGGCGCGGTGGGCAGGAGCCACCGCCGAACTTCGACTGAGCGCGGCGCAGTCCGATACAGGGGCGTGCACGGTATCAGAGACGTCGCCGTCAGGGGTGCGCTCGGTGGGGTCAGACAGGTGCGTCTTGGTAGTCTTCGACGCAACCGGGGGCGGGTACGGACACGGCGCAGGAGCAGATAGGGGTGTGCATGAGCGATTACCTGGGTTCTTGAAATTCTTATGGGGTGTTGACCGGCGGTGCTGACGGTCCGCGCTCGGTCGATTGGCAAAATGTGCATCGACCAGCTTCACTGTCGGGAACGATGGTGGGCACACGGCCCCGGCGAATCAATCGACCTATGCGGTAATTGGTCGATAATCGCACGCAAAACTAACTGGTTGGTACGTGCTCGGGTAGAGTAGCAAGCTGATACAACCACTTCTTTCATCACGGTTTTGCCTGCTCGCAAGGGCATGGCAGAACTGCAGAAAAGGCTCGTTTCGAGGCCTCCCCGTAAGCCCTCGAACAGCCATTGGAGCGTGCCATGCAGCGTTCGATCGCCACTGTGTCCCTGAGCGGTACCCTGCCGGAAAAACTCGAAGCCATTGCCGCCGCCGGTTTCGATGGTGTGGAAATCTTCGAAAACGACCTGCTGTACTACGACGGCAGCCCCCGGGAAGTTCGGCAGATGTGCGCCGACCTGGGCATCGCCATCACCCTGTTCCAGCCGTTCCGTGACTTCGAAGGCGGCAACCGTTCGCGCATGGCGCGCAACTTCGACCGCGCCGAGCACAAGTTCGACTTGATGCAGGAACTGGGTACCGACCTAGTGCTGGTATGCAGCAATACCGCTGCCGACTCCCTGGGCGAACAGCAGATTCTCGTCGACGACCTGCGCCAATTGGCCGAACGCGCCGACAAGCGTGGCCTGCGCATCGGCTACGAAGCCCTGGCCTGGGGCCGCCACGTCAACACCTACCAGCAGGTCTGGGACATCGTTCGCCAGGCCGACCACAAGGCACTGGGCGTGTTGCTCGACAGCTTTCACACGCTGTCGCTCAAGGGCGATCCGCGAGCGATCGCCGACATTCCCGGTGACAAGATCTTCTTCGTGCAGATGGCCGATGCGCCCATTCTGGCCATGGACGTGCTGGAGTGGAGCCGACATTTCCGCTGCTTCCCCGGGCAGGGCGAGTTCGACCTGCCGGGCTTTCTCGCGCCGATCATCAAGACCGGCTACAGCGGGCCGTTGTCCCTGGAAATCTTCAACGACGGTTTCCGTGCCGCACCGCCTCGGGCCAACGCGGCCGACGGTTTGCGCTCGCTGCTGTACCTCGAGGAAAAGACCCGCAAGCTGCTGGAACAGGAGGCTACGCCGGTGCCCAACCTGGATATTCTCTTCGCGCCCCCGGCTGCGGATGAATACCAGGGCATCGAGTTTCTCGAGTTCGCCGTGGACGAAAGCCTGGGCGCCAAGCTCAGCCACTGGCTGCAGCAACTGGGCTTCGCCAAGGCCGGTCAGCACCGTTCCAAGAACGTCAGCCTGCTGCGCCAAGGCGATATCAACCTGATCCTCAACGCCGAACCGTACTCCTTCGCCCACAACTTCTTCGAATCCCACGGCCCCTCACTGTGTGCCACGGCGTTGCGGGTCAAGGACAGCGCCAAGGCGCTGGAGCGCGCCGTGGCCTACAAGGCTCAGCCCTTCCGCGGTCTGGTCGGCCCCAACGAGCGCCAGCTGGCCGCCGTGCGGGCCCTGGATGGCAGCCTGATCTACCTGGTAGACGACGCCAGCGACGGGCCGACCATCTACGAGTCCGATTTCAGCCTCAGTGCACCCGCGGCGACACCCGGCATGCTCAAGTCCATCGACCACATGGCCATGGCCATACCGCCGGACACCCTCGACAGCTGGGTGCTGTTCTACAAGACCGTGCTGGACTTCAAGGCCGACGACGAAGTGGTGCTGCCCGACCCCTACGGCCTGGTGAAAAGCCGTGCGGTGCGCAGCCAGTGCAGCTCGATCCGCCTGCCGCTGAACATCTCGGAGAACCGCAACACGGCGATCTCCCATGCGCTGTCGACTTATCGCGGCTCGGGCGTGCATCACATCGCCTTCGATTGCGACGACATATTCGCGGCCGTGAGCAAGGCCAAGGAGGCGGGGGTGGCACTGCTGGACATCCCGCTCAACTATTACGACGATCTGGGCGCGCGGTTCGATTTCGACGACGAATTCCTCAGCGAGCTGGCGTACTACAACGTGCTGTACGACCGTGACGCCAACGGTGGCGAGCTGTTCCACGTGTACACGGAGCCGTTCGAGGAGCGTTTCTTCTTCGAGGTGCTGCAGCGTCGTGGTGGCTATGCCGGCTATGGCGCGGCCAACGTCGCCGTGCGGCTGTCGGCCATGGCCAAGGCGCGCGCCGGTGGCATCCGTCACGCCAAGCTGTGAGGGCCTGCCCGCAGCGCAGGTGTGCTGCGGGCTTTCCATGGGCGCGCGGCGCGCCGCATAATGGCCCCTGACCAACGACGGCCGTGAGCCCAGCATGACTACGATCTCAGAGGCGGACGCGCAATCGACCGACGTTCCTCGCAAGCCCCGCAAGAACAACCCCGAGAAGACCCGCGAGAACATCCTGCAGGCCGCTATCACCGAATTCGTCGAGCAGGGCCTGGCGGGCGCGCGCGTGGATGCCATCGCCGAGCGTACGCACACCTCCAAGCGCATGATCTATTACTATTTCAGCAGCAAGGAGCAGCTGTACCTTGAGGTGCTGGAAAAGCTCTACGGCGATATTCGCGGTACCGAAGCCAAGCTGCATCTGGACGAGCTGACGCCGGTGGAAGGCATCCGGCGGTTGGTGGAGTTCAGCTTCGATCACCATGATCGCAACGAGGATTTCGTGCGTATCGTGTGCAACGAAAACATGCACAAGGGCGAGTACGTCAAGAAGTCCACGAGCATTCGCGAGTTGAACAAGACCGTGCTGCTGGCGTTGGCCGACCTGCTGCGGCGCGGTACCGAGCAGGGCGTGTTTCGTCCGGGTCTGGATGCCATGGACGTGCATTTGCTGATCAGCTCGTTCTGCTTCTACCGAGTGTCCAACAAGCACACCTTCGGCGAGTTGTTCCAGGTCGATTTCAACGAAGCCACGTTGAAGCTGCACCACCGCGAAATGCTCTGCGAATCGCTCCTGCGCTTCATCCAGGCCCCGTAGCCGCATTCCACCTGACACACCACCCTGGCCGCCGACGCGGCTCGCGCCGCTGCTACACGGGTCGTGATCGGGGTCCTGGCTTATCCGTTCATTTCGGCGAAATGCGCCATCATGCGTTCGGCGTCGGCTTGCCGGCCGCTGAACAGCTCGAAGGCCTTCACTGCCTGGAACACCGCCATGGTGCCACCGTCCAGCGTGCGGCAACCCAAGGCGCGGGCTTCGCGCAGCAGTTCGGTTTCAAGGGGAAAATAGACGATTTCGGCCACCCACAACCCCGGGTGCAAGGCCGCCTTGGGCACAGGCATTCCCGGCAGCTTGGCCATGCCCATCGGCGTGGTATTGACCAGGCCGTCGGCCTCGGACAAGGCCGCCAGCAGGTCACTGCCCACCCGCGCCGGCTGCCCCGGGAAATGCTGATTGAGGTTGTCCGCCAACGCCTGCGCCCGTGCCGGCTCGACATCGAAAATGCTCAGTTGCCCCACACCCTCGAGCAGCAACGCATGGGCCACCGCCGCACCGGCGCCACCGGCGCCCATCTGCACCACGCGGTCGCGCTTGGCACCCTGCATGCCGCGGCGAAAACCTTCGGCGAAACCCAGGCAGTCGGTGTTGTGGCCCACCCGTTTGCCATCCTTGAGCACCACGGTATTCACCGCGCCAATCCCGGCCGCTTCCGGCGACAGCTCATCGAGCAGAGGAATGATCGCCTGCTTGGCAGGGAAGGTGATGTTCAAGCCGGTAAAGCTCATGCGCTGAGCGGCAGTGAGCAATTCTTCGAGGGCGCCGTTGTCGAGCTTCAGCGCATCCAGATCGATCAATCGGTAGACATAACCCAAGCCTTGCGCGGCGCCTTCGCGCTCGTGCATGGCCGGGGTACGGGACTGCTGGATACCGGCGCCGATCAGGCCTGCCAGGACGTTATTGCCGCTCATCGAGTGACTCCATTGTTATTGTTTGTTTAATGGAGATAAATTGTACGAACTAGTTACTTACGTCAAATGGTTTTCGACGATGGCGCAGGGCGCGCCTCAACGGCGCACCAGCAGGACCCCTGATTCCATGTGGTGGGTATACGGAAACTGGTCGAACAGCGCGCACTTGGCCACTTTGTGGGTGTCATGCAGCTGCTGGATGTTGGCCGCCAGGGTTTCCGGATTGCAGGAGATGTACAGGATGTTGTCGAAGCGCCGGGTGAGCTCGCAGGTGTCCGCATCCATGCCGGCCCTTGGTGGGTCGACGAATACGCTGCCGAAGTCATAGGCCTTGAGATCGATGCCCTGCAAACGGCGGAACGGCCGCACCTCGTTCAGCGCCTCGGTCAGTTCTTCGGCCGACAGGCGCACCAGCGTCACGTTATCGACCCCATTGTCGTCGAGGTTGTGCAGGGCAGCGGCAACCGACGTCTTGCTGATCTCCGTGGCCAGGACCTTGCGTACTCGTGTGGCCAGCGGCAGGGTGAAATTGCCATTGCCGCAATACAGCTCCAGCAGATCATCGTCACGCGGGCCCAACGCCTCGTACGCCCAGTTGAGCATCTTCTGGTTGACCGTGCCGTTGGGCTGGGTGAACGCGCCCTCGGGCTGGCGATAGCGGAAGGTACGGCCAGCGACTTCGAGCGCCTCGACCGCATAGTCGCGGCCGATGACCACACGCTTGCCCTTGGAACGACCGATGAGGCTCACGCCCAGATCGCTCGCCAACTGCTCGGCCGCGCGCTGCCAGTGCTCGTCCAGCGGGCGGTGGTAGCACAGGGTGACCATGGCGTCGCCATCCAGGGTGGTCAGGAACTCCACCTGGAACAGCTTGTTGCTCAGCGCTGCATCGTTCTGCCAGGCAGCTTTGAGGCGCGGCATCAGCTCGTTGATGCGGATGCTGGCAATGGGGAAGCTGTCGATCAGGATCGGCACATGCTTCTCGCCGGGAGCGAACATCGCATAGTGACGCTGGCCAGCCTCGCGCCACAGGCGAAATTCCGCACGCAGCCGGTAGTGCTCGCGCGGCGAATCGAAGACGGCCGGTTCCGGGGCGTCGAATGGCGCCAGCAGCGCGCGCAGGCGCGCCACTTTTTCATCCAGTTGCTGGGTGTAGGAGGAGGGGTCGAGAACAGCACTCATGGATACCAGCCCAGTTTCACAACGAACAGAATGGAAAGGATCACCAGTGCCGAATTCAAGTCGCGGGTACGGCCCGCCAGCAGCTTGATCAAGGTCCAGGCGATGAAGCCGAAGGCGATGCCGTTGGCGATCGAATAGGTCAGTGGCATGGCCAAAGCGGTGACCACCACCGGTGCGGCTTCGGTGATGTCGTCCCAGTCGATCTCAGCCAGCCCCGAGGCCATCAATACCGCCACGAAGAACAGCGCCGGTGCCGTTGCATAGGCCGGTACGCTGCCGGCCAGCGGAGCGAAGAACAGCGCCAGCAAAAACAGCACCGCAACCACGATGGCGGTCAGCCCGGTGCGGCCACCGGCACTCACACCTGCGGCCGACTCGATGTAGCTGGTCGTGGTGGAGGTGCCCAGCAGCGAGCCGGCCATGGCCGCCGTGCTGTCGGCGATCAACGCGCGGCCCATCTTCGGCATGTGGCCGTCCTTGCCCATCAGGCCGGCGCGCTTGGCGACGCCGATCAGGGTCCCGGAGTTGTCGAACAGGTCCACGAAAAGGAAGGCGAAGATCACGCTCAGCAGGCCGATGTCCAGGGCCCCGGCGATGTCCAGATGCATGAACGTCGGTGCCAGCGAAGGCGGCATCGACACCAGCCCGTTGAACGGGCTGAAGCCCAGCAGAATAGAGGCCGTGGTCACCACCAGAATGCCGATCAGCACCGCCCCGCGAACCTTGCGCGCCTCCAGGGCGACGATCAGGAAGAAGCCCAGTATCGCCAGCACCGCGCCAGGCTTGGTCAGGTCGCCCATGCCCACCACCGTGGCCGGATTGCCGACCACGATGCCAGCGCCCTGCAAGGCGATCAGCGCCAGGAACAGGCCAATGCCGGCGGCGATGGCCGAGCGCAGCGGCAGGGGAATGCTGTTGACGATCCATTCGCGGATGCGAAAGATCGACAGCAGGAAAAAGCACACGGCCGAGATGAACACCGCACCCAGCGCCACTTGCCAGGTGTGGCCCATGTGCAGGACCACGGTGTAGGTGAAGAAGGCGTTCAGGCCCATGCCAGGCGCCAGGGCGATCGGGTAGTTGGCGATCAGGCCCATGATCGTCGAGCCGATGGCGGCAGCCAGGCAGGTCGCGACGAAGACCGCGCCCTTGTCCATGCCGGTTTCGCCCAGGATGCTGGGGTTGACGAACAGGATGTAGGCCATCGCCAGGAAGGTCGTCACCCCGGCGAGTATTTCCGTGCGCACGTTGGTGTTGTGCGCCTTGAGTTGAAACAGCCTTTCCAGCATGCCTGCTCCCTGTGGCGCTTTTTGCGCCGTTGCCGTTGTTATCGAGTGTTGTAGTGTCGACCCTGATAGCAAAGCACATCCGGGCGGTAAAAAAAGCCGCGCATCATACCAGCAGCACCGCATGGAAACACTCATCAGCTCGTCTGAACGAATGGCGACCGCTCAAAGTCGTACCTGCAAACGACGCGACAAGAAAAATGTCGCGCAGCAAGCTGAATTACCGTGAGGTCGACCCGATGAACACGCTTTCTACAAGCGCTGGTGCGCAGCCGTACGCCAGCCACAGCATTTCCCTGCAACTCAATGGCCAATCACGTCAACTCGACGTGCTGCCCTGGACCACGCTGCTGGACCTGTTGCGCGAACAACTCGACCTGGTCGGCAGCAAGAAAGGCTGCGACCACGGCCAGTGCGGTGCCTGCACCGTGCTGCTCAATGGCAAACGCGTCAATGCCTGCCTGACCCTGGCCGTGATGTGCGATGGCGCCGAACTGACCACCATCGAAGGGCTGGCGCAGGGTGACCAACTGCATCCGGTCCAGGCGGCGTTCATCAAGCACGATGCTTTCCAGTGCGGTTACTGCACGCCCGGGCAGATCTGCTCCGCCGTCGGCCTGATCAACGAGGGTCGCGCCGAATCCAGCGCCGACATCAAGGAATTGATGAGCGGCAACCTGTGCCGTTGCGGTGCCTACAGCAATATTCGCGCGGCCATCGAAGAAGTGGTCGAAGTGCAGGGGGGTGAGCGCTCATGAATCCGTTTACCTACGCCAAGCCTGCAGGCGTCGATGAAGCCGTACGCCTGGCCGGCCCGCACTCGCGCTTCATCGCCGGTGGTACCAACCTGCTCGACCTGATGAAAGAAAACGTCCTGCAGCCCGAGCAGCTCATCGACATCACCGGGCTGCCGCTGCGCGAAGTCGAGGAGACCGCCGACGGCGGCGTGCGCATCGGCGCATTGGTGAGCAATGCCGACCTGGCCTGGCACCCGTTGATCGAGCAGCGTTACCCATTGCTCAGCCAGGCGATTCTGGCGGGCGCATCGCCGCAGCTGCGCAACATGGCCAGCACTGGTGGCAACCTGCTGCAACGCACGCGTTGCTACTACTTCTATGATTCGAAGATGCCGTGCAACAAGCGCGAGCCTGGCACCGGCTGCCCGGCCAAGGACGGCCTGAATCGCATTCACGCCATTCTTGGCGCCAGCGAGCAATGCGTGGCCACCCACCCGTCGGACATGTGCGTGGCCCTGGCGGCCCTGGCTGCCGTGGTCCATGTGCAAGGCCCGAACGGCGCACGTACCATCGAGTTCGCCGACTTTCATCGCTTGCCTGCCGATGCTCCCGAGCGCGACAACCAACTGGCCGATGACGAGTTGATCACCGCGGTGGAACTGCCTGCCGCCGGCTTCACCGCCCACAGCCAGTACCTGAAGATTCGCGATCGGGCGTCCTATGCCTTCGCACTGGTTTCGGTTGCGGCCGCTCTGGAACTCGACGGCGAGACCATCCGCGACGCCCGCCTGGCGCTGGGCGGGGTGGCTCACAAGCCATGGCGCGATGAGGCGGTGGAACGCCTGCTGATCGGCCAGCCCGCCACTGCCGAAACCTTCGGCAAAGCCGCCGACCTGTTGCTGCAGGACGCTCGCGGCCTGCAACACAACACCTTCAAGATCAAGCTGGCCCGCCGCGCGATAGTCCGTGCCCTGAGCGATGCCGCAAAAGGGGAGATGCAGCCATGAGCACACTCGGCCAACCCATGGACCGCGTCGACGGTCTGCTCAAAGTGACGGGTCAAGCGCGCTATGCCGGCGAGTTCCCGGAAGACGGCCTGCTGTTCGGCAGCGTTGTCTCCAGCACCATCGCCACTGGTCGAGTGGTTTCCATCGACGCTTCCAGGGCGCTGGCGCTGCCCGGTGTGGTGGCCGTGATCGACCACAGCAACCGGCCGAAGCTGGCCAGCTACGACGAAAAATACGAAGACGACGACTCCGCCGATGGCTCGCCGTTTCGCCCGCTGTACAACGACAACGTGCTCTACAGTGGTCAGCCCCTGGCCCTGGTCGTCGCTGATAACCTGGAGCTTGCCCGCCATGCAGGCTCGCTGGTGCAGATCGAGTACGCCCAGGAATCCCACCAGACCGACCTGCGCGCCCAGCTGTCCGCCGCCAAGCCGGCACCCGCCGAGCTGCCCGAGCCACGTGGCGATTTCGCCGGGCAATTCGCAGCTGCGCCGATCACCGTCGACGCGACCTACGACACACCGGTCGAGCACCACAACCCGATGGAACCGCACGCCAGCACCGCGCTCTACCAGGCCGATGGCAGCCTGGTCATCCACGACAAGACCCAGAGCACGCAGAACTGTCAGACCTACCTGTCCAACGTGTTCGGCCTGGACAAGAAAAAGATCCGCGTCATGGCCGCCTTCGTCGGCGGTGCCTTTGGTTCCGGCCTGCGTCCGCAGTATCAGCTGCCTTTGGCCGTGATGGCGGCCCTGCACCTCAAGCGTTCGGTGCGCGTCACCTTGACCCGTCAGCAGATGTTCACCTTTGGCTACCGCCCACGCACCGTGCAGCAGCTGCAGCTGGCCTGTAGCGCCGACGGCAAGCTGCAGGCAGTCGGTCACACGGCGACCGGGCAGACCTCACGCTTCGAAGACTTCTCGGAGCACGTCGTGGAATGGAGCGGCATGCTCTACCACTGTGACAACGTCAAGTTGACCTACAACCTGGTGCCGTTGGACGTGTTCACGCCGCTGGACATGCGCGCACCGGGTGCGGCCCTGGGCATGATCGGCCTGGAGTGCGCGATGGACGAGCTGGCCGTAGCGGCCAAAATCGACCCGGTCCAGCTGCGCCTGGTCAACTTCTCCGACACCAACCAGAACGAAGGCAAGCCGTATTCCAGCAAAGAGCTCAAGGCCTGCTATCAGCAGGGTGCCGAACGCTTCGGCTGGAGCCAGCGCAAGGTCGAGCCGCGCAGCATGCGCCGCGCCAACCAACTGGTTGGCATGGGCATGGCCGGTGGGGTCTGGGAAGCCATGCAGATGCCGGCCAGCGCCAAGGCCAGGCTCGACAAGCAAGGCAAGCTGGTGGTGAGCAGTGCAACCACCGACATCGGCACCGGCACCTACACCGTGATGACCCAGATTGCCGCTGCGGCGGCCGGCGTCGCCGCGCAGGACGTGGAGTTCAAGCTGGGCGATTCGTCGCTGCCTACGGCGCCGCTGCAGGGCGGCTCGTTCACCGTGTCTTCGGTGGGTACGGCCGTGCAGCAGGCCTGCGAAGCGCTCAAGGCCAAGCTCATCCATGCCGCCAGCCAGGTGCAGCCGGCGTTTGCCGACGCCGATCCTGCGCAGGTGTTCGTCGAGGGCGGCGAACTGCGTTGCCCTGGCCACCATTTGTCGCTGGCAAACCTGGCCAGCATCGACGGCTCGGACACTTTCCAAGCGCAGGTCGACGCCAAGCCGGACAAGAAGCGCGAAGGCTATGCCACGGCCACTCATTCGGCGGTGTTCGTTGAAGTGGAGGTCGACGAAGACCTGGGCACCATCCGCGTGACCCGTGTGGTCAGCGCCGTGGCCGCCGGTCGCGTGGTCAATCCGAAAATGGCCCGCAGCCAGATTCTCGGTGGCGTGGTCTGGGGCCTGGGCATGGCGCTGCAGGAAGAGACCCAGACCGACCATAACCTGGGCCGGTTCATGAACCACAGCCTGGCCGAGTATCACATTCCAGTGAACGCGGACATCAACGACATCGAAGTGATCTTCGTCGACGAACCTGACGACATCGTCAACGCCCTGGGCTCCAAGGGCGTCGGTGAAATCGGTATCGTCGGGGTTGCCGCTGCGGTGGCCAACGCGATCTACCACGCCACCGGCAAGCGTGTCCGCGAGTTTCCCATCACGCTGGACAAGGTGATGTAACGCATCTGGTGTCTTGGTAGGACAGTGCACTCCTCAAGAGCCGTTTAGGTTTTTTGGGGAGTGTTCTTGCAGGTGCAAGCCAAGTACGCACACCAGAAGAATCTTTCGATCGCGACTGCGTATCCGCGTTGATCAGTGCGGGCTCCGTCGCCCGCCTACCCATAATCATGGGCATCAGCTATCTGAGCAAACCCGCAGGAAGAAGGAATATTTCACCATCTCTCCAGCGGATTTTGCGCGCTAAGTATGTATCGACGCGGTTTTTTTCAGAATGTTCTTACAGCTTGTTGCGAATAGTCTTTGGTCGGGCTGCTATCTCGCAATGTTTTTTAACTTTCCAGATTATGGCACGCCTTGACGTCGGTAGGGTTAAGTCGACTACAGTACCGTCGCGCTGCAGTCAGGCGCATCATTGTTAACGCTCAATTTCTGCAAGATTCGCAACGGACATTACTTGCCAGGAGGCAACCGATGAATGTATCGAAAGTCGATTTTACTCGAGTTGTAAATCCGTTGGTTAAAGAGTCAAAGCCAGCATCGGACACAACGGAAAGTTTCAAGCAGATACTGAACCTATCATCGGAAACGCCACCTTCTCGGCACGATAACGTAACGCTTTCTCCAGCTGCCGTGAGTCTGGCTGACAAAGAACGGGAAATCGAGCGAGTGCGGGCGCAGGGGCGGGAATTGAGTGAGTGCGGGGTGAGTCGCGCAGAGTTGGCGATATGCCAAGTGCCGAGTTGGATGATTGGCTTTGCCAATTCCATTGTTGAAGTCGTGGGTTCACAAACTATCGAAACCCGTCTGACCCACAACGTTTCAGACGGTCAGATGCAAGAGTTCCGCGAGCGCCTGCAGGCCGTACAGCAAACGGTGTCGGAGGGTCATGGTTTGTGGGGGGTCGATGATTTGGAACATTACGTGATCATGAATACCACGCCGGGCATTGAAGCTACCCTGCATCGAGAGATGAACGAGGCAATCCGTTCGGACGCCCGACTTGTGGCACTTATCGCTGAAATAGGCTTTTACATGACGGACATTGGATCGCCTGACGTATAAGTCCCGATTTTTTAATAAAGGAGTACAGAAATACCTCCATGCAATGGAAAGCCCTTTCGATAGGCATAATGTTGGTCGCGGCGTCAGTGGGCAGTTATGCTGCGGTTCCCATGGTTGAAGCACTGCGCGGCGCGGGTATGGAAGTGCGCACACTTGACGATGGACAAATGGCGCTAATAAAAGGTACGGCCCGCATCACTGGATACGCCCGACCCAGTGTCACCCAAGGTATCAAAACTCATCAGGTCACATGGAAAAAGCGCGGTAGTCAGTCTGATTATCGAGCCTATCAATATCAAGGATTCGATTATAGCCCGCATGAATATAAGTGGTATCGAGATGGCGGGACGCTGGAGCTTGTTGCAGGCGATGTCTGGCTGGCCGATTCAACTAGCCGTATGAACGCCTGGAATCGTGCCAATGCCCGCGAAATCGAGCATCACTACCAGGCTCTGGATCGCGAAACCAAGGCGCCGCGCAACTATGGCTTCCGCGCCAGTCAATGGTCACGGCCCATCTCCACATTCCGCTGGTGACCCATAAGCGCAGCCTTGATACGTGCTGCGCCTACTTTTGTCGATAACCGCAAGGACGCCAATGTCTATCCCGTCTTCACTCACGCACTTTGCCGCGAGTGTCAGCATTCTGTTATCTACCGCTCCTGTTGCAATGGCTGATACTGTCCACCTGAAGAATGGCGACAGCCTCTCAGGCAGGTTGATCAGCTATGAGGGCGACGTCTGCGTTTTCAGCGCTTCCTACGGCACGGGGTTGAATATTCCGGGTCCGGACATTGCGTCATTGCAAACCGACCATGATTATGAAGTGCGATTCAAGAATGGCGAACTAGCCTCGGGGCGCTTGATGAGTAATGGCGCAACGTTGACCTTGCTCACATCCACGACCTTCGGTGAGGTCGAGGTCAGGATGACCGAAATACAAGCACTGACTCGCAGCTTCGTCGAAGAGCGGAATCCCGAAGCCGAGGATGTTCCCGCCGAATACGGCGAACGTACCGAACAACCGCCGCTGGATTTCCTGGTGGGTTCTACGGTATTGCTCGGGCCGGGTGAGTATGAGTTCGATATGGGGCTTGTTTACAAGCAAAGCCGCCGGCAACACAATCTGTTTGACGTTGGCTATTTCCAGAAATCCTCCTACAGTGCACGCGTCATCCAGTTCGAACCTACGCTTCGCGCAGGGCTTTTCGACCGGTTGGAAGGGCATCTTGCAGTGCCCTTCACTTATACGAGCGTCGAAGATGTCTCTTCCAATGAGTATGTAAGTACCACCGGCGCGTGGGACCTCGCGGACATAGGCTTTGGAGTCCAGTATCAGTGGCTGGACGAAACCTCCGCACATCCAGCTCTCTCGTTCACGTTCGACATCGGCGCCCCCACCGGCCGAAAACGCTACAACGACGCAGCCAACAGATGGAAGGACCCGTTGAACAACGGCTCGGGACACTGGAACGTAGCGCCAGGCATTGCGTGGGTGCGCAGCACAGACCCTGCCATTTTGTTTGGCGGTCTCAGCTATCAGCACTTCTTTAAGAGCACCATAGACGGCTATGCCGTGAAGCCGGGCTGGGCGTTGCGGAGTTACTTGGGTGCAGGTTTTGCACTGAATGAGAAGCTGTCCATAGGGGCGAGATTCTCATATAGCTACAGCGCCAACTTGAAGGCAGATAGACAAATCATCAAAGGTACTGATATCGATCCGGCGGACCTTGCCTTCAACCTGTCCTACCGGCTTCGTGACGATTGGGTGGTCTCTCCTCAAATCATGCTTGGGCTAAATGACGATGCAGGGCCGGCTTCCATGTCATTGAACCTCAAGCGCCAGTTCAATTGATGCGTCATCTAGCGGTTGGCCTTGCGTTCATGTTTGGGTTGACCATCATGGCGAGCGCTTCGCCATTCCAGGCTCCCAGATCCTTTGTCGCATTGCGCATGGCTAACATTGATCGCCAAACGCTGGATTACTCCTGTGGTGCTGCGTCATTGACCATTCTGCTCAACTTGTATTTCGGCGAGACCCTGAGTGAGCAGGACGTACTCGCCGACATGGTTGCCAGGCTTACCAATGAGCAGGCTATGGAGCGAACCACTCAAGGATTTTCCTTGCTTGACCTCAAAACCACCGCCCAGCGTTTAGGCTATCTGGCCGAAGGTGTGATGTTGCCTCGTCAGGCATTGGCCTTGCTGAAAGGTCCGGTGATCATCCTGCTCAGGCAAAAAACGCTGAATCATTTTGTCGTGCTCAAAGGTATAAGCAATGGTAGTGCTTTGGTGGCAGATCCCGCACGGGGACATATCCGTATGCCCCTGTTTGAACTGTTCGAACAATGGCAGGGTGAAACGCTTGCACTGGGCCGAGACCATTTCGGACTGCCATCGGAGCATGGGTTAAGGCTGCCATCGCGTCGCTTGATTGCATCCGAGCGGGAAACTGTTCGGACAATGCAACGAACCCCAGTGCAATGATGCCGTACGGCTACCTTGCGCCTAGGTATCAGATCCACCAAAGCCGTACAGATAGCCTTTCCAAACCCCATACCAGAGGAAAGTAAACCGGGTGCGACATCTGGTCGTGCGGCACTAAACCACACAGGCCAAGGCTGCAAACAAGGCTACTCTTTGAAGGTGTCTTCATCCATGTCAACGCCTCGTCTGGCGCGGCATGGCGGCCAAACGGCCACAATCCCTGCGACGTGGACTCCACTAGAACGAAGTCATCAGACCGCGCTCCCCTCGCAGGGGCCGCTGGCATGGGCCGCCCGCCTGCGCCGGTTCACCTGATAGAGGAAGCCCCATGTTCGGTTTAGAGGCAATCGATCTCGCCCGAATGCAGTTTGCGTTTACGGTCTCGTTCCACATTCTGTTTCCCGCCATCACCATCGGTCTGGCCAGCTACCTGGCTGTGCTCGAAGGCATGTGGCTGAAAACCCGTGACGACACCTACCGCGATCTGTATCACTTCTGGTCGAAGATATTCGCAGTCAACTTCGGCATGGGCGTCGTGTCCGGTCTGGTGATGGCCTACCAATTCGGCACCAACTGGAGCCGCTTCTCCGACTTCGCCGGTGCCGTCACCGGGCCGTTGCTGACCTACGAAGTGCTCACTGCGTTCTTCCTGGAAGCGGGCTTCCTGGGTGTCATGCTGTTCGGCTGGAACCGCGTGGGCCGTGGCCTGCACTTCTTCTCCACGATAATGGTGGCAATCGGCACGCTGATTTCCACGTTCTGGATTCTTGCGTCCAACAGCTGGATGCAGACCCCCCAGGGCCATGCGATCATCGACGGCCGGGTGATCCCGGTCGACTGGTTCGCAGTCATCTTCAACCCCTCGTTCCCGTATCGCCTGGTGCACATGTCCATTGCCGCGTTCGTGGCCACGGCGTTCTTCGTCGGCGCCTCGGCGGCCTGGCACCTGCTGCGCGGTCGCAACACCCCGGCCATCCGCCGGATGTTCTCCATGGCCATGTGGATGGCACTGATCGTGGCGCCGGTGCAGGCCTTCGTGGGTGACATGCACGGCTTGAACACGCTCGAGCACCAGCCGGCCAAGATCGCCGCGATCGAAGGCCACTGGGAAAACAAGGGTGACGAGGCAACGCCGCTGATCCTGTTCGGCTGGCCCGACATGGAAGCGGAGAAGACCCGTTTCGCCGTCGAGATTCCGTACCTGGGCAGCCTGATCCTGACCCACAGCCTGGACAAGCAGGTACCCGCGCTCAAGTCGTTTGCCAAGGAAGACCGTCCCAACTCGACCATCATCTTCTGGTCGTTCCGCGTCATGGCCGGACTGGGCATGCTGATGATCTTCGTCGGTCTGTGGAGCGTGTGGCTGCGCAAGAAAGATGCGCTGTTCACCTGCCGCCCGTTCCTCTACCTCACCCTGTGGATGGGGCCATCGGGCCTGATCGCGATACTGGCGGGCTGGTTCACCACCGAGATCGGCCGTCAGCCGTGGGTGGTCTACGGCCTGATGCGCACTGCCGACGCATCCTCCAACCACAGCATCGGCCAGATGACCTTCACCCTGGTGATGTTCGTCGTGGTGTATTTCGCGCTGTTCGGCGTGGGCCTGGGCTACATGATGCGCTTGGTGCGCAAGGGTCCGAAGGCGCACGAAGACAAGATCAACACCGGTGGCCCTGGTACCCAGCGCACGCCTGCACGTCCTCTTTCGGCTGCCCATGAAGGCACCGAAGAAGGCCACACCGACACCTTGAGCAAGGGGCACTAAGCATGGGTATCGACCTTCCGTTCATCTGGGCCGTGATCATCATCTTCGGCATCATGATGTACGTGATCATGGACGGCTTCGATCTGGGCATCGGCATCCTGTTCCCCTTCATGCAGGACGAAGGTGACCGCGATGTCATGATGAATACCGTGGCGCCGGTCTGGGACGGCAACGAAACCTGGCTGGTCCTGGGCGGTGCGGCGTTGTTCGGCGCCTTCCCGCTGGCCTACTCGGTGGTGTTGTCGGCGCTGTACCTGCCGCTGATCCTGATGCTGATGGGCCTGATCTTTCGTGGCGTGGCGTTCGAGTTCCGCTTCAAGGCCACTGCGGCCAAGCGCCATGTCTGGGACAAGGCGTTCATTGGCGGCTCGCTGGCGGCCACGTTCTTCCAGGGCGTGGCACTGGGTGCGTACATCGACGGCATTGCCGTGGTCGACCGCAACTATGCCGGTGGTGGCTTCGACTGGTTGACGCCGTTCAGCCTGTTCTGTGGGTTGGCACTGATCGTTGCCTACGCGTTGCTCGGTTGCACCTGGTTGATCATGAAAACCGAAGGCAGCCTGCAGCAGGCCATGCACAAACTGGCGCCGCCGCTGACCTACGGGCTGCTGATCGTGACCGGTATCGTCAGCATCTGGACGCCGCTGGCCCATGACGACATCGCCACGCGCTGGTTCAGCACGCCGAACCTGTTCTACTTCCTGCCCGTGCCGATTCTGGTGCTGGCCACGGTCGTCGGCCTGCTGCGCTCGGTGAAACGCAACGCGCACTACACGCCGTTCCTGCTGACCCTGCTGCTGGTGTTCCTGGGCTACAGCGGGCTGGGCATCAGCCTGTGGCCGAACATCATCCCGCCGTCGATCTCGATCTGGGACGCGTCGTCGCCGCCGCAGAGCCAGGGGTTCATCCTGGTGGGCACGCTGTTCATCATTCCGATCATCCTGGTGTACACCTTCTGGAGCTACTACGTGTTCCGCGGCAAGGTTACCCACGAAGACGGCTACCACTAGTCCAACCGCCGCTGCCCAGGCCAAGGCCTGGGTCGGGCAGGAGTAGAAGCATGAGCGAGAAACCGATCGTTACGCACAGCGAAGAGAAAAAGCCCTTGTGGAAACGCCTGGGCTGGCTGGTGGTGATCTATGCCGGCAGCGTCGTCGCGCTGGGCTTGTTTGCCATGTTGATCCGCCTGTTCATGACGGCGGCGGGGATGAAATCCCATTGAATCCCATCAGTGCTGCCCTGGCAGTGCTCATTTTACAGCCCTCCTTGCGGAGGGCTTTTTTTTGCCTGAGGGCAGCTGAGCGCCTGTGCAGTGCGCTTACTTGCGTGCGCGCAGCACCACGAACTTGGGCGTGGACGCGACCTGTTCTACGGCCCGGAACAGCCGCGCCAGTTTGCTGTGATAGCCCAGGTGGCGATTGCCGACGATGTACAGGTCGCCGCCGGCAACCAGGGCTTCGCGGGCTTGCTGGAACATCCGCCACGCCAGGAAATCGCCCACCACTTGCTGCTGGTGGAACGGCGGGTTGCACAACACCACGTCCAGCGACTGCGGTGCCTGGCCCGCCAGGCCATCACCGGCACGGACTTCGACCTCGCGGGCACCCAGGGCTGCTTGCCAGTTTTCCCGCGCCGATTGCACGGCCATGAACGATTCATCGACCAGCGTGTAGTGCGCCTCCGGGTTGGCCAGGGCGCTGGCGATGGCCAGCACGCCGTTGCCGCAGCCCAGGTCGGCCACCCGCGCCGAGCCCAGGTTGCGCGGCAGGTGGGGGAGGAATGCGCGAGTGCCGATGTCCAGGCCCTCGCGGCAGAACACGTTGGCGTGGTTGAGCAGCGTCAGCGCAGGTTCGTCCAGCGCATAGCGGGTAGGGTAGGGCGATGCTTGTGCGGGTTTGTCTTCATGGGTGGCGATCAGCAGCCTGGCCTTCTTGACGGCCAGTGAGGGTCGCATCGTGCCGATGTATTTTTCCAGCAGCTCGCCAGCGGCGTGAGGCAGGTGCTTGACCATGCCGGCGGCCACCACCTCGGCGCCAGGCTTCAGGTGGCCGTGCAGGCGGATGAGTTGTTCTTCGAGCAGCGCAAGGGTCTTGGGCACGCGCACCAGCACACGGTCGAACGGACCTTGCACATCGGTGCTGGCCGGGATGAGCTCGACGCTGTCGAATGGCAGGCCGTTACGCGTGAGGTTCTTTTCCAGCCCTAGCGCGCCCAGAAACGAATCGCCGCTGCTGACCACCTGCACGACGCTCTGCAGACTGATGGCCAGAGCACCGAAGCTGTCGTTGAGAATCAGCACGCGGGCCTGGGCTGGCAGCGCGTGCTCGGCCATGTAGGCCAGCAAGTACTCGTCCGCCGCATCGAACGCCTGCAACGGTTCGTTGGGTTGATCAGGCTGGCGGATCAGATCGAGTTCAGCGAAGGGCGAGGTCAGTACAGGCATGGCGAAGGGCACGAAAGCGGCAATAAAGCCGCGATTCTACCCGATCGCACGCGGAGCCTGTAGAAGCGGTCATCAGCCGCGGAAGCCGCGCCGCAGCCACACCTGCGCAAGCAGGTCCTACCCGCGATGGGTTCACCGCAGCCTCACCCTGTGGGAGCGGGTTCTACCCTGCAACTGCACCCTGTGGGAGCGGGTTCTACCCGCGAAGGGCTCACCGCCCAACATCAGACTCACTGCGGTACGAACTTCGCGAGCAGATGGCTCACCGGTCGCCACACAAACCAGCGGTGTTTATCTTCAGCGGTTTGCGGGAAAATGCCGGCACTTGAACAACGGAGCGCCTCATGACCGCCAGCGCAGAAAAATTCACTCGCCAGACCCTCATCGAGGTCCAGCCGCTGACCCCCAGCCTGTTCACCCTGCGCACAACCCGCGATGCCGGTTTCCGCTTCGTCGCCGGTCAGTTTGCTCGTCTGGGTGTGACCAAGGCCGACGGCACCGTGGTGTGGCGCGCCTATTCGATGGTGTCGTCGCCCCACGACGAGTTTCTCGAGTTCTTCTCCATCGTCGTACCGGATGGCGAGTTCACCAGCGAGTTGAGCCGACTACGCCCGGGAGACGAGCTGCTGGTGGAGAAAATGGCCACCGGATTCCTCACCCTGGACCGCTTCGTCGACGGTCGCGACCTGTGGATGCTGGCAACCGGCACCGGCGTGGCGCCCTTCGTTTCGATCCTGCAGGATTTTCCCGTGTGGGAAAAATTCGAGCGGATCAAGCTGGTATACAGCGCCAGACAGGGCCAGGAGCTGGCCTATCGTGAGCTGATCGCCGGGCTTGAACAGCGCGACTATTTGGCCGAGTTCGCCGGCAAGCTGCAATTCATCCCGATCGTGACCCGGGAAAGGGTGCCTGGGACCTTGCACGGGCGCATTACCGACCTGATTCAAAGCGGCGAACTGGAAAGGGCCGCAGGGCTGGAACTGACCCCCGAGCATTCACGGGTGATGATCTGCGGCAATCCGCAGATGATCGACGACACCCGGCAACTGCTCAAAGGCCGCGCCATGAACCTCAGCCTCAGCCGCCGTCCCGGCCAGGTCGCGGTCGAAAACTACTGGTAGCAATCGCCCCACCACCTGACCCACCGCATCAACCATTCGCGAACCGATGATCGCTCCTGCAGCAGCTTCCACCCGTAGGAGCGGTCATCGGCCGCGAAGGGCTCACCGCGTTGTACCTGGCTCACCGCATCAACCTTTCGCGGCCACAGACCGCTCCTACAGTGGATCAGTGCCCACCCCGGCCCACCCGTAGGAGCGGTCATCGGCCGCGAAGGCAGCACTGCGGTATCAGATCTGCGGCCCGGGCGTCGGCGCAGTGGTGACCACGGTGCCCTTGCCGTTCTGCTCCTTGAGCAGGTCACGGATTTCGCCCAGCAACAGCTCTTCCTTGGTAGGCGCAGCCGGCGCTGCTGGCTTCTTTTCTTCCTGGTGGCGCAGGCGGTTGATCGCCTTCACGCCCATGAAGATGGCGAACGCCACGATGATGAAGTCGATGACCGTCTGGATGAACTTGCCATAGGCCAGCACCACCGCCGGCGCATCGCCAACCGCGGCGCGCAGGGTAATGGCCAGGTCGCTGAAATCCACGCCCCCGATCAGCAACCCGAGCGGCGGCATGATCACATCGCCAACGAAGGATGAAACGATCTTGCCGAACGCTGCACCGATGATGATACCAACGGCCATGTCGACTACATTGCCTTTGACCGCAAAGGCCTTGAATTCACTTAGCACGCTCATGAGGTTATTCCTTATTACAGATGAGGTTGGTCAACGCATTCCAAATCAGCGAGATGCTTCATTTTCCATGCCTGCTGCAAGGGACCCAACTGCGCCCTAGAAGTTTTGTCAAAGTACAGACTAGACGCTTTTCCGCGCTGCAAGGGCTTGATTTGCCCACTATTCCAGCGCGCTCGATTATCATGAACGCACTTTTCGAACAGGAATTTTCATGGCCAAGGCAAAGCGCATGTACGGCTGCACCGAGTGCGGTGCCACGTTTCCCAAATGGGCAGGCCAGTGCGGCGAGTGCGGTGCCTGGAACACCCTGGTGGAGACCGTCATCGAAAGCGGCGCTGCCGCACCGCCCAGTGGCCGCACCGGCTGGACAGGGCAGCAGGCGCAACTCAAGACCCTGGCCGAAGTCAGCATAGAAGAGATCCCGCGCTTCTCGACTGCATCGGCCGAACTGGACCGCGTGCTCGGCGGCGGCCTGGTCGACGGCTCGGTGGTGCTGATCGGCGGCGATCCGGGCATCGGCAAATCCACCATCCTGCTGCAGACCCTGTGCAACATCGCCATGCGCATGCCCGCGCTGTACGTCACCGGCGAAGAATCGCAGCAACAGGTGGCCATGCGCGCGCGACGCCTGGGCCTGCCCCAGGACAAACTAAAGGTCATGACCGAGACCTGCATCGAAACCATCATCGCCACCGCCAAGGTCGAGCAGCCCAAGGTCATGGTGATCGACTCGATCCAGACCATCTTCACCGAAAACCTGCAGTCCGCGCCCGGCGGCGTGTCGCAGGTGCGCGAAAGCGCTGCGCTGCTGGTGCGTTATGCCAAACAGAGCGGCACGGCCATCTTTCTGGTTGGCCACGTGACCAAGGAAGGCGCCCTGGCCGGCCCCCGCGTGCTCGAGCACATGGTCGATACCGTGCTGTACTTCGAAGGCGAATCCGATGGCCGCCTGCGCTTGTTGCGGGCCGTGAAGAACCGCTTCGGCGCGATCAACGAGCTGGGCGTGTTCGGCATGACCGACAAGGGCTTGAAAGAAGTCTCCAACCCGTCGGCGATCTTTCTCACCCGCGCCCAGGAAGAAGTCCCCGGCAGTGTCGTGATGGCCACCTGGGAAGGCACCCGGCCGATGCTGGTGGAAGTGCAGGCGCTGGTCGACGACAGCCACCTGTCCAACCCGCGCCGGGTCACCCTGGGCCTGGACCAGAACCGCCTGGCCATGCTGCTGGCAGTACTGCATCGGCACGGTGGCATCCCCACCCATGATCAGGACGTTTTCCTCAACGTGGTCGGCGGCGTGAAAGTGCTGGAAACCGCTTCCGACCTGGCGTTGCTCGCGGCAATCATGTCCAGCCTGCGCAACCGTCCGCTGCCGCACGACTTGCTGGTGTTCGGCGAAGTCGGCCTGTCCGGCGAGGTGCGCCCGGTTCCCAGTGGTCAGGAACGGCTCAAGGAAGCGGCAAAGCATGGCTTCAAGCGCGCCATCGTGCCCAAGGCCAACGCGCCCAAGGAGGCGCCGCCAGGCCTGCAGGTCATCGCCGTGACGCGTCTGGAACAAGCGCTGGATGCCTTGTTCGAGTAGCGCGCACGCCGCAGTAGGCTAAGGTTGTTGGGTGTCAGGACTTGCCCTATCGGCGTAGACGCTCCCGCTGTTCCATTGTCGGAGCGGGTCTCTGCCCGCGAAGAGGCCAATCCTGGCTACAAAAACCACAACCGCCCGAGGCTCCCGACCTATGCCCGTTCGACCTTCACGCGTCACCGCAATCGCTGCAGCCTGCCTGTTCTCGCTGTCGACGCAGGCCGCCGAACTGCCTGCCGCCGATCTCTACAAACAGGCCCAGGCCGAACAACCCAGCTACCTGGAAACGGTCAAGGAGCTGGTCTCGGTAGACACCGGCACCGGCCAGGAAAAAGGCCTGGCCACGGTCAGCGCGCTGCTGGTCAAGCGCCTCAAGGAGCTGGGTGCCACGGTCCAGACCACCCCGGCCACGCCGTCGGTGGGCGACAACATCGTCGGCATCTTCAAGGGCAGCGGCAGCAAGAACTTCCTGCTCATGGTCCACTACGACACGGTCTTCCTGCCCGGCACTGCGGCCAAGCGTCCGTTCCGCACCGACGAAGCACGCGCTTACGGCCCTGGCGTGGCCGATGCCAAAGGCGGCGTGGCGATGATCCTGCACGCGCTGAAACTGCTCAAGGCCCAAGGCTTCGACGGCTACGGCACGCTCACTGTGCTGTTCAACCCGGACGAGGAAATGGGCTCGGCCGGCTCGAAGAAAATCATCGCCGAACTGGCTGCCCAGAACGATTACGTTTTTTCCTACGAGCCGCCGAACAAGGACGCAGTGACCACTGCCACCAACGGTATCAACGGCTTGGTCCTGGAAGTCAAAGGGCGCTCGTCCCACGCCGGCTCCGCGCCCGAAGAGGGCCGCAACGCGCTCACCGAACTGGCCCACCAGTTGGTCCAGCTCAAGGACCTGGGCGATCCCGACAAGGGCACCACCGTGAACTGGACCATGGCCAAGGCAGGCGAGAAGCGCAACATCATCCCGGCCCTTGCAACAGCTGAAGCCGACATGCGCTACTCGGACATCGAGGAAACCGACCGCGTGCTCGCGCAAGGCCAGCGTCTGATCCGCAAGCAATTGATCGACGACACTCAAGTCAGCCTGCGCCTGGAGAAGGGCCGCCCACCGCTGGCCAAGAACAGTGGTTCTGAACAACTGGCTGGCGTGGCGCAGAAAGCCTATGCCGCCATCGACAAATCCATCGAGCCGATCGCCATGCGCTTCGGTACCGATGCCGGCTATGCCTACGTGCCCGGCAGCGACAAGCCAGCAGTGCTGGAAACCATGGGCGTGGTAGGGGCGGGGTTGCATGCCGACGACGAATACATCGAACTGGACAGCATCGCGCCGCGGCTGTATCTGACCTTGTCGATGATTCGCACGCTGTCGGTACCGTGATTCACTGCAGTGCGGGCGCCTGGCACAGGCGCCCGCACTGCCATGCAAACTTGCTCAACCCCCGGCGCGCCCCGTACTCTGAGGTCCTCTCACCGACCATGGAGCGCGCCCTATGAATACTGCAGTGCCGGGCATGGGCCCCGTCAAGGCTGTCATCTTCGACATGGATGGCTTGCTGCTGAACACCGAAGGCATCTACACCGAAGTCACGCAGATGATTGCCGAGCGTTACGGCAAGGTCTTCGACTGGAGTATCAAGCAGAACACCATCGGCCTGGGTGCCACTGACCTGTCGACCTATATCGTCGAGACATTGGGCCTGCCGCTGACGCCCGCTGAATTCATCGAAGCGCGCGCGCCGCTGATGGCCGAGCGCTTTCCCCACGCGCAGGCCATGGCCGGTGCCGAGGCGCTGGTGCGGCATTTGAAGGCGCACAATATTCCGATCGCCGTAGGTACCAGTTCGTCTCGCGGGCACTTTGCGATGAAAACCACCCTGCATCAGGAGTGGTTTGCGCTGTTCGACACGGTTGTCACTGCCGATGACCCTGAGGTGGGCGCGGCCAAGCCTGCGCCGGATATTTTCCTGGTCGCGGCCAGGCGTCTGGGGGTGGAGCCCAAGGATTGTCTGGTGTTCGAGGATTCGCCCTTCGGCGTCACCGCCGCCAAGGCTGCCGGCATGTTCGCCGTGGCCGTGCCGGATGCTGCCATGGCGCCAGAACGCTATCACCACGCCGACGATCGCCTGCAAAGCCTGCTGGGCTTCGACCCCGCCCAGTGGGGGCTGCCGGCTCACTTGGTGTAGTAATACTCGCCGTAGGCGCGGTCATCGGCCGCGAAGGTCTCGCCGCCGTCCTCAAACCTCCAACAAAGCCCCCAGCTCCCGCTCCAGCTCCTCGGGGTCGCCCAGGTTGAGTTCGATCAAGCGACGCAGATGGCTGATCGAATCCAGGCCAATATGGGTGCACACGAAGCCCAGCTGCCCATGATCGTCATGGGCCAGCTTGACCTCCATCACCACATCTTCCTGCGGCCCCAGCTTCACATCCACATTGAAGGGTTGGCTGGCATCACCCAGCCAGGGCGACGGCTTTTCGATCAACAGTCCCTTCAATGACAGATCGAGCAGCTTCACCGGCCAGCGCTCGGTGCCTTGGCGCAGTTCGGTCTTGGCATCGAAGGCGATGCGCTTGAAGCGCCGGCGTTCGGTATGGGTTTGCGTCATGATCGGGTTCTCCAGTTTTGCTGGACTATAGCGCAGTGACTCAAAGCCAGCGGCGAACCCGTCGACAATACTGGCGATAAGTCTCGCCAAACAGCCCTTCCAGCTGGATTTCGTCAGGCCTGATCACCAGCCAGTTCATCAGGTACAACAACACCGGCAGCAACAGCCATGGCCACAGGCTGCCCATCAGCAACGACAGCGCGACATAGGCAAGGGTGTCACCCAGATTGATCGGGTTGCGCGACAGCGCGAACGGGCCGTCGCGCAGTAACTCGTGGGGGGCGTCGAAATTGCTGGTTGCCGTGTGTTGGCGCTTGAAACGCAGCATGGCCCAGAAGGAGAGGCTCTGGCCGAGGATGATCAAGGCCGCCGCCGTGGCTGCGGTCCAGCTGTTGACCGGCAACGCAATGGGCAGCGCATAGCTCAGGGCCATGGCCACCGCGATGAACGCCAGATACAGCAACGGTGGCGGCAGAACGGCTTGGGCAGGTGGCTTGGGCATGGGTCAACTCGCTTTGGACACCTTAAGTGCGACCCACACCGGCTGCAGGTGTTCCGATTCGTCCCTGCCTCACGCGCCGCACCGCTCTAGACCAACGTGGGGATGGCCATCGAGCAAAAAATCGCTAGACTCGATAAGGCTGACACTCATCCACTGAGCTGGAAACAATAATATGAAGAATAATAGCAGTGCGTTCCGCCACGTTCCGTGGCTGATCGTGGCGATCATTGGTGCCTGTGCCCTGGGCGTCGTTGCACTTCGCCGCGGTGAAGCAATCAATGCGTTATGGATCGTCGTCGCGGCAGTGGCCATCTACCTGGTCGCCTACCGCTACTACAGCCTGTTCATCGCCAACCACGTCATGCAGCTGGACTCGCGCCGGGCCACGCCCGCGGTGCTCAACAACGACGGTCTGGACTACGTACCGACCAACAAGCACATTCTCTTCGGCCACCACTTCGCAGCCATTGCCGGTGCTGGCCCTCTGGTCGGGCCGGTGCTGGCCGCGCAGATGGGCTATCTGCCCGGCACGCTGTGGCTGATCGCAGGCGTGGTCCTGGCCGGCGCCGTGCAGGATTTCATGGTGCTGTTCCTGTCCACCCGCCGCAACGGCCGCTCGCTGGGCGACATGGTGCGCGAGGAAATGGGCCGCATCCCCGGCACCATCGCCCTCTTCGGTTGCTTCCTGATCATGATCATCATCCTCGCGGTGCTGGCGCTGATCGTGGTCAAGGCACTTGCCGAAAGCCCGTGGGGCATCTTCACGGTCATGGCCACTATCCCGATCGCCATGTTCATGGGCGTGTACATGCGCTACATCCGCCCGGGCCGCATCGGTGAAATCTCCATCATCGGCGTGTTTCTGCTGTTGCTCTCGATCTGGCTGGGGGGCCAGGTGGCGGCCGACCCGGTCTGGGCCAAGGCCTTCACCTTCTCCGGCATTCAGATCACCTGGATGCTGGTGGGCTATGGCTTCGTCGCAGCCGTGCTGCCCGTGTGGCTGATCCTGGCACCGCGCGACTACCTCTCCACCTTCCTCAAGATCGGTACCATCATCGCCCTGGCCATAGGCATTCTGGTGACCATGCCGGAACTGAAGATGCCTGCGCTGACCCAGTTCACCGACGGCACCGGCCCGGTATGGAAGGGCGGTCTGTTCCCGTTCCTGTTCATCACCATCGCCTGCGGCGCGGTGTCCGGTTTCCATGCGCTGATTTCCTCGGGCACCACGCCCAAGCTGCTGGACAACGAAACCAACGCCCGCTACATCGGCTACGGTGCCATGTTGATGGAATCGTTCGTGGCGATCATGGCCATGGTTGCCGCTTCGGTCATCGAACCGGGCGTGTACTTCGCCATGAACAGCCCGGCCGCAGTGGTCGGTACCGATGTGGTCGCAGTGGCAACGGCGGTCAGCAGCTGGGGCTTTGCCATTACCCCGGAAGCGCTGCAGGCGGTGGCCCATGACATCGGCGAAACCACCATCCTGGCGCGTGCCGGCGGTGCACCGACCCTGGCCGTGGGTATCGCGCAGATCCTGCACTCGGTGCTGCCGGGTGAAAACACCATGGCTTTCTGGTACCACTTCGCAATCCTGTTCGAGGCGTTGTTCATCCTGACCGCCGTGGACGCCGGTACCCGTGCCGGACGCTTCATGCTGCAAGACCTGCTCGGCTCGTTCGTCCCGGCGCTCAAACGCACCGAGTCGTGGACCGCCAACGTCATCGCCACTGCCGGTTGCGTGGCCCTGTGGGGCTGGTTGCTGTACCAAGGCGTGATCGATCCGCTGGGTGGTATCAATACCCTGTGGCCGCTGTTCGGCATCTCCAACCAGATGCTGGCCGGTATTGCCCTCATGCTCGCCACCGTCGTGCTGATCAAGATGAAGCGTCAGCGTTACATCTGGGTCACCATGCTGCCGGCCGTGTGGCTGCTGATCTGCACCACCACTGCAGGCTTCATCAAGCTGTTCGACGCCAACCCCGCAGTTGGCTTCCTGGCGCTGGCCAAGAAGTACAGCGACGCGTTGGCCCAGGGCCAGGTCATTGCACCGGCCAAGAGCGTCGAGCAGATGCAACACGTAATCTTCAATGCCTACACCAACGCAACCTTGACCGTACTGTTCCTGCTGGTGGTCTTCAGCATCCTGTTCTTCGCCTTGAAGGTCGGCGTCGCCGCCTGGGGCAAGAAGGAACGTACCGACAAGGAAGCACCGTTCCAGCCGTTCCCTAATGCGTGATGATCGAGGGCTGCCGCCATGTTCAATGACTTGAGCAAGTTGGGAAAATACCTGGGCCAGGCGGCACGTCTGATGGTGGGCATGCCGGACTACGACAACTATGTCGAACACATGCAGACCAAGCACCCGGACAAGCCGATGATGGATTACCAGGCGTTCTTCCGCGAACGCCAGGAGGCCAGGTACGGCGGCAAGGGTGGGCCCAAGTGTTGTTGAGGCATGCCATCTCGTAGAGATGTGTCGTGAGTGACGGCCCTTTCGCGGCCACTGGCCGCTCCTACAAGTGATCGATTATCCCTGTAGGAGCGGCCAGTGGCCGCGAAGAGGCCATTTGCATTTAAATGATTCCGGAGCCAACAAACTTGTCCGAAGCCGCACCCCCGATTCCCGTCACCATCCTCAGCGGCTTTCTCGGCGCCGGCAAGACCACCTTGCTGCGCCACATGCTCAAGGCCGAACATGGCTTGAAGATCGCCGTGATCGAGAACGAATTCAGTGACGCCGGCATCGACACCCAGCTGCTGGGCGACGAGCCGGTGCAAATCATGACGCTGGCCAACGGCTGCGTCTGCTGCACCATCCACACCGACCTGACCAAGGCGCTGTACCTGTTGCTCGAACGCCTGGACAGTGGCGAGATCGCCTTCGATCGACTGGTCATCGAGTGCACTGGCCTGGCCGACCCAGCGCCCGTCGCGCAGACCTTTTTCATCGATGAAGAGCTGCGCGAGCGCTACATCCTGGATGGCATCCTGACCTTGGTCGACGCTGCCCATGCCGGCATTCATCTGGCCCAGACCATCGCCCAGGCGCAGGTCGGGTTCGCCGATCGCCTGTTGATCAGCAAGACCGATCTGGTGCCACCGACGGTGCTGGAGGAACTGAGCGAGCGCCTGACCCGCATCAACCGTCGGGCCCCGATCCGAGTGGTCGAACATGGGTGTATCGACCTGGCAGAACTGCTCGATGTGCGGGGCTTCAATCTCAATGCAGGCCTGGCGTTGCGCCCGGTCAACCAGGGTCCTAGCGTCGACCGCATTGCCAGCCTGGTGCTGCGCACCGACAAGCCGCTGGACATCGATCGGCTCAGTACCTTCATGAATGAACTGCTGGAAGAGCACGGCAAGCAACTGCTGCGCTACAAGGGCGTTTTGAATATCGCTGGGGACGATCGACGCCTGGTGTTCCAGGGCGTGCTGAAACTCTACGGCTTCGACTGGGACACCGAATGGGCCGAGGGGGAGGTACGCGAAAGCGTGATGGTGTTCATCGCCGATGATCTACCCGAAGCCAAGATCCGCGCCGGATTCGAAACCCTCTAAAGCCTGTGCCGGCCTTATCGCGGGCTCTGCCCGCGATAAGGCCGGCCCTGATACATAAAAAAGCCCGACTCAATGAGCCGGGCTTTTTCATATCAAGGCACAGCTATCAGTCGGCATACACCGGCAGCTTCGCGCAGATGGCCTTGACCTTCTCGCGCACGGCTTCGATCACCGCGTCGTTGTTCAGGTCAGCCAGAATGTCGCAGATCCAGCCGGCCAGCTCCTGGCACTCGGCTTCCTTGAAACCGCGAGTGGTCACTGCAGGCGTACCGAAGCGCAGGCCCGAGGTGACGAACGGCGAGCGTGGATCATTCGGCACCGAGTTCTTGTTGACGGTGATGAATGCCTTGCCCAGCGCGGCATCGGCGTCTTTGCCGGAAATGTCCTGCTTGATCAGCGACAGCAGGAACAGATGGTTCTCGGTACCACCGGACACCACGTCGAAACCACGGTCGATGAACACCTTGGCCATTGCCTTGGCGTTCTTCACGACCTGCTGCTGGTAGGTCTTGAATTCAGGCTGCAGCGCTTCCTTGAAACACACGGCCTTGGCAGCGATGACGTGCTCCAGCGGGCCGCCCTGGGCGCCCGGGAAGACTGCCGAGTTGAGCTTCTTCTCGATCTCGGCGTTGGCACGCGCCAGGATCAAACCACCACGTGGACCGCGCAGGGTCTTGTGGGTAGTAGTGGTGACCACATCGGCGAACGGCACCGGATTCGGGTACACGCCAGCGGCAACCAGTCCTGCCACGTGGGCCATATCGACGAACAGATAGGCACCGACCTTGTCGGCGATCTCACGGAAGCGTGGGAAGTCGAGGATCTGCGAGTAGGCGGAGAAACCGGCCACGATCATCTTCGGCTTGTGCTCGACGGCCAGGCGCTCGACTTCGTCGTAGTCGATCAGGCCTTGGGCATCGATACCGTACTGGACGGCGTTGTACAGCTTGCCCGACGAAGAAACGCTGGCGCCGTGGGTCAGGTGACCGCCGTGGGCCAGGCTCATGCCCAGGATGGTATCGCCCGCCTGCAGCAGGGCCAGGTACACCGCGCTGTTGGCCTGGGAGCCGGCATGCGGCTGGACGTTGGCGTAGTCGGCGCCGAACAGTTCCTTGGCGCGATCGATGGCCAGCTGCTCGACCACGTCGACGTACTCGCAGCCACCGTAGTAACGCTTGCCCGGATAGCCTTCGGCGTACTTGTTGGTCAGCACCGAGCCCTGGGCTTCCATGACAGCGGAGCTGGTGTAGTTTTCCGAGGCGATCAGCTCGATGTGCTCTTCCTGACGCAGGGCTTCTTGCTCCATGGCGGCAAAGAGATCGGCATCGTACTTGGCGAGTGTCTGGCTACGGCTGAACATGGCGGTCCTCAAGGATCGGGATGTTGGGAAAGGCGAGCATTCTACCCCATAGGCTTTTATCTGGCATATGAAAGGCAGTCACTGCGTGAACAAGCGGGCCTCATGTCCACCGGCACCCCGGCACCCCGGCACCCCGTAGGAGCGGTCATTGGCCGCGAAAGCCACGCCGCGGTTCCACTGATCTACCGCGGGGCGCCCTTCGCGGCCACTGACCGCTCCCACAAGCGAGGGTCACTGAAACAGGAACAGTGCGTCGTTACTGAACTGCGACTCGAAGCGATGAGCCTGCATCGGCCGGCCGAACAGGTAGCCCTGAACCTCGTCGCAGCCATGCTCGCGCAGAAACTCCAGCTGCTCGTGGGTTTCCACGCCTTCGGCGATCACCGACAGATTGAGGCTGTGCGCCATGGCAATGATGGCCCGGGCGATCTGCGCATCCTGCTCGCCGGAGGGCAGACCATCGACGAAGGTGCGGTCGATCTTCAGCACGTCGATGGGGAATTGCTTGAGGTAGTTGAGCGACGAGTAGCCAGTACCGAAATCGTCGATGGCGATGCTCAGGCCGAGGTTCTTCAAGATATCGAGGATCACCATGGCCTCGTTGACCTCGCGCATCAGGATGCTCTCGGTCAGCTCGAGCTCCAGACACGCCGGTGGCAGGCCGATACGTTCCAGCATTCGGGCAATCCGATTGCCCAGCTGGCCGTCGGCGAACTGCCGCGCGGAGATGTTCACCGACACCTTGGGCACCCGCACCTTGGCCAGATGCCAGGCCTTGAGCTGACGACACGCCTCGGCCAGCACCCAATCGCCCACGTCCACCACCAGGCCCAGCTCCTCGAGCACCGGAATGAACTCGCCAGGCGGCACCAGGCCGCGCCGTGGATGGTTCCAGCGCAACAGCGCCTCGGCACCGGTCAGACGCTTGCCGTCGCCGCTGAACTGCGGCTGGTAGTACAGCACGAATTCTTCTTGCTCCAAGGCATGGCGCAAGTCGCTTTCCAGCTCCAGACGCTCCAGCGCCGTAGCGTTCATGTCGGCCTGATAGAACTGGAAATTGTTCTTGCCGCGCTCCTTGGCGTGGTACATCGCGGTGTCGGCGTTCTTCATCAATTGGCTGAGCTCGCCGCCATCCTGGGGGCTCAAGGCAATGCCCACGCTCGCCGTGACGAAGAACTCGCGGCCTTCGAGCACGAACGGTTTGACCAGGCTGCCGAGAATCTGCTCCGCCACATGGATGGCCTGGTTCAAGGCCAGCTCACGGGTCGCGCGGGGTTGCAGCAGCAGGGTGAATTCGTCGCCGCCCATGCGCGCCACGGTGTCATCGTCGTCGACGCAACCCAGCAGGCGCGTGGCCATGTCCTTGAGCATGCGGTCGCCGGCGGCGTGGCCGAGCGAATCGTTGATCGGCTTGAAGCGGTCAAGGTCGAGGAACATCAGCACCACCCACGACTGCTGGCGTTCGGCCTGCTGCAGGGCGTTGTACAGGCGGTCCTGAAACAGCGTGCGGTTGGGCAGGTGGGTCAGGGCATCGTAGTAGGCCAGGCGATGAATACGCTGTTCGCTGGCCTTGCGCTCGCTGATGTCGCTGAAGAAGCACACGTAGCTGGCCAGATCGCCTTCGTCATCGAGTACCGCGGTGATGCCGACCCAGGCCGGGTAGTGCTCGCCATTGCGCCGCTTGAGCCAGACTTCGCCTTCCCAGGTGCCGCGTAGTTGCAGTTGCTTGAGCACATAGCGCAGGTGGGCTTCCTGCTGGTCATCCACGGTCAGCATGTTGGGCAGTTGGTCCAGCACCTGGGCCACGGCATAACCGCTGACGCGGCTGAAGGCTTCGTTGGCCTGGACGATATAGCCCGCCGGGTCGGTGATGAGAATCGCCGACGTCGAATGTTCGAACACCGTGGCAGCCATGCGCAGGTCCTTCTCCGCTCGGCGCTGCTGGCTGACGTCGCGCCCTACGCCCAGCATGCCTTCCAGAGCCCCGTGGGTGTCCCAGATCAACACCAGGCGCAGCTCGATGGGAATCTTGCGGCCATCGTTGCGCATGCAGTCGAACATGAAGACCTGGGTCTTGAGGTCGCTGCGCAGCGCGGCCAGCTCGGCCGGCACATGCAACGCCCGACGGACCTGCGTCAGCAGCGCATTGATCCCCGTCATCTGTGCGGGATTGGCCAGCATGCCCTGCCAACCGTGCTCCAGCACCCAGTCTGCCTCGTAGCCCAGCACGCTCTGTACCGAAGGGCTGACGTAGTTCAGTTCCAAACGGTTGTTGGTCGAGAAGATCACGTCGCTGATGCTCTCGGCGAGCATGCGGTGGCGCTTTTCGCTCTGGCGCAGCGATTCGCTCGCCGTCCTGTGGCTGGTGATGTCGGTGATGCTGAGAATGACCGCACGGTAGTCCTCCGGGCGCTCGGGAAAGCGCACGGTCAGCCACAGGTACTGGTCCTGGCCCTGCTGGTTGACCAGGCGGATTTCCTGTTCCAATTGCTGTTGGCGCTCCAGCAGCGCAGCGATCAGACGGTGGCCGATGCCGGTGGCCGAGCCGCCTTCGATGAGCTTGCGCCACGCCTGTTCGCCAGTGTCCACCTGCAGCACCCGCAAGGCAACCTGGTTCACTTCGGTGATGCGCAGTGCCTGCAGCAGGTCGAGGCGCTTGGTCGGGTTGTCCTGCAGCCACTGTGCAGAGTCGGTGTGCCCGTTGAGCCCGACCCGCTCGAAGAACGCCAGGACGCCCGACAGGTCGAGCACGCACAGCGCCACTCCGGCGCCTTCGAAGATGTCCTGATAGCGGCGACGCTCTTCGTTGAGCTCGCGCTGGCGGCGGCGCATGCCCAGCAGCGCAAGCAATGGCACCAGCGACACCAGAAGGCCCAGCAGGCATTTGCCCACCAGCGGCGGCAGGAGCGCCAGGCGCGCCTGTCTGGCGTCGAACAAGCTGCGCAATTGCCAGTCGCTATGGCTCAGCGGGGTCACCAGTACACTCTGCGCAAGCTCGGTGGCGCTCAGTTCCGAGGCGGTGAGCGGGGCTGGGCCGGCGCGGCCGATGATGTGCTTGTTCGCGTGATTTTCCAGGACCCAGCTGGGGTTCTCCTCGCGCTCGACCTGGTGGATGAGGCGGCTGATGACGGTCGGGCTCATGCGCAGCAGCCAATAGCCGTTGGTGTTTTCGCCAGGCTGGCGGATCAGCAGATAGACCAGGTCTACGGCTGTGTTGTTGGTGTAGTAGTGGCTATCGCCATCCAGGCGACCTGTCAGCAGGGCAATGAACGGCGCGTCAGTGGCGTCCGGCAGGGTGTCGGCGATGACTCGGGCATCGCCGCTGAGCCAGGCCAGGCTTTGCAGTTCCGGCACCGAGCGGCGGACGCGAGTGAGCGTTTCGGCCCGTTCCCGCGCGCTGGGGAAGGGCTGAGTCGTGAGCAACTGGTTCAGCGCGATCTGCGCATTGAGCGCCATGTTCAGGTTGACGTGATCGGCTAGGTCCGCGCTGTAGTCGATGCTGTGCTGGCGCTGGTCGGCCTGGGTGCGCTGGAACTGGTCGAGCAGCTGCCAGAACAACAGCATCAGCAACATCAAAACCACGAATGCCAGCGCGCCTTTCAACGAACCGTGCAGCGGCGTACCTGACCCTTGGACAGGCGGGCGCAAGGAGGACGGCTGATTGAAATTGGTCAAACTGAAATCCTGCGATATGACAGTCGGGGGCAGGCATAGGCGCGGGCCCAACCAGAGGGCACGTGAATCATGCGTGTTACACCTCGCACTATAAGCGCTAGCGCCCAAGGCCGGCTAGCGCAGCGTAAAACCACCGTGCTGCGCCTGACACGCCGCACCCACCGCCGACGCGGCTCGCGCCGCTGCTACAGCGCTCGTGTCGCTTCCGGACGTTCGTTCACACCGCGATCCGCCTGGCGCACCGCGTTTACCGCCGACGCGGCTCGCGCCGCTGCTACAGGCGCCGCAATCCCGTAGCAGCGGTGCAAGCCGCGTCGGGCCCACCGCGATCCGCCTGGCACACCGCGTCACCGGGCGCGCCCTGGTTTGCCCTGACTCCCGCATTCCGGTAGCTTTGAACACCTTGCGGGGGCCCAAGCTTCCATCCTCTATCTCGCACCTTCTTTATCCAGGTTCATTCCATGGCTCAATACGTCTACACCATGCATCGGCTGAGCAAAGTCGTTCCGCCGAAGCGGGAAATCCTCAAGAACATTTCGCTGTCCTTTTTCCCCGGCGCCAAGATCGGCGTGCTCGGCCTGAACGGCTCGGGCAAATCCACCTTGCTGAAGATCATGGCTGGTGTCGACAAGGAATTCGACGGCGAAGCCCGCCCGATGCCCGAGCTCAACGTTGGCTACCTGCCTCAGGAACCACAGCTCGACCCGACCAAGACCGTGCGCGAAGTGGTCGAGGAAGCGGTCAGCGTGATCAAGGACGCCCAGGCCCGCCTGGACGAGGTCTACGCCGCCTATGCCGAACCGGACGCCGACTTCGACAAGCTGGCTGCCGAACAGGCCAAGCTCGAGTCCATCCTCCAGGCCAGCGACGGCCATAACCTGGAACGGCAACTGGAGGTCGCTGCCGACGCTCTGCGCCTGCCGGCCTGGGATGCCAAGATCGAGCACCTGTCCGGTGGTGAGAAACGCCGCGTGGCCCTGTGCCGCCTGCTGCTTTCGGCCCCCGACATGCTGCTGCTCGACGAACCGACCAACCACCTGGATGCCGACTCCGTCGCCTGGCTGGAGCACTTCCTGCACGACTTCCCCGGCACCGTGGTTGCGATCACCCACGACCGTTACTTCCTCGACAACGTCGCCGGCTGGATCCTGGAGCTCGACCGCGGCGCCGGCATTCCGTACGAAGGCAACTACTCGGGCTGGCTCGAAGCCAAGTCCGATCGCCTGGCGGCCGAATCCAAGCAGCAGTCGGCCCACGAAAAAGCCATGAAAGAAGAACTGGAGTGGGTGCGCAAAGGCGCCAAGGCCCGCCAGTCGAAATCCAAGGCCCGCCTGCAGCGCTTCGAGGAAATGCAGTCGCAGGAATTCCAGAAGCGTTCGGAAACCAACGAAATCTACATTCCGGCCGGTCCGCGCCTGGGTGACAAGGTCATCGAATTCAAGAACGTCACCAAGGGCTACGGCGACCGCGTGCTGATCGACAACCTGTCGTTCGCCATGCCCAAAGGCGCCATCGTCGGCGTGATTGGCGGCAACGGTGCCGGTAAATCCACCCTGTTCCGCATGCTCATGGGCAAGGAACAGCCGGATTCGGGCAGCATCGAAGTGGGCGAAACCGTGCAGCTGGCGTGCGTGGATCAAAGCCGCGACGACCTGGACGGCAGCAAGACCGTGTTCCAGCAGGTCTCCGACGGTTCGGACAATATCCGCATCGGCAACTACGAAATTCCGTCACGCACCTACGTAGGCCGCTTCAACTTCAAGGGCGGCGACCAGCAGAAGTTCGTCAAGGACCTCTCCGGCGGTGAACGCGGTCGCCTGCACCTGGCGCTGACGCTGAAGGAGGGCGGTAACGTCCTGCTGCTCGACGAACCGTCCAACGACCTCGACGTGGAAACCCTGCGTTCGCTCGAAGAAGCCCTGCTGGACTTCCCCGGCGCGGCCATCGTGATCTCTCACGATCGCTGGTTCCTCGACCGCGTGGCCACGCACATCTTGGCCTACGAGGACGACTCCCAGGCCGTGTTCTTCGAAGGCAACTACACCGAGTACGAAGCCGATCGCAAGAAACGCCTGGGTGAAGCGGCTGCCCAGCCGCACCGGGTTCGCCACAAGAAACTGGCGTGAATGAAAAATGGGGCCCTCTTTGCAGGGCCCCATTTTTTTGCTTGGTGAATGGATATCGGCTGGCCAACAGAGCCGGCGTATCACTCAGGGGCCTGTCTGGATGCCCGTGACTTCCACGGTCAGGTCACCCGCAGGCCGACGCCATACGCGTTCTTCACCGACTTCCGCGCCCAGCAGTGCGCGACCCAGCGGCGACGCCCAGTTGATCAAGCCAACACCGGCGTCTGCCTGGTCTTCGCCGACCAGACACACGCGCTGCTCGGCGCCCTGGTCATCGGCAAAGGTCACCCAGCTGCCGATCTGCACCTTGGCGGTGGACGTGACCGGTGCCACCACTTGTGCATGTTGCAGGCGGTGCTGGTAGTAGCGCATGTCCCGGCTCAGGTCGGCCACACGCTGACGGTCGGCACGCTCACCCATTGCCATCTGCTCGGCCTGCAGTATTTGCACTTCAGCGACCCGCGCCTGCAACTGGGCCAGGCCACTGGCGGTCACGTAGTTGGGCTGCGTACTGATCAGTCGCTCCACGGGTTGGCTCGCCTGTTCGGCGGCCTGGTCTTCATTCACGAATGCGCGGCTCATGGTCTTCCTCCCTTGAGGGGCGGTACAACTCGCCCAGCTTGCTGTAGGGGAGCCGAGATGTGCCAACCGAGAGGCTGTACGAGGATCGCGGTCAAGCCCTACTCCTACAAGAACGGATGCTTGTAGAAGATTGGGCCGCAAAACCGCATCAGAGTTGCATAGGCCGTCTCCAACCGGCTCAGCTGAATCGAGCGGGGCTGTACGGCGCAGGATTGGTAAAGGTCGCCGCGCCGGCCATCATCTGCGCCAACAGCCGGCCACAGACAGGGCCCAGCGTCAAACCGTGGTGGGCATGGCCAAAGTTGAACCACAACCCGGGGTGTCGACCTGCCGGACCTATCACCGGGCGCATGTCCGGCAGGCACGGGCGGCGGCCCAGCCAGGGCTTGACGTCAAGGCGTTCGCCCAGTGGGTAGAAGCGCCTGGCCAGCGCCTCGCAGCGCAGCAGCTGGATATCATTGGCGGGGGCATCTTCGGCCGCGAACTCGATCCCGGTCGTCAGACGCAAGCCCTGGTTCATCGGCGCCAGCACGAACCCTCCCAGCGGGTCGCAGACGGGGTGGTTGAGGGTTGCGCCCGCAGAGGTCTGGTAATGCATGTGGTAGCCGCGCTTGCTTTGCAGGGGAATGCGATAGCCCAAGGGTGACAGCAACCGATTGCTCTCTGGCCCCAGGGCCACCACGACTTCGCGCGCGTGCAGCGTGCCCGCCGCCGTCTCGAGCTGCCAGTGATTGCCCTGCTGGCGCAGCGTCAATGCATCGGCATCCATGAAGCGCCCGCCGCGCTGCATGAACAGCGCGGTGTAGCCCAGGGCCAGGGCGCCCGGGTCCTGCACGGTCATGGGGTCATGCCAGTGCACGGCACCTGCAGCGCCCTGGCCGAGACTGGGCTCGACGGCCTGTAATTGCCCAGCGTCGAGCAAGCTGTAGCGCAAATGATGAACGTGCAGCTGTGCGGCATCCGCCTGGGCTCTGGCGAAGGCCTTGTGGCTGCGGTAGATCTCGATCCAGCCAGTATCGCGAAGCAATCCTTGCTGGCCGGATGCTGCAGCCAGTGCGCAGTGTTCCTCCACGCAGCGTTGCACCAGTGGCAACATCGCTTCGGCTGCACGCTGCAGGTTGCGTTTGGAAGATGCCTGCCAGTACTTCCACAACCAGGGCGCAACCTGTGGCAGGTAGCGCCAGTCGTAGCGCACGTCGGGCTGCTGATTGAGGGCGTAGAGCATCAATCGCCGCAGGTCACGCGGAAACGCATAGGGCACGATGCTGGAGCGTTCGATCAAGCCAGCATTGCCGTAGCTGGTGCCGCTGCCAGGCGCTGCACGGTCGACCAGTACCACCTCACGTCCCAGAGCCTGCAAGTGCAGTGCACTGCAAACACCAACGATGCCGGCACCCAGTACCAGCGTTTCACATTGCATGGCTTCGCTCCTCAGTGGTCGTGCAGATGGCGACTGAGCCGAGCGTCGAGGCGCCGCAGTACGCGGCGCAGCGTTTCGACGATCAGCAGGTAAAGTACCGCGGCCCAGAGGTAGATCTGGAAATCGAAACTGCGCGAGAAACCCAGTTTGGTCACCCCCATCAAGTCATACAGGGTGACCAACGAGGCAATGGCACTGGCCTTGATCATCAGGATCAGTTCATTGCCCAATGGCCCGATGGCGACCATCAGCGACTGCGGCATGATGATCTTCACGAACGTTACCCACGGTCTGAGGCCCAGCGCCCGAGCAGCTTCGCGCTGGCCCTCGCCGATGGCTATGAAGCTGCCGCGCAGGATTTCCGCCTGGTAGGCGGCCGTATTGAGGGTGAAGGCCAGCAAGGTGCAATACCAGGCATCGCGAAACAGCCACCACAAGCCGACGTCCTGCCAGAACTCGCGAAACGAACCCAGGCCGTAATACAGCAGGAACAACTGCGCCAGCAATGGCGAGCCGCGCAGGCAATAGATGTAGAAACCACTGGCATGGCGCAGCAGCGGGTTGCTCGACAGTCTGCCAAGGGCCAGCACCGTGGCGAGCAGCATCCCCAGGGTAAAGGCAATGGCGACCAGCTTGGCGGTCACCCACAGCCCCGCCAGCATGCGCCAGCCATAGCGCTGAAGCAGGTCGGGGTCGACGAAGAAGTAGGCAATGTCCTGGAGAATCATCAGCGCACACCCCGCAGATGGCGGCTGTAGTAGCGCTCCAGAAACGCCAGCGCTCTGCCGCTCAGCGCACTGAACAGAAGGTAGACCAGGCAGGCTACGCCATAGAAGAACAGCGGCTCCTTGGTAGCACTGACCGCCAGGTTGGTCTGGCGCATCAGGTCGACCAGGGAAATGGTGGATACCAACGAAGTGTCCTTGAGCAGCGACAGCCAATTGTTGGACAGCCCAGGCAGGGCGACCCGGGTCAGCTGCGGCAAGAGTACCCGCATGAACGTTATCCGACGGCTCAGCCCCAGCGCGGCTGCTCCTTCATACTGGCCTTTGCCGATGGTCTTGAATGCCGCCAGCCAGACCTGGGCCGAGAATGCGGCGAACACCAGGCCGAACGCGACCATGGCTGCCGCAAAGGCGTTGATCGAGACGGCTTGGGGGTGGCCAGCCGCGCTCAGCAGCTTCTGCATGGCGATCTGGCAACCGTAATAGATGATCAGCAGCGTCAGCAGTTCTGGAAGGCCGCGGAACACCGTGCCGAACAGCGTTGCAAAGCTGCGCAGGAGCCGATATCGCGAGCGCTCGGCGAGTGCCAGGGCCAGCCCCAGCGGCACGCCGATCGGTAGACAGGCAAGCGCCAAGGCCAGGGTCATCAGGGCGCCTGCCAGCAAAGCAAGGCCCCAGCCGCCCTCGGCCAGGGACAACAAAGCAAGGTGTTCGAGCATGCTTTTATCTCCGGCGACGCCCGATCAGAGGCGCCGCCACGCCCGGTCGATCAGTTGTAGATATCGAAGTCGAAATACCGGCTGGCGATCTTCTGGTAGGTACCGTCGGCAACGATCTCATCCAGCGCCTTGTTCAGGCGCAGGCGTAACGAGTCGTCGTCCTGGCGTACGGCTATCGCCGCATTGGCCGTGGTGCCATCGACGTCACCGAGCATGCGGCAGCACGCCGCGCCCGACTTCTTGAGCCATTCCTGCAGGGGAAACTTGTCGCCGATCACCACATCCAGACGCCCGGCCGCAAGGTCGGCATTGGCCGCATCGGCGGTAGGGTAGAGTTTTACCTCGGCGCCAGCCTTGCCGTAGACGTCTTCGGCATGAATCGACTGGGTGGAGGAGGACTGTGCGCCCACCACCAGGCCCTTGAACGTGGACTGCGCGTCATCGAGCTTCGACTGCTTGCCCACGGCTACCGACAAGGGGGTCTTGTAGTAGTGATTGGTGAAGCTGATTTTCTTGCGTCGCTCTTCGGTATCGATCATCGACGCCACGACGGCATCGTACTTGCGCGCCAGCAGCGCAGGAATGATGCCGTCCCAATCCTGGGCCACGATCGTGCAGCGCGCCTGCATCTTGTCGCACAGCGCCATCGCGATATCGACGTCGAAGCCCTGGGGCTTGTTGTTGGAATCCACATAGTTGAAGGGTGGATAGGCGCCTTCCGTGGCGATTTTCAGGTCTTGGGCAGTGGCGTTGTTCACGCCTGCCAGCAGAACTGCCAGTACCCCTGCAAAACGAATGCTCCGTTTCATGTTGCACCTCGGTGGTGGTGGTGGGTCAGCTAGTGTTGTCCGCCCGTGGTCAGTGACGTGTAGCCCACGAACTCGTGGTGAAGTGCGGCGGTGGCTTCCAGGCGCTTTTCGACGTCCGGTCCGAGCCGCTTGCACACTTCGTTGACCAGAAGATTCACCAGCGACAGCATGGCCGAGGTGGACTCCCAGAACAGGTTGAACTCGGTAGGCACGCGAAACACCTCATCGGCGTTCTGCTCGGCCCAGTCGCAGAAGGTGTCGGTTACCAGCGTGACCGGAATGCCGGCCTCACGTGCCTTGCGACACAGCATCAGCGCGTGGCGCGAGTAGCGTCGTGCTTCGAACACCACCAGGGCGGTCTGCTGCGGTGGGCTCAGCAACACCTCGGCATAGTGCCCGCTGGCACCATCGATCCCGTGTACGCCGTCGCGCAGGTACTGCATCAGGTGAACCATCGAACAGGCAATGCCACGTTCGGTCTGGAACCCGGCAACGAACACTCGAGGTCGACGGGCCAGACGCTCGGCGACCTGCTGCCAGGCTTCACCCTGACTGTATTCATGGACACGCATCAGTGCCGCCACCTCCAGATCGAGGCCGCGAGAAGGGCCGGACTGTTGGCGAAATTCGCGCAGGCGGTCGCCCATCAGCCACGGTCCCTGCCCCAGGTCTTCTTTGAGATCTGCCTTGAGCGCCTTGAGGTGCGGGTAACCAATGGCTCGGCAGAAGCGGCCGACACTGGATTCGCTGACACCCAGCGTGGCGGCCAGGGAAGCAGCAGTGAGGAACGGCAATTCCGTGGTATTGGCCAGCATGTAGCTGGCAATCATGCGCGCGGACGATGAGGCGGTTGGCAAGATGGCTTCGAGACGCTGCTTGAGGGACTGGCTCATGAGGATGCCTTGGCGTAGGTAGCGCGTGAAAATGAATCTGATCTTTTTCTGTCATCGTGTCAATAATGGCAGATACCTGTCATTTGTTGCCAAAAGAAACGCAGCCGTTGCAGCTGCGTTCATTGACCAATCGCTGGCCGATCAGTAGTGGTACCACTTCACCTCGAGCATGACCTCGTTGCGCGGCGAGCTCAAATGGCTGAACTCGCGCTGAGCGCTCAGGCGCAGGCCCAGGTTGCGAGAAATTTCCCACTGCTGATTCAGACTCAGGCTACGGCGCACTTCGCCATTGGTGAAGTAGTCACCCTTGCCCTCCAGGCTGAAATTGCCCAAGTCGTTCTTCCACAGCACACCGCTGTTGAAACCCGCCGCCGGCGTGACGAACTGGGCAAAGTCGTTGTTGTGTTCCACCCGTGCCGTGCCAAGGGCAAAGCCCAGCAGGTGCTCGCCAAGCTGCCACGTACCACCGGCACCGCCGTTCACATGGGACACCAGGTTTTCGTCGCCATGCTTGCCCAGCACCCGTTCCAGGCCGCCGGTGACCTGCCAGGAGAGGGGTTGCAACAGCTCGTTGCGCGGCGTCAGCGAACGGATCGTTGCCAGGTCAAGCTGCTGCAATTGCCAGTCATTGCCCTCGTACTGGCGCACTTTCAAGCCCAGGATCTCGATCTGCGCGCCCAGCGGAAAGCCCTCGGCGTTGTCGTTGAGGTCGTGATACGCCATGCGCAGCCCGTACTCGGCGAACGCGGTATCACCGCGGGTACCCACACCCGCGCTCCAGGTGCGTGACTGATGACCATCCTCGGGCAAGCCCGGCTGGGCGATGTCCAGCGGGGGCGGGGGGTTGCGGTTGATCGCGCGCAGCAACTGGAAACTGCGCTGGGTCCTCGCCGGATCGCGCTCCTGGCCGGTGGCCCGATAGCGCTCGAGACGAAACGCGGCATCCTGGATCAGCGCCTGACGCTCCCTGCCCAGCGCCTGAAAACCTTCACTGTCGATCTGCGCCGTGTCGGCGGCGATCCGCTGTACCCATTGCTGCTCGCTGCTGTCCAGCGGCTTGGCGCGTTCGAGCAGCTCGCGCTCGCGAGATGCGCGATAGTCGATCTTCTCGACCAGCCCGGCAGCCTTCACCGCCTTCACCGTGTCGGTGGGAATGGCGGTCAGGGGGAATTGTGAGGTCAGGTCCAGGCCAGGCCTGGCCACCTGAAGCAGTTCGAGCAGACGATACGAGCAGTTTTCATCGAAGAAGAAATAGTCGAACTGCACCTGCTTGAGTTCCCATACATGCTCGACCATGCGCCCGGTTTCTTCCGGCGTAAGGTTGAGCCGGTACTCCCACAGATCGCGGTTTTCCAGGCTGCGGTATTCGGAAAGCTTTTCCTGGTAGGGCACCAGGGCGAACAAGCCAGGATAGCCGCCGGCCAGGCCCTTCCAGGCGTAGAGAATGCTGTTGTCACCGCCTTCGACATAGGCGCCGAAGTTGATCGCATAGCTGAGCAGCGCAGTGTTGTTGCTTTGCACATCGGCCTGATCGATGCGCAGCAGGGTATGCCCGAACATCGACGAGGGGCTGTTCAGGTACGCCGCCGGGAATATCAGCACGGCGCTGTGGGGGGCCACGTCCGAGAACCATTTGCGGAACTCGGCGCAGTCCACGGTCGGCAGGTCGCTCAGGCCAAGCTGCTCGCGCAACCAGCGGGTACGCGCCGGGAACACGCACTGTGCATGGCGATCGCCCGTGCCTGCGGGTGCATAGATGGCCTTCAACGTGGCCTGCAGCTCGGCATCCGGATGGTGCGCGCCATCATCGGCCAGGAAGAATTTGCGGTCATCGACATAGCTGCGCCAGCCGCCGAGCTTGCCACGCTCGTAATGGCCGACGGAAATCCAGTACGGATCGTTGGCCAACTGTTGCAGACGCTGAGCGTCGAGGTGCGGAGCGGCATGCAGCGGGGCGCACACACAGAGCGCCAGGAAGGCAAGGCGTTTGAGCATTGTCGGCAACTAGTTCGGCGAAATCGGAAAGGGGGGATGCCCGCTCCGAAAGGAGCGGGCGGGTCGAGCTTAAGCCTGGGTGGCGTATTTGGCCAGACGTGGATCGTTTTTCAGGACCGCGATGGTGTTGCTGTGTACGTCTTCAGCGGTGCTGTCGGCGCTGCTGAAGATCTGCTGGAAGTGCTCGTGGGTAACCGACTGGAAGTAGGCACGGTCTTCGGGAGCGACGCCCAGAACCACGGCATAGGTGGTCAGTGCTTCGCCTTGGCCCTTGGCCATGTCTTCGGACAGCTCGTCCATCATGCCATTCATGGCAATCCAGGATTTACCGCCATAGGTCAGTGCAGCGTTGGTGGAGCAGCCGTTGGTGCCCGAGGTCATGCCGAAGGTGGCGTTGCCCGAAGTGCCGTTGGTGGTGGAAGCCAGGAAGTGCGCCGGAGTGCCGCGCTGGCCTTCGAACAACATATTGCCCCAACCGCAATCCGGACCGCCGGGCGCTTGCGCCATGGCATTGATCGAGACGGCGGCGAACAGAGTACCCAGCAGAATCCGTTTCATAGCGTTGTTCTCTTTTTTGATGTGCTTACCGAGGGTCTAAGTGCCTGGGGATCCAGGACGGGCCGGTTATTTGGCCAGCCGCGTAACTTGGAGTTTAGGCAAGCGTTGCAGTTCCGCACGAAATGAGTAACTTGCAGCCTTGAGCGTCCAGCCCCGCTGCAGCTTGCACCGCCGCCACAGAAGCGCCCAGAATGACCGCATCTGCCCCGCCGAAGTAAGGATGCCCGATGCCCGATTCCGTAGCTGCCAGCCTGCGTCTTGCACCCGAGGCACTGACCCGCCCGTTTTCCGCTGAACAGTTCAACTTCACCACCACCAATGACCTGGAACCCTTCCGTGGCGTCCTGGGCCAGGAACGCGCAGTCGAGGCCTTGCAGTTCGGCGTCGCCATGCCACGCCCCGGCTACAACGTGTTTGTCATGGGCGAGCCCGGCACCGGCCGCTTCTCGTTCGTCAAACGCTACCTGAAAGCCGAGGGCAAGCGCCTGCAGACCCCGGCCGACTGGGTCTATGTGAACAACTTCGATGAGCCGCGCGAACCCCGCGCCCTCGAGCTGCCGCCAGGTAGTGCAGGTGCCTTCATCGGCGACATCGGGGTGCTCATCGACAATCTGCTGGCGACGTTTCCGGCGGTGTTCGAGCATCCGTCCTACCAGCAGCGCAAGAGCGCCATCGACCGAGCTTTCAACCAGCGCTACGACCGCGCACTGGATGTGATCGAAAAACTTTCGCTGGAAAAAGACATCGCGTTGTACCGCGACAGCAGCAACATCGCCTTCACCCCGATGCTCGACGGCAAGGCCCTGGATGAAGCCGAGTTCGCCCAGTTGCCCGAAGTCGACCGCGAGCGCTTCCATACCGATATCTCCAATCTGGAAGAGCGCCTCAACGAGGAGCTGGCCAGCCTGCCGCAGTGGAAACGCGAGTCGAGCAACCAGTTGCGTCACCTCAACGAAGAAACCATCACCCTGGCCCTGCAGCCATTGCTCGCGCCGCTGTCGGAAAAATACGCCGAGAACGCCGCAGTATGCGGTTACCTGCAGGCCATTCAGGTCAATCTGCTCAAGACCGTGGTCGAGCAGCTGGTCGATGACAGCAAGGCCGATGCCCAGGCCCGCAAGCTGCTGGAAGAGCAGTACAGCCCCAGCCTGGTGGTCGGCCATCACCAGAGCGGTGGCGCGCCGGTGGTGTTCGAACCACACCCGACCTACGACAACCTGTTCGGCCGGATCGAATACAGCACCGATCAGGGCGCGCTCTACACCACCTACAAACAGTTGCGCCCCGGCGCCCTGCACCGGGCCAACGGTGGCTTCCTGATTCTGGAAGCCGAGAAGATGCTGGGCGAGCCCTTCGTCTGGGACGCGCTCAAGCGCGCCTTGCAATCGCGCAAGCTGAAGATGGAATCGCCACTGGGCGAGTTCGGTCGGTTGGCCACTGTCACGCTCACGCCACAGATGATTCCGCTGCAGGTCAAGGTCATCATCATCGGCGCTCGCCAGCTGTACTACGCGTTGCAGGATCACGATCCCGACTTCCAGGAGATGTTCCGCGTCCTGGTGGACTTCGACGAAGACATCCCCATGGTCGACGAGAGCCTGGAGCAGTTCGCCCAACTGCTGAAGACGCGTACCTCGGAGGAGGGCATGGCGCCGTTGACCGGTGACGCCGTCGCGCGCCTGGCCACCTACAGTGCGCGTCTGGCGGAAAACCAGGGGCGGCTGTCGGCCCGTATCGGCGACTTGTTCCAGCTGGTCAGCGAGGCGGACTTCATCCGCCACCTGGCCAACGAAGAACGTACCGACGCCGGCCACATCGAGCGTGCGCTCAAGGCCAAGGCCACGCGCACCGGCCGGGTTTCGGCGCGCATCCTCGACGACATGCTGGCGGGCATCATCCTGATCGACACCAGCGGCGCCGCGGTCGGCAAGTGCAACGGCCTGACGGTGCTGGAAGTGGGCGACTCGGCGTTCGGCGTGCCGGCGCGCATCTCGGCCACGGTGTATCCGGGCGGCAGCGGCATCGTCGACATCGAGCGCGAGGTCAACCTGGGTCAGCCGATCCACTCCAAGGGGGTGATGATTCTCACCGGCTACCTGGGCAGTCGCTATGCTCAGGAATTTCCCCTGGCCATTTCCGCCAGCATCGCCCTAGAGCAATCCTACGGATACGTGGATGGCGACAGCGCGTCGCTGGGCGAGGCCTGCACCTTGATCTCGGCGCTCTCGAAAATGCCGCTCAAACAGTGCTTCGCGATCACCGGTTCCATCAACCAGTTCGGCGAAGTCCAGGCGGTGGGCGGGGTCAACGAGAAGATCGAGGGTTTCTTCCGCCTGTGCGAGGCCCGCGGCCTGACGGGCGAGCAGGGTGCGATCATTCCGCAGGCCAACGTCGCCACCTTGATGCTCGACGAAAAGGTCCTGCAGGCGGTCCGCGACGGCAAGTTCCATGTCTATGCCGTGCGCCAGGCGGACGAGGCATTGAGCCTGCTGGCCGGTGAGCCAGCCGGTGAACCCGACGAGAACGGCGCGTTTCCCGAGGGCAGCATCAATGCCCGCGTGGTTGAGCGGCTGCGGGTCATCGCGGAAATGATCAGCGAGGAAGACCTCAAGGAAGCCGAGAAAGAGCACGCGCTGGAAGAATTGGTCGAGGTTCGGCCAACGGTGTAGGTCTCCGAGGGGCCACCCAGCACGGGTCGGCCCCTCTGCGCCATCGTGCAGGCGTCACCCGGCCAGGGTGCGCCGTCGATTTGTGGAAAACTGACATCTGTAGGCGGCAGGCGGCTGCGACACACCGTCGCACGTCGTGCTTTGCCATGGCCGTGGCTATAATCGTCGCCAATTTCCACCACCCTGTGAGCCTCAATGGAACGCTTCATCGAAAAAACCATGTACGCCTCGCGCTGGTTGCTGGCGCCGATCTACGTTGGACTGTCCTTGGGTCTGCTGGCGCTGGCGCTGAAATTCTTCCAGGAAATCTTTCACGTCCTGCCCAACATCTTTGCCATGGCCGAATCGGAAGTGATCCTGGTGCTGCTCTCGCTCATCGACATGGCGCTGGTTGGCGGCCTTCTGGTGATGGTGATGATCTCGGGCTACGAAAACTTCGTGTCGCAACTGGACATCGAAGAGGGCGTCGAGAAGCTCAGCTGGCTGGGCAAGATGGACTCGTCTTCGCTGAAGATGAAAGTTGCCGCTTCGATCGTGGCCATTTCGTCCATCCATTTGCTGCGTGTGTTCATGGATGCCAAGAACATCGAACCGCAGTACCTGATGTGGTACGTGATCATCCACATGACCTTCGTCATTTCGGCGTTCGCCATGGGCTACCTGGACAAGCTGACCAAGCACTGATTGCACCTGTAGCGTGGGCGCACACGGCCCGGCCTGCTGAAGTGCGGGCCTGCAGTGTGCTAGTCTGCTGGCCCTTTTATCCGGGCGCGCCCTTCATCCCCGCATGAAGATTGCGGCGCGGCCCCGCAGCGGAGCAGTGTTATGTCCGAAGTACAATTGTCGACCGACGAAACCCGCGTCAGCTATGGCATTGGCCGTCAACTGGGCGGCCAACTGCGCGACAACCCACCACCTGGCGTCAGCCTGGAAGCCATCCTGGTCGGCCTGACCGATGCGTTCCGTGGCCATGAAAGCCGTGTGAGCGAAGAAGAGCTGAACGCCAGCTTCAAGGTGATCCGCGACATCATGCAGGCCGAGCAGCAGGCCAAGGCCGAAGCTGCGGCTGGCGAAGGCAAGGCGTACCTGGCCGAAAATGCCAAGCGTGCCGAAATCACCACCACCGCCAGCGGCTTGCAGTACGAAGTGTTGAGCACAGGCGAAGGCAGCAAGCCGGCCGGTGACAGCACCGTGCGCGTTCACTACCACGGCACCCTGACCGATGGCACCGTGTTCGACAGCTCCTACAACCGTGGCGAGCCGGCCGAATTCCCGGTCAACGGCGTGATCGCTGGCTGGACCGAAGCCCTGCAACTGATGCCTGCCGGCAGCAAGTGGCGTGTCCACGTACCGAGCGAACTGGCCTACGGCGCCCAAGGCGTCGGCAGTATCCCGCCGCACAGCGTGCTGGTGTTCGACGTCGAGCTGCTCGAAGTCCTGTAACCCGCCAGCGGAAACGCACTCCCTGTAGCAGCGGCGCAAGCCGCGTCCGGCCTCACCGCGTGCGTCCAGAAACACCGCACCCACCGCCGACGCGGCTCGCGCCGCTGCTACAGGTGCCTGGCCTCCACCGACGACGCGGCTTGCGCCGCTGCTGCAGGGGGCCTGCATGCACTGCTGACGCGGCTCGCGCTGCTGCTGCGGGGAGTGCGGTATCTGTAGCAGCGGCGCAAGCCGCGTCCGGCTTCGGCGCGGTGTATCAGTGCAACTCCCCCATTGGCCGCAGTGCCCGTGCGTAGCAGAACAAAAACAGGTTGCGCACCACTTCCTTGAGCACTCCAGGTTCGCTTGAACTCAGGCCATGCAGGTCGAGGTCGCCCTGGTCGCGTAGCTCATCCAGAGCATCCTCGCCAAGCACCGCACAGACTTCACCCGTCTCGCGATGCAGGATGCGCAGGTAGGGGTGTGGGCGGTCGAGCCAGGCGTCGATCAGATAGGTCATGGCAATTCTCCTTGAGGGCATTCAATGAGAATAATTCTTATTCATATAATAGCAAGCGACTATTTGCCTTCCGCAGGCATTGCACCCTTGGAAGTCAGGCCGGGCGCCTCGCGACGGCCCGGACCGCTGGTCGGGCGACGCCTCAGACCTTGCGCACGAACTCGGACTTGAGCTTCATCGCGCCAATGCCGTCGATCTTGCAGTCGATGTCATGGTCGCCATCGCACAGGCGGATGTTCTTGACCTTGGTGCCGACCTTGACCACCAGCGAAGAGCCTTTGACCTTGAGGTCCTTGATCACGGTAACGGTGTCGCCGTCGGCCAGGGCATTGCCCACCGAGTCCTTGATCGTCAAAGCATCGCCGTCGGCACTCTCGTCGCTCGTGGCCGACCACTCATGGCTGCATTCGGGACAGATCAGCTGAGTGCCGTCTTCGTAGGTGTATTCGCTGTTGCATTTGGGGCAGGGCGGCAGCGTGCTCACGAGATTCCTCGGGGGTAGGGAATAAAGGCGCGCAGTATATAGGGTTTTTGCCGCAAGAGCCCATCAGCGCCAGCTGCCATGCAAGCTGCGCCTTTATGTGGAGTATGGTTCTTGTCTGGGAGCAGGGCTTTGGTGGAACAGGCTCTGCCAGCAAGAGCCCACCGCTCACTCACCGTAGAATCGGACACTTGTGGGAGCGGGCTCTGCCCGCGAATGGCCCACCACCGAATCAGTGCGTACGCGCCACCGCAAATTCACTCAGCTCGACCAAGGCATCCCGGTATTGGCTGGCAGGCAGCGCCTCCAGCTGAGCAATGGCCTTGGCCACATAATCGCGTGCCAGCTGCGCGGTGTAATCCAGCGCGCCACAATCCTCGACCGCAGTGCGGATGCGTTCCAGGTCCTCGATCCCGCCCTTCTGGATCGCCTGGCGGACCAGCGCTGCCTGCTCGGCGGTGCCTTCACGCATGGTGTAGATCAGTGGCAATGTCGGCTTGCCCTCGGCCAGATCGTCGCCCACGTTCTTGCCGAGGGTCTCGGCGTCGCCGCGATAATCGAGCAGATCGTCGACCAGCTGGAAAGCGACGCCCAGGTGATCACCGAACGTGCGCAGCGCTTCGCACTGTTCGGGGGTGGCACCGGTGAGCGCCGCGGCGCTGTGTGCCGACGCCTCGAAGAGCATCGCGGTCTTGCCGCGGATCACTTCCATGTAGATTTCTTCGGTGGTGCTGGCGTCCCGCACCTTGGACAGCTGCAGCACTTCGCCCTCGGCAATGATGCGCGTGGCGTGCGACAGAATCTTCATCACCGACATCGAGCCCAGCTCGACCATCATTTCGAACGAGCGCGAATAGAGGAAGTCGCCCACCAGCACGCTTGGCGCGTTGCCCCACTTGGCATTGGCGGTGGAACGACCACGGCGCATGCCGGACATGTCGACCACGTCGTCATGCAGCAGGGTCGAGGTGTGTAACAGCTCGATGGTGGCTGCCAGCAGACGCAGGTCGTCGCTTTGATGGCCCAATGCTTTGCCGGCGAGGAGCACCAGCAGCGGCCGCAGGCGCTTGCCCCCAGAGGAGGTGATGTAGTCGCTGATCGTCGATACCAACGGCACGCGCGAGGTCAGCTGCTGCTTGATGATCCCGTCGACGGCGCTGAAATCGTCCGCCACCGCGCGGTAGAAAGCTTGGGGTTGCATCAGCGAGAGTCGCTCCAGAAGGGTTGCGCGGCATGCTAGGACGCGGGTCGGGGTGTGTCAAGGCGCGTCCATGGCCCTGCGCGCCCGTGTGCAGGGCCGGCACGGCCCGGTATGGCCCGTGAAAGGCGTTCTGCCAGGTCCGCCAAGCCGATGAGGCGACTGGCGGCCTCTTGTCAGAGGTTCGCCGCTTGCGTACAATCGCGCACCCTGAACTTCCTGGGCAGCACCTGCCTTACGCAATTGCATTTGGGGCGTTCCAACCCATGCAGCCATGCCAGCCGACACTCTACTTATAAAGAGCTGGGTGAGCAGGATTATCGGAGAAATACCATGTCGTACGCAGTAATCGTTACCGGTGGCAAGCAATACAAGGTCGCCCCAGGTGAATACCTGAAGATCGAGAAACTGGAAATCGCCACCGGCGAATCCGTTACCTTTGATCGCGTTCTGTTGGTCGCCAATGGCGACGACGTGAACATCGGCGCTCCAGTGGTTGCCGGCGCTACCGTTGTGGCTGAAGTGATTTCCCAAGGTCGTCACGATAAGGTCCGCATCATCAAGTTCCGTCGTCGTAAGCACCACATGAAGCGCATGGGCCACCGCCAGTGGTACACCGAGATCAAAATCACCGGTATTCAGGCTTAATTTCAGCCTAATTCCTCACTAGGAGAATTGACTCATGGCACACAAAAAAGCTGGTGGTAGTACCCGTAACGGTCGCGACTCAGAAGCCAAACGCCTTGGCGTGAAGATGTATGGCGGCCAGGCTATCATCCCAGGCAACATCATCGTCCGTCAGCGCGGCACCCAGTTCCACGCTGGCTACGGCGTTGGCATGGGCAAGGATCACACCCTGTTCGCGAAAGTCGCAGGCGTGATCAAGTTCGAAGTAAAGGGCGCCTTCGGTCGTCGTTACGTGAGCGTTGTCGCAGCTTAATCGCGACGTCGCTGGAGAAGCCCTGTCTTGCGACGGGGCTTTTTCGTTTTTGGAGTGAGTCTCTTGCAAAGGTTTGCATGGGCTGTCGGTACGAGAGTCATTGACGGGTTTGCCGCGCTCATTTTCGCAAGAGCCTTACGTTTCAGTTTCATTAGCTCGTCCCTGCGGCGAGAGGCGTATTTTTCATGAAGTTTGTAGATGAAGTATCCATCCGCGTGAAAGCGGGTGACGGTGGCAACGGCTGCATGAGCTTTCGCCGTGAAAAATTCATTGAGAATGGCGGCCCCAACGGCGGCGACGGTGGCGATGGCGGCTCGATCTACATGATCGCCGACGAAAACCTCAACACTTTGGTCGACTATCGCTATACCCGCCACTTCGATGCCGAGCGCGGCGCCAACGGTGGTAGCACCGATTGCACCGGCAAGAAAGGTGAAGACATGGAGCTGCGCGTACCGGTAGGTACCACGGTGATCGATGCTTCCACGCAGGAAGTGATCGGTGACCTGGTCAAGGCCGGTCAGCGCCTGCTCGTCGCACACGGCGGCTGGCACGGTCTGGGCAACACCCGCTTCAAGTCCAGTACCAACCGCGCGCCGCGCCAGACCAGTCCGGGCAAGCCGGGTGAGCAGCGTGACCTCAAGCTGGAAATGAAAGTGCTGGCCGATGTTGGCTTGCTGGGCCTGCCCAATGCTGGCAAGAGCACCTTCATCCGCTCGGTCTCCGCGGCCAAGCCCAAGGTGGCGGACTACCCGTTCACCACATTGGTGCCGAATTTGGGTGTGGTCAGTGTCGATCGCTGGAAGAGCTTCGTGGTAGCCGACATTCCCGGTCTGATCGAGGGCGCTTCGCACGGTGCCGGCCTGGGTATCCGCTTCCTCAAGCACTTGGCGCGTACGCGCGTGCTGTTGCACCTGGTCGACATGGCGCCGCTGGATGAAACCAGTGCTGCCGATGCCGCCGAAGTGATCGTCAACGAACTGGTCAAGTTCAGTCCGTCGCTGGCCGAGCGCGAGCGCTGGCTGGTGCTCAACAAGTGCGACCAGATTCTGGAAGAAGAGCACGAAGAGCGGGTCAAGGAAATCGTCGACCGCCTGGAGTGGGAAGGTCCGGTCTACGTGATCTCGGCCATCGCCAAGGAAGGTACCGAGCGCCTGAGCCGCGACATCATGCGCTACCTTGAAGACCGTGCCGATCGCCTGGCCCGTGACCCGGCCTATGCCGATGAGCTGGCCGAGCTCGACCAGCGCATCGAAGACGAGGCTCGCGCGCAGCTGCAGGCCCTGGATGATCAGCGCGCACTGCGCCGTAGCGGCGTGAAGAGCGTCCACGACATCGGCGATGACGACGATTGGGAAGAAGAAGACGCCGAAGACGGCCCGGAAATCATCTACGTCCGCGACTAGTGCGTATGGGTGCAGGTCCCGCTTCTGTAGGAGCGGCCCGCGGCCGCGAAGGGCGCACCGCGGTGTGCCTGGCACTCCACGGTGTCTTCTTCGCAGCCGATGACCGCTCCCACAGTGATCTCCAGTGTTAAACTAAGCGCCGCTCACCATGAGCGGCGTTTTTGTTTTTCTACCGGGCAAAGGTTGGCAGATGATGCGGAGCAAGGTGACGGGTGCGCAGCGTTGGGTCGTGAAGATCGGCAGTGCGCTGCTGACCGCGGACGGCAAGGGTCTGGATCGCGCGGCGATGAGTGTCTGGGTCGAGCAGATGGTTGCTTTGCACAATGCCGGGGTCGAGCTGGTGCTGGTCTCTTCGGGGGCTGTAGCGGCCGGCATGAGTCGTCTTGGATGGGTCAAGCGCCCCAGTGGCATGCACGAGCTGCAGGCTGCCGCCGCCATCGGCCAGATGGGGTTGGTGCAGGCCTGGGAGTCTAGCTTTGCCGAGCATGGCCGGCACACTGCGCAGATCCTGCTGACCCACGACGATCTCTCCGATCGCAAACGCTACCTCAATGCGCGCAGTACCCTGCGGACCCTGGTCGAGCTGGGCGTGGTGCCGGTCATCAATGAAAACGATACCGTGGTCACCGACGAAATCCGCTTCGGCGACAACGACACCCTGGCGGCCCTGGTGGCCAACCTGGTGGAGGCGGACCTGCTGGTGATCCTCACCGATCGCGATGGCATGTTCGATGCCGATCCGCGCACCAACCCCGATGCACAATTGATCTTCGAAGCGCGTGCCGACGACCCATCGCTGGATGCGGTTGCCGGCGGTACCGGCGGCGCGCTGGGGCGTGGCGGCATGCAGACCAAGCTGCGCGCCGCACGCCTGGCGGCTCGCTCCGGGGCGCATACGGTGATCGTCGGTGGCCGTATCGAGCGCGTGCTCGATCGGCTCAAGGCCGGCGAGCGCCTGGGTACGCTGCTGTCGCCCGAGCGTGAAATGCTCGCCGCGCGCAAGCAATGGCTGGCCGGACACTTGCAGACCCGCGGCACCCTGGTGCTCGACGAAGGGGCCGTGCAAGCCTTGACCGGTGGCCACAAGAGCCTGCTGCCGGTAGGTGTGAAAGTGGTCCAGGGAAGTTTTCGGCGGGGTGAAATGGTGGTGTGCGTGGCGCCCGATGGTCGCGAGATCGCACGTGGCCTGGCCAACTACAGTGCGCTGGAAGCCCAGAAAATCATTGGTCAGTCGTCGGACGTTATCGAGCGCTTGCTGGGCTATATGGCCGAGCCCGAGCTGGTGCACCGCGACAACCTGATCCTCGTTTGATCCCTACAGGAACGTTTCCATGAAAGTGCTCAAAGCCCTCGCGGCTGCCATGTTGTGCCTGCCGATGCTGGCGAGTGCCGAGGAAATCGGCCAGGTGTCCACGGTGTTCAAGGTTGTTGGTCCCAACGATCGCATCGTCGTCGAGGCGTTCGATGATCCCAAGGTGCCAGGGGTGACCTGTTATCTGTCGCGCGCCAAGACGGGCGGAGTGAAGGGTGGCCTGGGCCTGGCGGAAGACCGTGCGGAAGCGTCCATCGCCTGCCGCCAGGTCGGGCCGATCCAGCTGCCGGGCAACTTGAAGGAGGGCGAGGAGGTGTTCAAGGAGCGCACCTCGCTGGTGTTCAAGACCATGCAGGTGGTCCGTTTCCACGACAAGAAGCGCAACGCCCTGGTGTATCTGGTCTACAGCGACCGCATGATCGAAGGCAGCCCGCAAAACGCCGTGACCGCCATCCCGATTCGCCCCTGGACCGAATAACCGCGTTGCACCCTTCGCGGCCGATGACCGCTCCTACGGAAGACATGCATGGCCCACCGTAGGAGCGGTCATCGGCCGCGAAAAGGGCGCCGCGGTGTGTCAGGTAAGCCGCGTTGCACCCTTCGCGGCCACGGACCGCTCCTACGGAAGACATGCATGGCCCACCGTAGGAGCGGTCATCGGCCGCGAAAAGGGCGCCGCGGTGTGTCAGGTAAGCCGCGTCGCACCCTTCGCGGCCACGGACCGCTCCTACGGAGGACATGCATAGCCCACCGTAGGAGCGGTCATCGGCCGCGAAAAAGGCACTGCGGTGTGTCAGGTAAGCCGCGTTGCACCCTTCGCGGCCGATGACCGCTCCTACGGAAGACATGCATGGCCCACCGTAGGAGCGGTCATCGGCCGTGAAAACGGCGCCTCGATACCGGCACATTCACACAGGCACAAAAAAGCCGACCCTGGGGTCGGCTTTTTCTACATCGTACAGCTGATCAGGCAGCAGCAGCCTGGTTCAGTGCTTTGATGTGGCCGTTCAGACGGCCCTTGTGGCGAGCAGCCTTGTTCTTGTGGATGATGCCTTTATCGGCCATACGGTCGATAACTGGCACGGCCAGAACGTAAGCAGCTTGTGCTTTTTCTGCGTCTTTTGCGTCGATGGCTTTGACTACATTCTTGATGTAGGTGCGAACCATGGAACGCAGGCTGGCGTTGTGGCTGCGACGCTTCTCAGCCTGTTTTGCACGTTTTTTGGCGGAAGGTGAGTTGGCCACCGTCGAGCTCCTCGAAAGACTTTTGAAATAGCAAACAAATAAGGCCGCGAATCATGCCCATCAACGAGTTGGTTGTCAAGGGTACGTGAGACGATCCGCTAAGTGGTTGGTCGGGTGTCGAAGTGATTCACTTCTGGCCCGCGACCTGTACACTCGCGAAGTTCTGGCTCTGCCTGCTGATGCGGCGCGGAGTATCGCACACCTGGGCCGGATATGGGCCTGCTCTTCGTCAACGGGCATGAAAAACTTTCGATGAACCTACTTAAATCCCTGGCCGCGGTCAGCTCCATCACCATGGTTTCGCGGGTGTTGGGCTTCGTCCGCGACACCATCATTGCGCGCATTTTCGGCGCCGGCATGGCCACCGATGCCTTCTTCATCGCTTTCAAGCTGCCCAACCTGCTGCGCCGGATCTTCGCCGAAGGCGCCTTCTCCCAAGCGTTCGTGCCCATTCTCGCCGAGTATAAGAGCCAGCAGGGCGAGGAGGCCACGCGTACCTTCATTGCCTACGTCGCCGGCCTGCTGACCCTCGCACTGGCGCTGGTGACGGTGGCCGGGATCCTCGCTGCGCCGTGGGTGATCTGGGCAACCGCTCCGGGTTTTGCCGATACCCCGGAGAAATTCGCGCTCACCAGCGATCTGTTGCGGGTGACCTTTCCTTATATATTGCTGATTTCGCTGTCGTCCTTCGTCGGTGCCATCCTCAACACCTACAACCGCTTCTCGGTTCCAGCTTTCACGCCCACGCTGCTGAACGTGTCGATGATCCTGTTTGCCCTGTTCCTCACGCCCTATTTCGATCCGCCGGTCATGGCGCTCGGCTGGGCCGTGCTGGCGGGTGGGTTGGCGCAATTGCTCTATCAACTGCCGCATCTGAAAAAGCTCGGCCTGCTGGTGCTGCCACGCCTGAGCCTGCGCGATACCGGTGCCCTGCGGGTGATGAAGCAGATGCTGCCGGCAATCCTCGGCGTATCGGTGAGCCAGATTTCGCTGATCATCAATACCGTCTTCGCCTCGTTCCTGGTGGCCGGCTCGGTGTCCTGGATGTACTACGCCGACCGCCTGATGGAGCTGCCGTCGGGGGTATTGGGCGTAGCCTTGGGCACGATCCTCCTGCCGACCCTGGCCAAGACCTACGCCAACAGGGACCGCCATGAATACTCGCGCATCCTCGACTGGGGGCTGCGCCTGTGTTTCGTGCTGGTCCTGCCGTGCGCGGTGGCCCTGGCGTTGCTCGCCGAGCCCTTGACCGTGGCCTTGTTCCAATATGGCAAGTTCACCGCGCTGGATGCGGCCATGACCCAGCGCGCGCTGATCGCCTATTCCATCGGCCTGCTGGGGATCATCCTGATCAAGGTGCTGGCGCCGGGCTTCTACGCCCAGCAGAACATTCGCACGCCGGTGAAGATCGCCATCTTCACCCTGGTGGCGACACAGGTCTTCAACCTGATGTTCATCAGCCATCTGCAGCACGCAGGCCTGGCGCTGGCCATCAGCCTGGGCGCCTGCCTGAACGCCGGGTTGCTGTACTGGAAGCTGCGTCAGCAGGACCTGTTCCAGCCGCAGCCGGGCTGGACCGCCTTTCTGTGCAAATTGGGCGTGGCCGTGCTGACCATGGCCGCTGCCTTGCTGGTGCTGCTGCAGTACATGCCGGCCTGGGCCGACGGGCAGATGCTCGAGCGCTTCCTGCGCCTGGGGCTGTTGGTGTTGACAGGCGTGCTAGTGTATTTCGGAATGTTGTTGGCCATGGGCTTCCGCCTCAAGGACTTCGCTCGCCGCGGGCTGGCGTGATCCTCGAGCGCACTGGTTGCCCTTGGCCGCGAGCGGTTTTATGCGTTAGCGAACATCCATGCACGCTGTTGCCTGTCGTCGACGCGTGGGTATGGTTATAATCGACCACTTTATGAGCAAGAAGCGCGTTATGCAGCTGGTTCGAGGCCTTCACAATCTGCGGCCCCAGCATCGGGGCTGCGCCGCCACCATTGGCAATTTCGACGGTGTCCATCGTGGCCACCAGGCTATTCTGGCCCGGCTGCGCGAGCGTGCCCGCGAGTTGGGCGTGCCCAGTTGTGTGGTCATCTTCGAGCCCCAGCCGCGCGAATACTTCAGCCCGCAGACCGCGCCGGCACGTCTGGCCCGGCTGCGCGACAAAGTGCAGCTGCTGGCTGCGGAACAGGTCGATCTGGTGCTGTGCCTGGCCTTCAACAAGCGCCTGAGCCAGCTCAGTGCGTCGGAGTTCGTCGACACCATCCTGATCGACGGCCTGGGCGTGAAACATCTGGAGGTTGGTGACGACTTCCGCTTCGGCTGCGACCGGGCAGGGGACTTCGATTTCCTGACCCAGGCCGGCAGCCTCCAGGGCTTTACCGTCGAGTCGGCGCAGACCGTCGAAATGGACGGTGTCCGCGTCAGCAGCACCCAGGTCCGCAAGGCTCTGGCTGCGGCCGATTTCAAACGTGCCGGACAGTTGCTCGGCCGGCCCTTCTGCATCGAAGGAAGGGTCCTGCATGGTCAGAAGCTGGCCCGCCAACTGGGCTGGCCCACTGCCAATGTGCAACTCAAGCGCCGTCGTGCGCCGCTCACCGGGGTATACCTGGTCAGTGTCGACATCGACGGCAAGACCTGGCCAGGAGTCGCCAACATAGGCGTGCGGCCAACCGTTGCAGGTGATGGCAGTGCCCACCTGGAAGTGCATTTGCTGGACTTTGCCGGTGACCTCTATGGCCGGCATTTAACGGTGGCGTTCCACCACAAGCTGCGTGATGAGCAGCGTTTCGCCTCGCTTGAGGCGCTGAAGTCGGCGATCGATGCGGATGTCGCCGCCGCGCGTGCCCACTGGGCCAAGCCAACCGCTTAAATTGAAGAGCCTGAAATGACCGACTACAAAGCCACGCTAAACCTTCCGGACACCGCCTTCCCAATGAAGGCCGGCCTGCCCCAGCGCGAGCCGCAAACTCTGCAGCGCTGGGACAGCATTGGCCTGTACCAGAAGCTTCGCGAGATTGGCAAGGACCGTCCCAAGTTCGTCCTGCACGACGGTCCGCCCTATGCCAACGGCAATATCCACATCGGTCATGCGGTCAACAAGATCCTCAAGGACATGATCACCCGTTCCAAGACCCTGGCCGGCTTCGATGCGCCGTACGTGCCGGGCTGGGACTGTCATGGCCTGCCGATCGAGCACAAGGTCGAAGTCACCCACGGCAAGAACCTGGGCGGCGACAAGACCCGCGAACTGTGCCGCGCCTATGCCAGCGAGCAGATCGAAGGGCAGAAGGCCGAGTTCATCCGTTTGGGCGTGCTGGGCGACTGGGCCAACCCGTACAAGACCATGAGCTTCCCCAACGAGGCCGGCGAGATCCGTGCCCTGGCCGAAATGGTCCGCAACGGCTTCGTGTTCAAGGGCCTCAAGCCGGTGAACTGGTGCTTCGATTGCGGCTCGGCCCTGGCCGAGGCCGAGGTCGAGTACGCCGACAAGAAGTCGCCGACCATCGACGTCGCTTTCCCGATCGCCGACCAGCAGGCCCTGGCCGACGCCTTCGGCCTGCCCGGCCTGGAGAAGCCGGCCAGCATCGTGATCTGGACCACCACCCCGTGGACCATCCCGGCCAACCAGGCGCTCAACGTCCATCCAGAATTCACCTACGCCCTGGTCGACGTCGGTGATCGCCTGCTGGTGCTCGCCGAAGAACTGGTCGAGAGCTGCCTGGCGCGCTACAGCCTGCAAGGTACGGTGCTCGCCACTACCGTGGGTGCCAAGCTCGAGCTGATCAACTTCCGACATCCGTTCTATGACCGCCTGTCGCCGGTGTACCTGGCCGACTACGTCGAACTGGGCGCGGGCACCGGTGTGGTTCACTGCTCGCCTGCCTATGGCGTGGACGACTTCAACATCTGCAAGCAGTACGGCCTGACCAACGACGACATCATTGGCCCGGTGCAGAGCAATGGCGTGTATGTCGAATCGCTGCCGTTCTTCGGCGGCCAGTTCATCTTCAAGGCCAACCCGAACATCGTCGACAAGCTGACCGAAGTCGGTGCGTTGATGCACACCGAAGTGGTCAGTCACAGCTACATGCACTGCTGGCGGCACAAGACCCCGCTGATCTACCGCGCCACGGCGCAGTGGTTCGTCGGCATGGACAAGCCACCCGTCGAAGGCGATACCCTGCGCGAGCGCGCGGTGAAAGCCATCGAGGAAACCAAGTTCGTCCCGGCCTGGGGCCAGGCACGCCTGCACTCGATGATCGCCAACCGTCCCGACTGGTGCATCTCGCGCCAGCGCAACTGGGGCGTGCCGATTCCGTTCTTCCTCGACAAGGCCACCGGTGAGCTGCACCCACGCACCGTCGAGCTGATGGAAGAGGTGGCCAAGCGCGTCGAAGTCGAAGGCATCGAAGCCTGGTTCAAGATGGACGCCGCCGAGCTGCTGGGCGATGACGCCGCCAACTACGACAAGATCAGCGACACGCTGGACGTCTGGTTCGACTCGGGCACCACCCACTGGCACGTGCTGCGCGGCTCGCACCCGATGGGCCACGAAAGCGGCCCGCGTGCCGACCTGTACCTGGAAGGTTCGGACCAGCACCGCGGCTGGTTCCACTCTTCGCTGCTGACCGGCTGCGCCATCGACAACCATGCGCCGTATCGCGAGCTGCTGACCCACGGTTTCACCGTGGACGAAAACGGCCGCAAGATGTCCAAGTCGCTGGGCAACGTCATCGCCCCGCAGAAGGTCAACGACACCCTGGGTGCCGACATCATGCGGCTGTGGGTTTCGGCCACCGACTATTCGGGCGAAATGGCCGTGTCGGACACCATCCTGCAACGCAGTGCCGACGCCTACCGTCGCATCCGCAACACGGCGCGCTTCCTGCTCTCCAACCTCAGCGGCTTCAACCCGGCCACCGACCTGCTGCCGGCCGATCAGATGATCGCCCTGGACCGCTGGGCCGTCGACCGGGCGCTGCTGCTGCAACGCGAGCTGGAAGAGCACTACGGCGAATACCGCTTCTGGAACGTCTACTCCAAGGTGCACAACTTCTGCGTGCAGGAGCTGGGCGGCTTCTATCTGGACATCATCAAGGATCGCCAGTACACCACCGGCGCCAACAGCGTTGCCCGGCGTTCCTGCCAGACCGCGCTGTACCACATCAGCGAGGCGCTGGTGCGTTGGATCGCGCCGATCCTGGCGTTCACCGCCGACGAGCTGTGGCAGTACCTGCCGGGCGAGCGCAACGAATCGGTGATGCTCAACACCTGGTACCAGGGCCTGAGCGAGTTGCCCGAGGGCTTCGAGCTGGATCGCGCCTACTGGGAACGCGTGATGGCGGTGAAGACCGCAGTCAACAAGGAAATGGAAAACCTGCGCGCCGCCAAGGCCATCGGCGGCAACCTGCAGGCCGAAGTGACCCTGTACAGCGAAGACGCGCTGAACACCGACCTGGCCAAGCTTGGCAACGAGCTGCGCTTCGTGCTGATCACCTCGGGTGCCACCTTGGCACCATTCGCCCAGGCTCCGGCCGATGCGGTGGTCACCGAGGTCGCTGGACTGAAGCTCAAAGTGGTCAAGTCGAGTGGCGTGAAGTGCGCGCGTTGCTGGCACTTCCGTGACGACGTGGGCGTGGACCCCGAGCATCCGGAAATCTGTGGGCGCTGCGTCGACAACATCAGCGGTGACGGCGAGGTGCGCCACTATGCCTGATTCGTCGGCGTCCTTCGGTCGCTACGGCCACTTGAAGTGGCTGTGGCTCAGCGTGTTGGTGATGGTGCTGGACCAGGCCACCAAGTTCTATTTCGACGGCACCCTGCAGATGTACGAGCAGATAGTGGTCATTCCCGACCTGCTCAGCTGGACCCTGGCCTACAACACCGGCGCCGCCTTCAGCTTCCTGGCCGACAGTGGCGGCTGGCAGCGCTGGCTGTTCACCCTGATCGCCGTGGTGGTCAGCGTGGTGCTGGTGGTCTGGCTCAAGCGCCTGGGGCGCAGCGACACCTGGCTGGCGATAGCGCTGGCCCTGGTGCTGGGTGGCGCGGTCGGCAACCTGTTCGACCGTGTCGTGCTCGGCCATGTGGTCGACTTCATTCTGGTGCATTGGCAGGATCGCTGGCGGTTCCCGGCGTTCAACCTGGCCGACAGCGCCATCACCGTCGGTGCGATCATGCTGGCGTTGGATATGTTCAAGAGCAAGAAAACCGGAGAAGCGGTGAATGACTGAGCAGCGTATCAGGGAAAACACTGAAGTGACCTTGCACTTCGCCCTGCACCTGGAAAACGGCGACACCGTCGACAGTACGTTCGACAAGTCGCCAGCGACCTTCAAGGTCGGCGATGGCAACCTGTTGCCGGGTTTCGAAGCCGCCTTGTTCGGCTTCAAGGCCGGCGACCGACGGACCGTGAAGGTGCTGCCGGAAAACGCTTTCGGCCAGCCCAATCCGCAGAACGTGCAAGTCATGCCGGCCTCGCAGTTCGCGAACATGGAGCTGTCCGAAGGGTTGCTGGTGATCTTCAACGACGCGGCCAACACCGAGCTTCCGGGCGTGGTGAAAGCATTCGACGACAACGAAGTGACGGTAGACTTCAACCACCCGTTGGCAGGCAAGACCCTGACCTTCGAGGTGGAAATTCTTTCGGTCACCGCCCTTTAAGGGCACCGAGGCAAGCATGCAAATCAAACTCGCCAATCCCCGTGGCTTCTGCGCGGGTGTGGACCGAGCGATCGAGATCGTCAACCGCGCCCTGGAAGTCTTCGGCGCACCGATCTATGTCCGCCACGAAGTGGTGCACAACAAGTTCGTGGTCGAAGACCTGCGCAATCGCGGCGCTATCTTCGTCGACGAACTCGACCAGGTGCCTGACGACGTCATCGTCATCTTCAGTGCCCACGGCGTTTCCCAGGCCGTGCGCCAGGAAGCGGCCGGGCGCGGCCTGAAGGTGTTCGATGCAACCTGCCCGCTGGTCACCAAGGTGCACATCGAAGTGGCTCGCTACAGCCGCGACGGCCGCGAGTGCATTCTCATCGGCCACGCCGGGCATCCGGAAGTCGAAGGCACCATGGGGCAGTACGATGCCAGCAACGGCGGCGCCATCTACCTGGTCGAAGACGAGAAAGACGTTGCCAGCCTGAACGTGATCAACCCTGAAAACCTTGCCTTCGTGACCCAGACGACCTTGTCCATGGATGACACCAGCCGGGTCATCGACGCGTTGCGCGCGCGCTTCCCCGCCATTGGCGGGCCGCGCAAGGACGACATCTGCTACGCCACGCAAAACCGCCAGGACGCCGTCAAGATCCTGGCCGACGAGTGCGACGTGGTACTGGTAGTGGGCAGCCCGAACAGCTCCAACTCCAACCGGCTGCGCGAGCTGGCCGAGCGCATGGCCACCCCGGCGTACCTGATCGACGGGGCGCAGGACATGCAGCAAGGCTGGTTCGACGGCGTGCAGCGTATCGGCATTACCGCTGGTGCCTCGGCGCCCGAGGTGCTGGTGCGCGGTGTCATCGAGCAACTGCACGCCTGGGGTGCGACCGGCGCCGACGAGTTGATCGGTCGGCCGGAGAACATCACGTTCTCGATGCCCAAGGAATTGCGGGTGAAGACGATTACTTGAGTGACTTGCGGCACTGATCGTCGCGATTGCGTACGTAGCTTTTGTCTAGCCTGAGCCTTCCGGCCCAGCTGAGGATAAGGCGCGTACGCGCCTTGTTGTTGCGATCGCACACGTAGAGCGTTCCGGGGTTGCCGGCGCCGCTTACTCCGGCAACAGCGCCGAACGTGTTGAAACGCACCTCCTTGCGTATCCATAGGTTTCCTTCGATCCTGATCGCGCCGTCCAACACGCGCTCGCGCAGGACAGTGCTCGAGCTGGAAGGCAGCCCGCGCCTGTCTGGCATTACCTTCCATCCCCAGCCCCACCCCTTGTCCGACGCGCGGACGACCATAGGGGTATGCCTCACAACCGCTTCGGTTCGGGCCATTTTCAGGGTCGCGACCAGCTCGCTGACGATCATCTGACGCCGCTGCTCCTGCAGCATCGTGCGGAAGGCGGGCACCGCGATCGCCGCCAATATCCCCGCCACTGCCAGCACCGCCACCAGCTCTACCAATGTCATTCCCTTGCTGTTCATGCCAACCCTCCCTGGGTTTCTGTGCAACAGGCGCTGATCCCTCTAGAACAACCGTATATCCTGTGCGCCCAGCGAACTGCGCGAGCGCTGGTTTATAGTCAGTGCTCCTGGGGGGGGCGTCCAATGCGGCATGGTTACAAGGGGTTTACGCTGGTCGAGCTGATGGTGACGATTGCGGTGTTGGCCATCCTGGTAACCGTGGGTATTCCCTCGTTCGTTGCCTTGATGAACAACACCAAAGCGGACACTGAGTCGACGGATTTGTATCGGGCACTCAACTATGCGCGGCTCGAGGCGATCAATAGGGGCATGAATGTGCGGGTCAGACCACAGACAGCGAACACCTGGACCAGCCAGCTGAATATCCAGTCGGTTGCCAATGGCGCCGTGGTCGATACGCTCAGGGTGATCGCCCCCATGGCCACCTCCGCCGTGGTACTTCCCAACGACCTGGCTTTTATCGAATACAGCAGTCTGGGCGCACTGGTGATGCCGGCCAGCAAGTTTGAGTTTGTCTACACGCGCGGAAGCTTCAGCAGGACTCTGGGCGTCTGTGCGAACGGTCGCATAGTGCCGACTGGGGCTTGTCCATGACTGGGCCTGCGAAACAGAAGGGTGCCAGCCTCATCGAGGTTCTGGTGTCGCTATTGGTGCTGGGCATCGGACTGCTTGGCGCGGCGGCCCTCCAGCTCAATGCCTTGAAGTTCACTGATAGCTCCACCTTGAGCAGCCAGGCCAGTTTCCTCGCCTATGACATGATGGATCGAATCCGTGCCAACCCCAATGCCAACTACGCGCTGTCCGCCCTGAGTGCCGCGCCGACCAGTGCCGGTGGTTCCACTCGCAATCAGGATCTGGTCGACTTCGCCGCCAACGTCACCGCGCTCGGGGGAGCAGATGCCGCAACCAGCAGCATCGACGTCAATGGTCGGTTGGTGACGATCACCATCAGATGGTCCGATGCTCGTGCAGCGGGCGCGTCCAATGTTTCCAACGTAGCCGGCACCGATGCCGCCGTTCAGGAGTACAAGCTCGTCAGCCGCGTGGCAATGGACAAGGACATCAAATGAGACGGAGCATGGCCGGTATCGGTCTGATCGAGCTGATGGTGGCAATGACCCTGGGTCTGGTCATCACACTGGGCGTGACGCAGATATTCCTGACGGCGAAGAACACCTACCGCTCGCAAAGCGCGGCAGCCGCTATTCAGGAGGACGCGCGGTTCATACTGAGCAAGATGATTCAGGAAGTCCGTTCCGTGGGGATGTTTGGTTGCCTGGCCACGGTGCAGGACAGCAGTAAGGAGGGGGATTTCGCCGCTGCCTTCGCGACACCTATTACCGTTACCAGATCTTCGAATGGCAATGTGGTCCTGACGCTAGTGTACGCAGATGTCGGCGAGAATGGCCCGTTGCCCACTTGGCAGATTCGTTCGGATTGTAGGTTTAGCGCGACCGCGTACACCGGCGGACAGACGCCTGCATTGACGGCAGGGCAACTGACTTTCCCCATCCGCAGGGTGGTTTACTCCTACAGCAGTAACTCGATCAATGTCGGCCCAAAGGCTGATAGCGTTTCTCCTTTGATCAACAATGTCAGCCAGTTCGATGTGACCTTCGGCATGGCCTCCAACGACGCCGACGAGTTTGCTTCCAGCTATGTGGCGACGCCTACCAACTTCGCCCTCATTCGCAGCGTGCGCATTGCTCTGAAGGTCACCGATGGCAATGCGACTGCATTGGCGAAGGAGCAGTCGTTCAGCATCGTGGCTTCCATTCGGAACCGTCTATTGTGAGGAGGCCTGCGTTGGGTTCAATTTCGATGAGGCGACGCCCTGGTCCACAGCGAGGCATGACGCTGATCATCGCGTTGGTATTTCTTCTGCTGCTGACATTGATCGGTATCTCGTCCATGCAAAACGCAACGCTGCAGGAAAAGATGGCTGGCAGTGTAAAGCTGCGCAACGAGTCCTTTCAAATGGCCGAAGCGGCGTTACGACTGGGTGAAAATGCGGTTGCAGCGTCGGGTTATACGTTGGCGGTCTGCGCCGATGTGACCCGGTGTGCGCCTCCTGTCCTGGCCAATACCGGTCTCCCCGCAGCAGGCAATGATGCCAGTTCCGGGGTGGTATGGACCGCTGCAGCCAGTGGTGGTCTGTACGGGGTTCAAAAACTGGGCATCACCAAAGACCCTGCCATTCTTGCTGCGAGTATTCCCGTGACGGAAAACGGCGTCTCATTCACGCTTTACAGAATCACGGGCGTCGGATTGCAGGGCACATCCCGTACAGTGCTGGAGACCCTCTATGCCAAGCAGCAATAAATCGATGCAGCGCCTGGCATGGTGGCGTAGCTGCCTGCTCGGTGCATTGGTGAGCAGCTATGTGGCGATGCCTGCGTATGGTTTTACGCCATCGAGTTCACCCTTGCTTAGCGCCGGCGCTGTGACCCCAAACGTGGTGCTGCTGGTGGACAACTCCGGGAGCATGAACAGTCTCATCAGATCGACTGCGTTCAATCAGTTGGACGCCCAGACAGCTGTTTACACCTGTAATGCAAACAACGACTGCCAATATGTAAACGCGCTGGACATGAGCAGCGAGAACGTTTTCTACAGCAGTTTCAACCAAGGCACCTGTACAAACAGGGGCCTGATCGGCTACAGGATGTTCTACAAATTCACTACGAACCGTCTTGTCTGCATGAAACTGCCTGATCCCGTCGGCTCGGGCAACACGCGTTACTCGGCCAACTATGTTTCCTACCTATACGACCAAGTTCCGGCCAGTAATCCAAACAGGGACTACACCGATGGTGTTGTCATTCCCAATGACTACCGAATCAACGTAGCTCGCAAGACGGCGGTCGACTTGGTAGGCGCCAATCGCAATCTTCGGATCGGTCTGGCGACGTTCAATCCGCCTGCTACCGGCAACCCTGGGCCGGGTGGCAACATTGCTCGAGCCGTCGCGGACATCTCGGCCACCTCGGACACGACCAAAGCCAACTACACCGCCTTGGTCAATGCCATCAATGGTTTGGGTGCTGTAGCAAACACGCCGCTGGCTGAAACCTACTATGAGGTTACGCGCTACTTTCGTGGCATGGCGCCATACTACAATTCATCGCCTTCAACCTATACCAGCCCCATTCAGTACCGCTGTCAAAAAAACTACGGCGTCGTGATCACCGACGGTCTGCCGACCTATGACCGTACCTTTCCCAAAGACGATCCCCTGGGCGGTAGCAACTTGCCCAACTGGGATGGGATCAGTGCGAACGACGGCAACAACATCAACGGCGACGGTGAGGGCGACACCCTCTACCTTGACGATATTGCCAAATTCGCCTATGACATCGACATGCGCTCGGGCGGTACCGACCTGGCTGGCAAAAGTTGGGACTCGAGTGATTTCGTCCAGCAGAACATGTTTACCTACACCGTGGGCTTTACGGCCAACAACGACATGCTTTCGGACGCTGCCGACTACGGCAAAGGCCAGTATTACCAAGCCACCGATGCTGCCGGACTAACGGCGGCACTGGGCTCCGCGCTCAATGCCATTTCTTCGGTCGCGGGCTCAGGTGGGGCGGGGGTTTCCAGTTCGGCAACGTTGACGACAGGCGCGCAGTATTACGAGACGTTCTACGACCCAACTGATTGGCGCGGCACGATCAAGGCGTTCAACTACAACGCCAATGGTACGGTCAACACCAGCAAGTACAACTGGAGTACCGACGATTTGATCAAGCCCGGTACGACATCGGTCTATCAATCCTGGAATACGGCCAGTAACGCCGCCGTCACGCTGGCCTTCGATAACTTCTCCACTGCACAGAAAGCATCGCTGAATGCCAATTTACCTCGCACCATTACAGGGGCTGACTTGGTAGAGTGGAGCAAGGGGACCAATAAAGCAGGATTGAAAACGCGCACGGTGCTGTTGGGCGATATCATCAACTCGCCGCTCGTCTATGCGTCCCCTACCGCCAATGCGGCCTCAGACTCAGTGGATGACAACAGCTATTCAACCTATTTGACCAACAAAGCCAAATCGATGAATCCCAACTTGCTGGTCAATACCAACGATGGGTTCGTCAATGTCATCAGCACCAGCGGTCGCCGGGTCTATGCGTACATGCCTTCGAGTGTACTGCCCAACCTGCATTACGTGGCCGACACCGATTATGTCAATGGCACGTCCCATACCTTTCTGGCCGATGGACAAATCACGGTAGCTGACGCGCCACAGGGCAAGACATGGAGAACCGTTGCTTTGGGCGGAGTCGGCGCCGGTGGCAAGGCGTTCTACGCTTTGCAGTTGTTCGACGACTCGGCAGGCAACACCATCAAGGCACTGTGGGAGATTCGTGCGCCCGATACCGCCGACACCAGCAATACTTTCAATGATCTGGGCTACGCCTATGCCAAACCGGAAGTGGGGAGATTGCAGGACGGTACCTGGGCGGCTTTCATCAGTAACGGATATGGCAGCGCTACGGGACGAGCGGCCCTCTATGTCGTGAACTTGAACACAGGGGCCTTTATCAGCAAACTCACAACACCCATCGTGAAGGCTGGAGAAACCGATAACGGTTTGTCTTCGGTCAAGTTGCGGCTGGACGCACAAGGCTATGTTCAGTATGCCTATGGCGGCGACCTCAAGGGACGGCTCTGGAAGTTTAACTTCACGACATCAACCAAAGGTGTCGATCCAACCACACCCTTGTTCACAGCCGCTGGCGAAGCCACACAACCGATCACCGCCCAACCCGTCATAGGCAACTACACCAACGGCCGCAAGTTGATTTTCTTCGGTACCGGAAAGCTCAACGAGTCGGCCGATAAAACCACCAAGAGCCCGCAAGCCTTTTACGCCATCCTGGACAGTGATGCTTCCACGACCAACTACACCCAATCGCAGTTGCAGCAGCAGACCATTACCAACATCACGGGGCAAACTGTTTACACCAGCCAGAACAGCGTCGACTACACGTCTCGTATGGGCTGGTACATGCCGCTCACCTATCAGGGCATCAATGCCGGTGAGCGCGTGATTTACGCTGCGCGTTTGATCGAGGGTCGTATCTATTTCAGTACCGCCATTCTGGATACTACGGATCCTTGCTCCAGCTCCGGTTCGGGCAAAATCATGGAGGTGGATGCCGCTACTGGTAAAATGCTCACCAACTTTGCAGTGTTTGGAAGTACGACCTCGATCAGTGGCTATACCATCAGTGGCGGATTACCCAATTTCTCTGCCTTCGTAGGCAGCGATAGCAACAGCACCGACTCACCCAGTCAAACCATCACGGTGCAGGATTCCAATGGTAACCTTTTCACCTATATCGAGCCCGGCGCCGTACAGAATCGGCGGATCATGTGGCGACAACGACAGTGAGCATGCCTATGGAAAAGCAGCAGGGTTTTACCTTGATAGAATTGATGATCGTAGTCGCCATCGTCGGCATCCTTGCCGCCATCGCCTACCCCAGCTACACCGAGTACGTGAAGCGCACGCACCGGGTGGAGATCGGCCAGGTGCTGGCCGAAGGTGCGCAGAATTTCGAGAGGGGGTTCACACGGACCGGCAGCTACGCCAACGTGCCCGACGTGGCGGGCAATGCCTGGTACAACATCGTGACGGCAAAGGACGCCACAACGTTCAGCCTGACGGCCGCGCCGAAGCCCGGCAGCATGATGGTCGGTGACAAGTGCGGCAGTTTCGTCATCAATCAAACCGGCGCGCGGACCAACACCGGCATGGCTGCCGGCAACACCTCTGCCACCTGCTGGGGCCGCTGAGCCTTCTTTGGAATCGTTTCATGTCTGACCATGTGTTGGTTGTCGGCGGCGGCGTAATGGGCCTGCTGACGGCCTACAATCTTGCTGCCCATGTGGGTCGCATTACCCTGATCGACCGCAGCGCGGTCGGCCAGGAGTCTTCCTGGGCCGGCGGTGGCATCGTTTCACCGCTGTATCCCTGGCGCTACAGCCCGGCGGTTACGGCGTTGGCGCATTGGTCGCAGGATTTCTATCCGCGCCTGGGGCAGCGCCTGGCCGTTGATACAGGCATCGACCCGCAGGTGTACACCACCGGTTTGTACTGGCTGGACCTGGACGATGAAGCCGAGGCGCTTGCCTGGGCACGGGCCAATGGTCGGCCGCTGGCGGCAGTGGATATTTCAGCTACCTACGAGGCCGTGCCGGTGCTGGGGCCCGGGTTCGGGCGTGCGATCCATATGGCCGATGTCGCCAATGTGCGCAATCCACGCTTGATCAAGGCTTTGAAAGCGGCCTTGTCGGCGCTGCCCAACGTGACGGTGCGCGAGCAGTGTGAAGTGCAGGGTTTTTTGCTCGATGGCCAGCGGGTGGTCGGCGTGCATTCAGCGCAGGGGGAGGTGCTGGCCGACGAGGTGGTGCTGACCGCGGGTGCCTGGAGCGGTGAGTTGTTGCAGACCCTGGGCATCGACTTGCCGGTGGAGCCGGTTAAGGGGCAGATGATCCTGTTCAAATGCGCAGCCGATTTTTTGCCGAGCATGGTACTGGCCAAGGGGCGCTATGCCATTCCCCGCCGCGATGGGCATGTATTGATCGGCAGCACGCTGGAGCATGCGGGCTTCGACAAGACGCCAACGGTAGAGGCGCTGAACAGCTTGCAGGCCTCGGCGGTCGATCTGCTGCCGGCCCTGGCCGAGGCCACGCCGGTGCAACAGTGGGCTGGGTTGCGTCCGGGGTCGCCGGAGGGGGTACCGTTCATTGGTGCGCTGCCGCGGCATCCGGGTTTGTGGTTGAACTGCGGTCATTACCGCAACGGGCTGGTGCTGGCGCCGGCTTCGTGTCGTCTGCTGGCCGACCTGCTGCTGGGTCGCGAAGCCGTGATCGATCCAGCCCCCTACGCGCCGCAAAACCGAATCCCCTTGTAGCAGCGGCTCAAGCCGCGTCCGGCCTCACCGCGTTCATTCAGGCACACCGCGTACACCGCCGACGCGGCTTGCGCCGCTGCTACAGGGATCGCGTCGTCCTGTAGCAGCGGCGCGAGCCGCGTCCGGCCCCACCGCGCTCATTCAGGCACACCGCGCACACCGCCGACGCGGCTTGCGCCGCTACGGGGATCGCGTTGTCTTGTAGCAGCGGCGCGAGCCGCGTCCGGCCTCGCCGTGTTCATTCAGGCACACCGCATGCACCGCCGACGCGGCTTGCGCCGCTGCTACGGGGATCGCGTTGTCTTGTAGCAGCGGCGCGAGCCGCGTCCGGCCTCGCCGCGTTCATTCAGGCACACCGCATACACCGCCGACGCGGCTTGCGCCGCTGCTACAGGGATCGCGTTGTCTTGTAGCAGCGGCGCGAGCCGCGTCCGGCCCCGCCGTGTTCATTCAGGCTCACCGCGTACACCGCCGACGCGGCTTGCGCCGCTGCTACAGGAATCGCGTTGTCCTGTAGCAGCGGCGCAAGCCGCGTCCGGCCCGGCCGCGGTCATTCGGGCATACCGCGAGCACCGCCGACGCTTCTGTTCGGGCACACCGCGTGCATCACCGATGCGTTCAATCACGCGCACCACACAAACCCTGTAGCAGCGGCGCGAGCCGCGTCCGGGTTTGACGCGGTGGCACGGAATCAATCCAGGCCCAGCTTTTTCAGGCGGTAGCGCATCGAGCGGAACGACATGTTCAACCGCTGCGCCGCTGCCGTGCGGTTCCAGCGGGTTTCTTCCAGCGCTTGCAGGATGAGCTTGCGCTCGACGCTTTCCAGGTAGTCTTCCAGGTTGTCGACCTGGGCCAGGCTAGGTTCGCCGGACTCCACGCTGACTGCCGTTTCGCTCAGGCGCAGGTCGCTCGCTTCGATGCGATCGTCTTCGCACAGGGTGTAGGCCCGTTCGAGCATGTTTTCCAGTTCGCGCACGTTGCCCGGAAAGCGGTAGCCCTTGAGGGTTTCCAGTGCCGCTGGGGTCAACTGCGCGGGCGGCAGGCCACTGCCCTGCGCCAGGCGTGCCAGCACGCTGGCAGCCAGCAGCGGAATGTCTTCACGGCGCTCGCGCAGGCAGGGCACGCGAAGCTCGATCACGTTGAGTCGGTAGTAGAGGTCCTGGCGAAAACGCTGCGCCGCCACCTCGGCTGCGAGGTCCTTGTGGGTCGCGCTGAGAATGCGCACATCGACCACGTTTTCGGTCTGCCCACCCACGGCGCGCACGGCCTTTTCCTGGATGGCGCGCAGCAGCTTCACCTGCATGGTCAACGGCAGGTCGGCCACTTCGTCGAGAAACAGCGTGCCGCCATTGGCTGCCTGAAACAGCCCCGGCTTGTCTTCGGTGGCACCGGTGAAGCTGCCCTTGCGATGGCCGAAGAATTCGCTCTCCATCAGCTCGGCGGGGATGGCCCCGCAGTTGACCGGAATGAACGGCCGATCCGCCCGCGGGCCCTGTTCGTGAATCAGCCGGGCGACCAGCTCCTTGCCGCTGCCCGACTCACCGCTGATGTAGACCGGCGCCTGACTGCGTGCCAGCCGGCCGATCTGCTTGCGCAGCCCCAGCATGGGTGGCGAGTCGCCAAGCAGGCGCTGGTCGATGCTCGGTTCCTTGCCGACCGGGGCGGGCGCCGGCATGCGCAGCGCGGTGCCGACCAGCTCGCGCAGGCGCGGCAGGTCGACCGGCTTGGTGAGGAAATCGAAGGCACCGGCCTTGAGCGCATTGATGGCGGTGTCCAGGCTGCCGAACGCGGTGATCATCGCCACCGGCACATGCGGGTAGCGCTGCTGGATGAACTGCACCAGCTCAAGACCGGTGCCGTCGGGCAGGCGCATGTCGGTCAGGCACAGGTCGAACGATTCGCGACCCAGCCATTCGCGGGCCTCGTTGACGTCGCGTGCGCTGCGGGTTTCCAGTTTCATGCGGCCGAGGGTGATCTCCAACAGTTCGCGGATGTCCGGCTCGTCATCCACGATCAGAATTTTTTGCCTGGCGCTCATAGTCATCCCTGTTTGCGCGGGTGGGCGAAGGTGATGCGCATGCAGCTGCCCCCTTTTTCACGTGCTCTGTAGTCTAGGTGGGCCTGGTTGCTTTCGCACAGCTCGCGGGAAATATACAGGCCCAGCCCGGTGCCGTTGCTTTCGGTGGTGAAGAAAGGCTCGAACATGTGCTGCAACTGATCGGCGGCAAAGCCCGGCCCATCGTCCAGCACCTCGAGGATCGGCAGGCCGTCGGTCGGCTCCACGAAAAGATTCAACCAGACCTGCGCGCGACCCTGTTGCTGGGCGCTGTAGCGCAGGCCGTTTTCCACCAGATTGTTCAATACCTGGGTCAGCTGGTTGGCATCCATGCGGGTTTCCAGGGTGCCGTCGCTGACATACATGTGCAGTTGCTGGCCCGGGCGCGCGGTGGTGCGAAAGTCACTGACGAAGTTTTCCAGCCACGCCTTGAGGTCCAGCGGGTGCGGTGCGCTGGGGCGCCGGCGCGACAGCTGCAGCACGTTCTCGATGATCAGGTTCATGCGCTTGCATTGATCCTGAATGATCTGCGTCAGACGCCGGTCGGCTACCGGCAGGTCTTCGGATTCCTGCAGCAATTGCCCGGCATGGCTGATGGCGCCCAGCGGGTTGCGGATCTCGTGGGCGATACTGGCCGTGAGGCGGCCGAGCGCGGCCAGCTTGAGTTGCTGGGCCTGCTGCGCGATCTGCGACAGGTCTTCGAGAAACACCAGGGTCTGCTGCTGTTCACCGCCGCGACGCAGGGCAATGAAGCTGGCCTGGATCGACGGCCCGGTAGGGGAGAACTTGAGGCTTTTCACGCGCAGGGCAGGGTTGGTCTGCCACTGCAGCAACCGTTCGATCAGGTCGGGTGAGTGGACGGCGATCAGCTCACCATTGAGTGTCATGCGGCCAAAAAGCCCCAAGGCGCCCTGGTTGGCCAGTTGCACCCGCAGTTCGGTGTCCAGCACCAGGATGCCGGTGCGCATGCGCTGCAGAATCAGCGCGTTCAGGGCTTCCAGACTGGTGACGTCGCTGGCGCGCTGCTCGGCCAGGTTCTCACTGGTGCGCAGCAGGCGACTGAGGCCTTGAACCACGAACCACACGGCGAAGCAGAGCACACCCAGAGTGCTGGCCTGCAGGTAGTCGTTGGCGGCAGTGGGGCGCGAGATGCTCAGGTAGAACGTCAGGTAGATGATGCCGATGGTGGCCAGCGCGGCGATCAACAGGCCCAGGCGGTTGCGCAGCAGCAGATTGCCCATGGCCACCGAGGCGATCATCAGGTTGCCGATACCGCTGGGTGTACCGCCGCCGGCGTAGAACAGGCCCGCGAGCATGATCACGTCGGCAGTGGCCAGGCTGAACACCGGCAAGACCCGACGCGGGTTGCCCATCAGCACCACGACCAGGATGTTGAGGATCAGGTACAGCCAGCTGCCGGCGCGAAACAGTTCGCCATCGGCCACTTCCAGCAGGCGGTTGTCCATGTTGCTGGAAATCAGCAGGACCAGCGACAGGCCGATGGTCAAGCGGTAGAGGTGGTACAGGCGCAGCATCCGCTGCGCCTGGGCGCCGCCGAGAAACTGCGCTTCAGCGGGCACCGTTGCCGGGCCCTTGCTCCAGGTGCGGCTTGCTGCAATACCAGTGGCTGTCGCGGCGCAGCGCGCTGTCTTCTGGCAGATGCACGCCGCACTGGGCGCATCGAACCATGCTCAGCGATGCCGGCTTGTCATCCTGGCGAGGCGCGCGCGCCGGGTTCTTGAATTTGCGCCACAGCCAAATGGCGGCGAACACGACGGCGATCCAGAAAATCAGGCGAATCATGGGATGGTCAGCTTTGCCAGGGGAGATGGCGCAGTGTAGGAGCGCGCCCGATGCGGAGCAAGCGGCGAAAAAAAAGGGGCCGTCAGGCCCCTTTTTTCAATGCAACCCAGCTTCAGTCGAACAGACCGAAGGTGGCGTAGCTGAACCATGAACGGCTCTTGCCTTCTTCGGCGTTTGGCTGCTGCTGGTCGGCGGTGCCGCCGTCTTCAGGTGGCAGCAGTTCTTTCGGAATGGCGTCGCGCGCTTCCTGATACTGACGCTGCACATCCTGGTTGGCGCGGGTTTCGCCCGGCGGCAGCGGGTCGGTGTTGTTGCCGATCCAGCCCAGGGTAGCCTTGGAGATCCATGAGCGGTTGTCGGCTTCGTCCTGCTGGGGCACGAACTTGCCGTCTTCCAGGCTCGGGTGATCCGGGTAGTTGGTTTTCAGGGTGTCGAGGCTGGTCGCGGCCAGGTCATCCAGGTGCAGACGCATGTAGGCTTCGGTCATCACCGCCAGGCCGTCGCCGACGGACGGCGTTTCCTGGAAGTTTTCCACCACGTAGCGGCCACGGTTGGCAGCAGCGACGTAGGCCTGACGGGTCAGGTAGTAGTCAGCCACGTGGATCTCGTAGGACGCCAGCAGGTTGCGCAGGTAGATCATGCGCTGCTTGGCATCGGGCGCGTAGCGGCTGTTGGGGTAGCGGCTGGTGAGCTGGGCGAACTCGTTGTAGGAGTCGCGGGCAGCACCCGGGTCACGCTTGGTCATGTCCAGCGGCAGGAAGCGCGCCACCAGGCCACGGTCCTGGTCGAACGAGGTCAGGCCCTTGAGGTAATAGGCATAGTCGACGTTCGGGTGCTGCGGGTGCAGGCGAATGAAACGCTCGGCAGCCGACTTCGCCGCTTCCGGCTCGGAGTTCTTGTAGTTGGCGTAGATCAGCTCGAGCTGCGCCTGGTCGGCATAGCGGCCGAACGGATAACGCGACTCCAGCGCCTTGAGCTTGGCCGTGGCACTGGTGTAGCTATTGTTGTCCAGGTCGGCCTGCGCCTGCTGGTACAGCTCGACTTCGCTGAGGTTTTCATCGACCACTTCCTTGGTCGAAGAACAGGCCGCGGTGAATCCGAGGATGGCGATCAGCAGCAGGTGTTTCACTTGCATGGCGGCTAGCGTCCCTATAAACGGCCGCTGTCTCGGGCGTGGCCGTCCTGTTATGATGAGCACCCCGTGGAACCACCGGGGCAAAAGACGCCGTATTTAACCACAAGCGTGCAGCCGAAACCAAAGGCTGTGCCGCCGCCTAGTCCGAGCATGTCCGAGATCATACAACTTCGCGCAGAGGTACCGTCCGATTTGGGCGGACAACGCCTCGACCAAGTCGCCGCCCAATTATTCGCTGAGCACTCGCGCTCGCGCCTTTCCGCCTGGATAAAAGAGGGCCGCCTGACCGTGGACGGGGGCGTTCTGCGCCCGCGCGATACCGTGCATGGCGGTGCCCTGCTCGAGCTCAATGCCGAACAGGAAGCCCAAGGTGAATGGGTGGCCCAGGACATCGATCTGGACATCGTCTACGAAGACGACCAGATCCTTGTCATCAACAAGCCGGCCGGCCTGGTGGTCCATCCGGCCGCCGGCCACGCCGACGGCACGCTGCTCAACGCACTGCTGCACCACGTGCCGGACATCATCAACGTGCCGCGTGCCGGCATCGTCCACCGCCTGGACAAGGACACCACCGGTCTGATGGTGGTGGCCAAGACCATTCAGGCGCAGACGCAGCTGGTGACCCAACTGCAGAGCCGCTCGGTCAGCCGCATCTATGAATGCATCGTGATCGGCGTGGTTACCGCAGGCGGCAAGATCAACGCGCCGATCGGTCGGCACGGCCAGCAGCGCCAGCGCATGGCGGTGATGGAAGGCGGCAAGCAAGCCGTCAGCCACTATCGCGTGCTCGAGCGTTTCCGCTCCCACACCCATGTGCGGGTCAAGCTGGAAACCGGTCGGACCCACCAGATCCGCGTGCACATGTCGCACATCAACTTCCCGTTGGTGGGCGATCCGGCCTACGGCGGCCGCTTCCGCATTCCCCCTGCGGCCAGCGCCACCATGGTCGATGCGTTGAAAACCTTCCCGCGCCAGGCCCTGCATGCGCGCTTCCTCGAGCTGGATCATCCGACGACCGGTGAGCGCATGGGCTGGGAATCGCCCTTGCCCGACGACTTCGTCTGGCTGCTGTCGCTGCTCAAGCAGGATCGCGAGGCCTTCATCGGGTGACCACGTTCGCGCAGGGCCTGCTGTTTCCCGACTGGCCGGCTCCGGCGTCGGTGAGGGCCTGCGTGACCACCCGTGAAGGCGGCGTCAGCCCGGCGCCGTATGCCAGTTTGAACCTGGGCGCGCATGTGGGCGACGATCCACAGTGCGTGGTGCAGAACCGCCTGCGTCTGACTGCCCACTTCGGTATCCTGCCGGCCTGGCTGAGCCAGGTGCATGGGATCCGTGTGGTCGAGGCCGACCCGAGCCGCGTGCTCGAGGCGGATGCGAGCTGGACCACCACCCCCGGCATTGCCTGTACCGCCATGACTGCCGATTGCCTGCCTGCGTTGTTCTGCAACCAGGCAGGTACCCGCGTGGCAGCGGCCCACGCCGGGTGGCGCGGGTTGGCGGCCGGGGTGCTGGAAGCCACTGTCGATGGTTTCCAGCAACCGCCCGGGCAACTGATGGCCTGGCTGGGGCCAGCCATCGGTCCGCGTCGGTTCGAGGTCGGCGCCGAGGTGCGTGAGGCGTTCATGGTCACCCACCCGCAAGCGGGTGAGGCATTCGTGCCAGGTGCTGCGCCTGGCAAGTTCCTGGCTGATATCTATGCCTTGGCGCGGATTCGCCTCGCTGCGGTGGGGGTGACGGCGGTGTATGGCGGGGGGATGTGTACCGTGGAAGATGAGCGGTTCTTTTCCTATCGTCGCGCGTCGGTCACCGGGCGCTTCGCTTCACTGGTGTGGCTGGAACCCTAGCTTCGCAGCCGATGGCCCCTTCGCGGGCAGAGCCCGGCTCCCACACTGGGCTCGCTGAGAGGCCATCAATCTGCATTTGTGGGAGCGGGGCTCTGCCCGCGAAGAGGCCGGCACTGACACAACCTATCTAGATCTGCAACCCCCGTCCTTGAATCTTCACCAACACCCCCCATCTAACTGTCATCCCCGGCAGGTTTTCTTCATCAGGTGTGTCCATCGCTCCGGCCTGCCCCTTTTCAGGAAGGTGACTCATGCGTATAGACCGTTTGACCAGCAAGCTTCAACTCGCGTTATCCGACGCACAATCCCTGGCCGTTGGCATGGACCATCCGGCCATCGAACCGGCGCATCTGATGCAGGCGCAGCTCGACCAGCAGGGCGGTTCGATCCGTCCGTTGCTCATGCAGGTGGGCTTCGACGTCAACAGCCTGCGCAAGGCGCTGAGCAAAGAGCTCGACCAGCTGCCGAAAATCCAGAACCCGACCGGCGACGTCAACATGTCCCAGGACCTGGCGCGCCTGCTCAACCAGGCCGACCGGCTGGCGCAGCAGAAGGGCGATCAGTTCATCTCCAGCGAACTGGTGCTGCTGGCGGCCATGGACGACAACAGCAAACTGGGCAAGCTGCTGTTGGGCCAGGGCGTCAGCAAGAAGGCGCTGGAAAATGCCATCAGCAACCTGCGCGGTGGCGAGGCGGTCAACGACCCCAACGCCGAGGAGTCGCGCAAGGCCCTGGAAAAATACACCGTCGACCTGACCAAGCGCGCCGAGGAAGGCAAGCTCGACCCGGTGATCGGCCGTGACGACGAGATCCGTCGGACCATCCAGGTGCTGCAGCGCCGCACCAAGAACAACCCGGTACTGATCGGTGAGCCCGGTGTGGGCAAGACTGCCATCGCCGAAGGCCTGGCCCAGCGCATCATCAATGGCGAAGTCCCCGATGGCTTGCGCGGCAAACGCCTGCTCAGCCTGGACATGGGCGCGCTGATCGCCGGCGCCAAGTTTCGCGGCGAGTTCGAGGAGCGCCTGAAATCGCTGCTCAATGAGCTGTCCAAGCAGGAAGGGCAGATCATTCTGTTCATCGACGAACTGCACACCATGGTCGGCGCCGGCAAAGGCGAAGGCTCGATGGATGCGGGCAATATGCTCAAGCCGGCACTGGCCCGTGGCGAGCTGCACTGCGTAGGTGCCACCACGCTCAACGAGTACCGCCAGTACATCGAGAAGGATGCCGCCCTGGAGCGGCGCTTCCAGAAGGTGCTGGTCGAGGAGCCGAGCGAGGAAGACACCATCGCCATCCTGCGTGGCCTCAAGGAGCGCTACGAGGTTCACCACAAGGTGGCCATCACTGACGGCGCGATCATCGCGGCAGCCAAACTCAGCCATCGCTATATCACTGACCGCCAGTTGCCCGACAAGGCCATCGACCTGATCGACGAGGCGGCCAGCCGCATCCGCATGGAGATCGACTCCAAGCCCGAAGTGCTCGACCGCCTGGAGCGCCGTCTGATCCAGCTCAAGGTCGAGTCCCAGGCCTTGAAGAAAGAGGATGACGAGGCCGCGATCAAACGTCTGGAAAAGCTGACCGAGGAAATCAACCGACTGGAGCGCGAATACGCCGACCTGGAAGAGATCTGGACCTCGGAAAAAGCCGAAGTGCAGGGGTCGGCGCAGATTCAGCAGAAGATCGAACAATCGCGGCAAGAACTGGAAGCAGCGCGTCGGCGCGGCGACTTGAGCCGTATGGCCGAGTTGCAGTACGGGGTCATCCCCGATCTGGAACGCAGCCTGCAGATGGTCGACCAGCACGGCAAAAGCGAGAACCAGTTGCTGCGCAGCAAGGTGACCGAGGAAGAAATCGCCGAGGTGGTTTCCAAGTGGACGGGGATTCCCGTGTCGAAGATGCTCGAAGGCGAGCGCGACAAGCTGCTGAAGATGGAGAGCCTGTTGCACCAGCGCGTGATCGGCCAGGAAGAGGCCGTGGTGGCGGTGTCCAACGCAGTGCGGCGCTCGCGTGCCGGATTGTCCGATCCCAACCGCCCCAGCGGCTCGTTCATGTTCCTCGGCCCGACCGGTGTGGGCAAGACCGAACTGTGCAAGGCGCTGGCCGAGTTTCTCTTCGATACCGAAGAAGCAATGGTGCGCATCGACATGTCCGAGTTCATGGAGAAGCATTCGGTCGCTCGCCTGATCGGTGCGCCACCCGGCTACGTTGGCTATGAAGAGGGCGGCTACCTGACCGAAGCGGTGCGTCGCAAACCGTACTCGGTGTTGCTGCTCGATGAAGTCGAAAAGGCTCACCCGGACGTGTTCAACGTGCTGTTGCAAGTGCTGGAAGATGGCCGTCTGACCGACAGTCACGGACGTACCGTGGACTTCCGCAACACCGTGATCGTCATGACTTCGAACCTGGGGTCGGCGCGCATCCAGGAGCTGGTCGGCGACCGCGAGGCGCAGCGCGCGGCGGTCATGGATGCGGTCACCAGCCATTTCCGGCCCGAGTTCGTCAATCGGATCGACGAGGTGGTGATCTTCGAGCCGCTGGCGCGCGACCAGATCGCCGGGATCACGCAGATCCAGCTGGCCCGCTTGCGCAGCCGTCTGGCCGAGCGCGACCTGAGCCTGGAGCTGAGCGATGAGGCGCTGGATAAGCTGATCGCGGTGGGCTACGACCCGGTGTATGGCGCGCGTCCGTTGAAGCGTGCGATCCAGCGCTGGATCGAGAACCCGCTGGCACAGCTGATTCTCTCGGGCAAATTCCTGCCAGGGACATCAGTGCAGGCGTCGGTGGTGGATGATGAGATTGTGTTTGCTTGAGTGATGAGTGGCGGTGAGGGCCTCTTCGCGGGCAGAGCCCGCTCCCGCGGGCGCTCACGTCATTGTGGGAGCGGGCTCTGCCCGCGAAGAGGCCCTCACTAACCCACCCCATTGATTTGCCGTTGCATTTTCGTTTCAAGGCTTGTAAAGTGCGCCCCGCTGTACGTCATCCCGCAGAGCCACTGGCTTCACCGGTTCTGAAAAAAAGTTGCAAATCAGTGTCTTGAAAGCAATTTAAAGGGTTGACAGAGGTTTTGAAAATTGTAGAATAGCGCGCCTCAGAGACATGAACGCAGCGATGCGAACGGGTCGAAGAGTTCAAGGCGGTAGTGATACAGGCTTGAAGCTGCAGCGGTTGTAGATGTACTGAAATTGATAGTTCCGTGATAGCTCAGTCGGTAGAGCAAATGACTGTTAATCATTGGGTCCCAGGTTCGAGTCCTGGTCACGGAGCCAAATTTCATATCGGGGTATAGCGCAGTCCGGTAGCGCGCCTGCTTTGGGAGCAGGATGTCAGGAGTTCGAATCCCCTTACCCCGACCATATTTGGGTCGTTAGCTCAGTTGGTAGAGCAGTTGGCTTTTAACCAATTGGTCGTAGGTTCGAATCCCACACGACCCACCATTTTTGATTCCGGTTCGCTGGATCGAATCTTAAAAAGCCCCACCGATTAACACCGGTGGGCAGCAGAAAAGGCGCCTTCCGGGGTGCCTTTTTTGTACCGGGGTATAGCGCAGTCCGGTAGCGCGCCTGCTTTGGGAGCAGGATGTCAGGAGTTCGAATCCCCTTACCCCGACCATATTCATGAAAAAAGGCGCCTGTCATGGGCGCCTTTTTTTGTTCCCAATTTAATACACCACCCCCTGTAGCAGCGGCGCAAGCCGCGTCCGACCACACCGCGTTGTATCAGGCGCGCCGCGTAGCCGGTAACGCGGCGTACCCCTGTAGCAGCGGCGCAAGCCGCGTCCGGCCACACCGCGAAGTGTCAAACACACCGCATCGCCAATGACGCGGCTTGCGCCGCTGCTACAGGGATTGCAGGCAACGATGGGTCAATGCAGCTTCAGTCGCGGCTCCGTGCCGCGTCCGATACGGCTGCCCAGCATCAACATGCCGGTGCGGAACAGGCCATACAGCGCCGCCTGGTGCATCCGGTACAGCGACACGTAGAACATCCGCGCCAGCCAGCCTTCGAGCATGACGCTGCCGGTCAGGTTGCCCATCAGGTTGCCCACCGCCGAGAAGTGCGAGAGGGAAATCAGCGAGCCGTAATCCTTGTAGGTGTACTCCGGCAGCGCCTTGCCTTCGATGCGCAGCTTCAGCGACTTGGCCAGCAACGAGGCCTGCTGGTGGGCTGCCTGCGCGCGCGGTGGCACGTTGCGGTCGGTGCCCGGCTGCGGGCACGCCGCACAGTCACCGAAGGCAAAGATGTCATCGTCACGGGTAGACTGCAGGGTAGGGCGTACCACCAACTGATTGATGCGGTTGGTTTCCAGGCCATCGATCTCCTTGAGAAAGCCAGGCGCACGAATACCCGCCGCCCACACCTTCAAACTGGCCGGAATCACCTGGCCGCTGCTGGTCAGCAGGCTTTCGGCAGTCACCTCGCTCACCGCAGCATTGGTCAGGACCGTCACGCCCAGCTTTTCCAAGGTCTGATGCACCGGCTGGCCGATGCGCTCGGGCAGCGCCGGCAGCACCCGTGGGCCGGCTTCGATCAAGGTGATGCGCATGTTCTCGGGTGCGATGCGGCCCAAGCCATAGGCAGCCAGCTCCTTGGCCGCGTTGTGCAACTCGGCCGCCAGCTCGACCCCGGTAGCACCGGCGCCAACGATAGCGACGCTGATCTGCGCACGGCTCTCGTCGTGCCCGGCATGGGCGCGCAGGTAGTGATTGAGCAGTTGCTGGTGGAAGCGCTCGGCCTGCTTGCGGGTATCGAGGAACAGGCAATGCTCCGCCGCGCCTTGCGTGCCGAAATCGTTGGTGGTGCTGCCCACCGCGATGACCAGCGTGTCATAGCCGATGCTGCGCGCCGGGACCAGCTCAAGGCCGGTTTCCGGATCGAGGGTGGCGCTCAATTGGATCTGCTTGGCCGCGCGATCCAGACCGCTCATGCGGCCAAGCTGAAACTCGAAATGATTCCACTTGGCCTGGGCCACATAGTTGAGCTCGTCTTCAGACGAATTCAGGGAGCCGGCGGCCACTTCATGCAGCAGTGGCTTCCAGATATGGGTCAGGTTGGCGTCCACCAGCGTGACGCTGGCCGTACCGCGCTTGCCCAGGGTTTTGCCCAGGCTGGTGGCCAGTTCCAGGCCGCCGGCGCCGCCGCCGACAATAACGATGCGATGTGTCATGGAAAGCTCTCATAAGGTTAACGAATTCGGGTGTCTGCGAGGGGTGGGCAAGCGCAAGGCAGCTCAGAGCTCCACACCTTCGAACAGATGGATCGACAAGCCCTGCTACGGCTGTCCCCAGGGCAAGGAGCAGGTGCTCGACTTGCAACCGAGGCGCGCACGAGTGACCGCCGATCAATGGGCGAGTGTCACGTGGCAGGGCAGGCGACCCTGAACAGGTAGACGTTTCAGACGCTGGCAAGGCTACAGGGTTCCTGACGGGCGGTGCGGGCGAGAGCGCTTTGTATCATCCGCACGGCCCCTGCGCCATGACTGGTAAAAGGGTGGGTTCACAAACTGATGCCCACATCGAAAACGATGCTGCGGCCCAGGTTGTTGCGCAGGAAATCCGGCGCATCCGGATGAGCGAACAAGACCCGGGCAAAGGTGGGTCCGACCAGCGACAGCGAGCGCCAGCCTTGGCGAAGAAACTCGGTAGGCGGCGGAAAATGGCTGTTCAAGTCCAGGGTTTCGCGCTTGAGGCTAGCGAAGGCAATGATGTCCAGCTCACCGAGGTCCAGCCCGCGTTCGCGGTAGTTGTGGGCTTTCTTGCGCAAGGTCGGTGCCAGCCGCTGCAGCAGCTCGGGGGCGCGGATGCGTTTGGGGCGTGCCTCGCGCCGGACCAGTTGGCTGAGGGAGAAAGCGCTGCGGCGGCGCTGCAACTCCTCGCGCCATTCATCGTTGAGCCTGCGCCCTTCGTCGAGCACGAAGAACACTTCGAAACTGGCTTCACGGAACAGCACGTCCGGCGGCTCCTGGCCGGCGGGGGTGAATTCATCGTCACGGTAGGCGATGTTCAGGCCCTGCAACAGGCGCTCGCACACCCAACGCTCGCGCTCCCACTTGCGCGCATTGGAGAGGAAGGCATTGGCCTGTTCGGCCTGGCTGGTGAGCAAACGCAGGTAGTCGGAGTCATCCATGGCCCTAGCTTAGCCCGCCTGTGCGACGAAAAGAATAACGGCCGACGCTTCAAAATATCTCGGCGATGGGTAAGGATGGGATTTTCCCAGGAGCTGCACCATGCCCAGCATCAAGATCACCTCCGGCGGCTACGAATTCTTGGCCGAAACCCATCCCGATGCACCGCAGACGGTGGATGCGTTTCTCAAGCTGCTGCCGTATCGGCAGAAGATCATCCATGTGCGCTGGAGTGGCGAGGCGTGCTGGGTGCCGCTGGGTGAATTCCAGTTGCTGCGCGGTGACGAGCCGGTCGGGTTCGAGAACCACACCAGCCACCCGTCGGTGGGGGACGTGTTGTTCTATCCGGGCCCGTACAGCGAGACGGAAATTCTGCTGGCCTACGGATCCTGCTGCTTCGCCAGCAAGATGGGGCAGTTGGCCGGCAACCATTTCCTTACCGTGGTTCAGGGCAAGGAAAACCTCCGCGCCTTGGGCGTGAAGACCTTGTGGGAAGGTGCGCAAGAGGTATTGTTCGAATTGGCGTGACCGCCCTGTAGATACCCTGTAGGAGCGGTCCCTGGCCGCGAACCATGCACCGCGGTATCCCAGACAATCCGCAGAGCCCCCTTCGCGGCCGATGACCGCTCCCACAGGTACCCGATATCCACTGTAGGAGCGGTCCGCGGCCGCGAACCAGGCACAGGTGCAAGCACTATCGCCTGGTGCCCGACCGCCTCAATGCCCGCGCGGTGGCAGGTCCTCGCTGAACAGGTCGTCCTCGGCATCCGGGCTCACCGGAATCTTGTGCTCCTCGGACGCCCAGGCCCCCAGGTCAATCAATTTGCAGCGATCGGAACAGAACGGCCTGTTCGCATTCGCTGCCGTCCATTCCACCGGCGCCCCGCAAGTCGGGCAATCAACGGTCAAGGGTTGGCTCATTCTCGGCCTCCACGCAAAGTCAGATAAAAAGCATGCAGCCGCTCGACTTCCGAGTGCAGCCAAGCCAGATCGCGGTCGTTGACCAGCACATCGTCCGCCAGCGCCAGCCGCTGCTCGCGGCTCGCCTGGGCTTTCAGAATCGCCTGGACCTGCTCGGGCGTGGTGTGATCGCGCAGCAAGGTCCGCGCAACCCGCACCGCCTCCGGTGCATCCACCACCAGCAAGCGCTGCGTGGTCCGGTACTGCCCCGACTCGACCATCAGCGGCGACACGAACACCGCATAGGGCGACGTCGCCGAAGCCAGCGACCGGGCGATTTCCTCGGCGATCAACGGATGCAGCAAAGCCTCGACCCAGCGCCGCTCTTGCGCATCCTCGAAGATCACCTTGCGCAACGCCCCACGGTCGAGGCTGCCATCGGCCTGCAACAGCGCCGCACCATAGCGCTGCACCAGCGCCGCCAGCGCTGGCCGCCCTGGCTCCACCACCCAGCGCGAAGCCTGATCGGCGTCCACCACGTGCACGCCCAACTCGGCAAAGCGTTGCGCTGCCGCGCTCTTGCCGCTGGCGATGCCACCGGTGAGGCCCAGCACCCAAGGTTTATCCACAGCTGTTGTCATCGGAACCCGGCAAACTGCATGTATGAAGTGGTTATTTGATCACCCCACAGCAATGCAATCCACCCCGCGATGGCCAGATAAGGCCCGAACGGGATCGGCGTACTGGTTTGCGCGTTGCGCATCCGCAGCATCAACACCCCCAGCACCGCTCCCACCAGCGACGACAACAGAATGGTCAGCGGCAATATCTGCCAGCCACCCCAAGCCCCGAGCATGGCCAGCAACTTGAAATCGCCGTAGCCCATGCCTTCCTTGCCGGTGATCAACTTGAACACCCAATACACCAGCCACAGGCTCAGATAACCCGCCACCGCGCCCCACAGCGCGTCGTAGAGATTGGTAAACAACCCCTGGCCATTGACGATCAACCCCAGCCACAGCAACGGCAGCACCAGCACATCCGGCAGCAATTGGTGATCGGCATCGATCAGACTCATCGCCAGCAAGCCCCAGGTCAGCAGCAAAAACGCACCGGCCTGCCAGCTCAAGCCGAAGTGATACACCACAAAGGCACTCAAGATGCCCGTGGCCAGTTCCACCAGCGGATAACGCAGGCTGATCTTCGCCCGACAACTGGCACACTTGCCCCGCAGCATCAGGTAGCTCACCACCGGAATGTTCTCCCAGGCGCGGATCTTGTGGGCACAGTGCGGGCATTCGGAGTGGGGCAGCAGCAGGTTGTACGCCGCGCCTTTGGGCTCCGGCGGCAGACCGAGCATTTCCCGGGACTGCGTGGTCCAGTCACGGTCGAGCATGATGGGCAGGCGGTGGATGAGGACGTTGAGGAAGCTGCCGATGATGAGGCCCAAGAGGAGGGCGCAGGCGGTCAGGGCCAACGTGGAGAAGGCTGATGGGTCGATTAATGGCATTTCTTAGACTGCGTTGCCGAGCTGAAAGATAGGAAGATACATTGCGATAACTAGGCCGCCTACTACTACGCCAAGAACCGACATAATCATGGGCTCCATGAGACTGGTAAGACTGTCTACCATGTTGTCCACGTCGGCTTCATAGATTGTAGCGACGCGATCGAGCATATCGTCCAGTGCGCCAGACTCTTCGCCGATGGCGGTCATCTGAATTGCCAAAGTGGGAAAAACGCCTGTGGAGCGCATGGAAAAATTCAGCTGCATACCGGTAGAAACATCAGCTTTAATACGATTTACGGCATTCTTGAAAACAACGTTGCCGGTGGCGCCTGAAACTGAATCCAATGCATCGACCAGCGGCACGCCTGCAGCGAACGTGGTGGAGAGCGTGCGCGCGTAACGGGCCACCGCTGACTTGTACAGAATCGCGCCCACGATTGGCACCTTGAGCAACCAGCGATCCACCGTGTCACGTAGCTTTTGGCTACGTTTCATCGCATGTTTGAAACCGAAGAACAAACATACGAAGCCCGCTAATAGGAGCAAGTACCACTCCTGAACCACGTCGGACAACCCCATCACCATCAGGGTGAACGCCGGAAGTTCGGCACCAAAGCCTTCGAAGATGGATTTGAACTGCGGTACTACTTTGATCAACAGAATCCCGGAAACAATGATGGCAACAACCACTACCGCAATAGGATAAGTCATCGCTTTCTTGATCTTGGCTTTCAACTGCTCAGTCTTTTCTTTGTAGGTGGCCACTCGGTCCAGCAAAGTTTCCAAAGCACCGGCTTGCTCACCTGCGTCTACCAGGTTGCAGTAGAGGTCGTCGAAATATTCCGGCTTCTTGCGCAGCGACGAAGCAAAGCTGTTACCGGCCGCCACTTCCTGTTTGATTTCGTCGACCAGCTTGCGCATGTTGGGGTTGTCGACACCTTCGGAAATGATGTCGAACGACTGTAGTAGAGGCACCCCGGCACGCATCATGGTCGACATCTGCCGAGTAAACAGGGCAATGTCCATAGGCTTGATACGCTTGCCCTTGCCGAACAGCGAAGTACCCTTCTTCTTGACCTTGCCCGGGTTGATCCCCTGCTTGCGCAACTGCGCCTTGATCAACGCCGGATTGTGGCCGCTCAGCTCCCCAGACATCTTGGTGCCTTTGCGGTCTATCCCTTCCCAGGCATAGACGTTGACCTTTGCTTTGACCGCCATTGCTTAATCCTTGGTGACTCGGTTGACTTCGGCAAGGCTGGTGACCCCTTGCATAACCTTGACCAGACCTGACGCTCGCAAATCGCTGAAACCTTCCTTGCGCATCTGTGCCGCAATTTCGATAGCGTTGTTGGCTTCCATGATCATCCGCTGCAACTCCTTGGTGACTTTCACCACCTCATAGATGCCCTGTCGACCGCGATAGCCGCCGTTGCACTGTTCGCACCCCACAGGCTCGTAGATCTTGAAAGTCCCTACCAGCTCAGGTGCGAAACCTTCCTCGATCTGCGCGTCACGGGGAATGTCCGCCTCTTTGCGGCAATGCGGGCACAGCTTCCTTGCCAGTCGCTGCGCAATGATCAGGCTCACCGATGTTGCAATATTGAAGCCAGCCACACCCATGTTCTGCAAACGAGTCAGCGTCTCTGCGGCGCTGTTGGTGTGCAGCGTAGAAAGCACGAGGTGGCCGGTCTGCGCCGCCTTGATGGCGATCTCGGCGGTTTCCAGGTCGCGGATCTCACCCACCATGATCACGTCAGGATCCTGACGCAGGAACGAACGCAGGGCCTGAGCGAAGTCGAGCCCTTGCCTGTTATTGACGTTGACCTGGTTAATACCCTCCATGTTGATTTCAACCGGGTCCTCGGCTGTGGAGATGTTGATGTCCACCGTATTCAGTATGTTGATGCCGGTGTAGAGCGACACGGTCTTGCCTGAGCCTGTGGGGCCGGTGACCAGAATCATCCCCTGTGGTTGCTTCAAGGCCTGGAGGTAGAGCTCTTTCTGATGCGGTTCATAACCCAGTGCATCGATACCCATCTGCGCACTCGACGGATCGAGAATACGCATCACGATCTTCTCGCCCCACAGCGTGGGAAGGGTGTTCACCCGAAAGTCGATGGCCTTGTTTTTCGAGATGCGCATCTTGATCCGGCCGTCCTGCGGCTTGCGCCGCTCGGAGATATCGAGACTGGCCATGACCTTGAGACGCGCCGCAATGCGGCCTGCCAGGTTAATCGGCGGACGAGCGATTTCGCGCAGCATGCCGTCAGTCCGGAACCGGACGCGATAGGCTTTTTCATAGGGTTCGAAGTGCAGGTCGGATGAACCGCCGCGGATAGCATCGAGCAGCATTTTGTTGACGAAACGCACGACAGGGGCGTCGTCGGCGTCTTGGCCTGCAATGGAGTCGTTCCTGTTGTCGGTGACGGTTTCAACGTCAAGTCCGTCCAGGTCTACATCGCTGAGCTCCTCAAGGCCGGTAGTGCCGCTTTCGAAAAACTTCTCGATGGCCTCGGTCAGCTTGTCATCCTCGACAAGAATCGCTTCGGTCGTCAGGCCTGTATTGAACTGGATGTCAGTGATGGCTTGATGGTTGGTAGGATCCGAGATCCCTACGAATAATTTATTGCCGCGTCGCCAGAGGGGAAGGGCGTGATGCTGGCGAACCAACTTTTCGCTGACCAGCCCGCGAGGCTGCCCTTCGCGGTCAACCACAGCCAAATCCAGAAACGAAATGCCGAACTGATCGGCGGCGATTTCAGCAATATCGCGGCTTTTTGCGAGCTTGTTCTGCACCAGGTAGTGAACAAGCGGGACACGGCTGCGTTGAGCCTGCTGATAGGCCTGCTGCGCAGTCTTGTCAGTCAGGAGTTCAGCAACGACCAATTGCTTGGCCAAGCCAGTGAGGGCGATATCGTTCATGTGGGCACCGAGTACGGACAGTCTGTGTTTTATAGCGTAGTCGGGCAGTGCTGCCAAATCGGATGCCCTTGTTCGAGATATGTGCCACCGCGTTTATGTGGCGAGTGCGGAGATCAAATGCCAAGATATCCCCTTATTAAGAATGGCCTTTCAAGGCGACCATGGAAACATAAAACAAAATGAAACGTGGAACGTGACAAAAATTGTCAGATATGGCGCAGATCGTCCATCTCAGTCTGGATTTCGAACGATTTTAGCCAAACAAATCGTAGCGGCAAAATTGGCATGGATCATGCTTTTACAAGATTACTGCAAGATGGGCTTTTGAAATATGCTCTCTGCACATCGAAAATTTTCGCACTGTGAGGAACCACTATGAACAAGTTGCAAAAGGGCTTTACGCTGATCGAACTGATGATTGTCGTGGCGATTATTGGTATCCTCGCAGCAGTTGCTTTGCCTGCCTATCAAGACTATACGGCGCGAGCAAAAGCTTCAGAGTTGATCTTGGCTGCAAGTAGTGCGCGGACATGTGTCACCGAAACGGTAGCTTCGAAAGGTGCTCTGGCCGGTCTTGCATCATGTGGTGGCGACAGTTTTGTGCCTACTAAATACGCGAAGGCGCTCACAGTTGCCGATACTACCGGGGTGATTACGGTAACTGGTGCAATCAAAGTTACAACCGGTACTGACACTACTGTTGTGATGACGCCTACTCCAAATACAGGCAAGACTGATATTGTTAGCTGGACCTGTGCCGGCACCCCTGCAAACTGGATGCCTGGTTCTTGTAAGTAATTGATCGGAATCATAGTAGGTGTGCTGAGCATTCTCCGTGCACCTACCATCTTGACTGTCATTTGGAGATATTCGCCGGTGTAGCTCAGTCGGTAGAGCAGCGCACTCGTAACGCGAAGGTCGTAGGTTCGATTCCTATCTCCGGCACCATCCAATCTCAGCCCAGATCCTAAGACCAGTTTCGTTAACCCTTAAACCCCCGCGCACGACCACACCTCCCTCCTGCTAAACCACACCCCCCATCCGCTCCAACGCCCCGTCAAGCTTCCCTTGAATAGGCTCCATCAAGCAGTAAAGGTGGTTGCACGAAATTTTCTCCGCCTCCGCATCGAACAGCAGCTGCAGTACCACCTCCAGCGCGCCGTTCACTTCGCTCAACGTACTGACGGATTTCTGCAATACGGCAACCCCATCCGCGAGCGCCGAAAGTCTTCCTCTGACGTCTTCACCGGAACCATTGGGACCGTCTGCCCCGAGCCAGTACTGCAGATCCGTTTGTATATGGGCAAGTCGGTTCGAACGCGTATTCATCGCGTGCCCTCGCTTGGCGATGGCAATGACATTTTCAAACTTGGCACAACGCTATGCCGACAAGGTCTCGGCCAGCTAATGGGGTATGAGCGGGCTACAAGCGCAAAAGTAGTTTTCATGAGGCGTTCCTCTATCGAGTAGACGCCGCCACGCTCGCGACCAAACGAGTGGGTGGCAGCTGTACGAAGGTTGGTCGACCGGCGATAAAGGAATCCGGCACACCCGAGGGTGTCCTGCGCACAGCCGCCATGACACGAGGCTGCCTGCGCAAAAAAAGCGCCTGCAGTCGTGATGGGGCGCTGTAGCGCCTTTATCTACTCGGGCGACCAAACCCGGTCGCTGATTTTGCAGCGACGAGGCGAATGTACGCGCGATAGGAATATAAAATCAAGGCAAGATGCTTGGCCGACATCGTTGGAAATGCTGTCATCCAGTCAGTCATCCACATGTGATCAGGCCTAGGGGTAGAGCATGTTCAGCCACATCCAAATCGGCGCCCGCGACCTACAAAAAATGGTCGCCTTCTACGACCAAATTTTCCAAGCCCTGGGCCTCATCCGCATGCCGGAAGAAAACGACGGGGGCCCAGCTGGCGCCGGCTGGCAGCGGCCCGATAAACCTTGGCCCCAGGTCTACGTCCAACTCCCGTTCAACGGCCTCCCGGCCACCTGGGGCAACGGCATGCAGGTCAGCTTTGCGGCGCAGTCGCAGCAGCAGGTGCGGGACGCGTGGCAGGCGGCGTTGGATAGCGGCGGTATGGACGAGGGGGCGCCGGGTTTGCGGCCGCAGTATTCAGAGGACTACTACGGCGCCTATTGCCGGGACCCTGAAGGCAACAAGTTATGTTTCGTTCATGCATCGGATATGGCCAGTTCAGCTTAACTCCGACGCAAGTTGGCCAGGCGGGCAACCCCAGCCGTCAACAGTACCGCCAGCAACACGCCTGTCGCCACGGCGGGCAGTATGCCTAGTTGCACTACCATCTCCTGCAAGCTGAGGTAGAAGCCGATCACGCCGACGGCGCCAATCGCGTTGCCTCTGACAATCGCCGCGAGTTCCTGGCGTCCGCCTTGCACATGCGCAAAAACGGCGAGCGGCCAGGCGATGATCGGAATGGGCGCCAGGTAGCCGCTTACCACGGGGCCCAACCACTGCGCCCCTGCGGTGATCAGTAGCAGCAGGAGGGTAGCGGTCAACATCCGCATGGGGATGATCCAGCTGGGTAACGCGACCGGGGGCGCCAGGGCTTTGCCATCGTTCGACGTCACCCGAATCAGCACGACCACCAAGCACAGGGTAATGGCAATGGAGGCAATGGGTGATCCCAGCCGGTTCATCAGTAGCGCTGTGGCAACATAGAACACCACGGCGGCCAGGCATCCGAGCACCACCGAAACATGGCGGGTCACCGCAAGATAGAACAGGTAGGTTGCCTGAATTGCCGCCACGCCGGCCAGTGCGCCGGGCACTGCCATTGCCACGAACCCCGGGCCTTGTTCGAGGCTGAGAAACAGCATCACCACGGCGGAGGTCACTGGAAGCCCGGACAGCAGCCCGCCAACGTGTGTACCCCAGCGTTTGGCAGCGATGGAGATGAACAGCATGAGCAGCGGCGTGATGAGTAGCTTGAGGTAGAAAACAGTCATGTACGTGCGTCGTTGTTTTTAGTCCATACGTTGTACATGATTCGACGTTGGGCTTTTATTCAATCGGCGCCGGGAATGGCGATTGTTTGCCTCGACCTGTATCGTTTTCGTCCTGTGTGCCGACAGCCTATAAGCCCGCCCCTGACTCTGGGCAAGGATGCCAACCGTGAAATACTTCTTCATCATTATGGCCAGCTACGCTTCGGTCTATCTGTGTGTATCGCCGTTGTTGGATGCACGCGTGCAAGACGTCATCGAAGGCCTGGAGATGCGCCGCCGGGCGGCGGATATCGAGGCCTACATCGAGCACGTGGTCCAGGCGCTGAATCGCAGCAAGCTTGAGTACGCCCTGTTCGGCGGCACGCTGATTGCGGCATTGGTCAGCGCCGGTGTGTGGTTGCTCGGCGATTAGGCGGGGCCGTTGAACGAGGCGTGCAGGTCGGCAACGTCCTGCACGCCTTGTTCGGTCACTCGGGCTGCTTGTCCTGTTCGCTGAATTCCACTGCCAGGGCAGCGGCTTCCACGTCACTGGTGCGTATGTGCAACTGTCCTTCGCTGTCCTGAACCTGAAACACCGGGTCCATGTCGTGTGTCCGGTACTGCTCGGGGATGTCATTGCCTTCGAGTTTCTTGACGGAGATGGCCATGGTTTTTCCTCCCAAAGAAGCTGTGACCGGCGCCCTCGGCCAAGGTGCAGTCCGAAGCGTTGCACAGGAACTTACCTTGCCTGCAATGCCTCGAATCTCTACCTATCATCAGAGGCTTCCTACCATGACCACACGCGATGAAATCCAGCCAAAAGCCCCGACCCTCGATGCCAGCGGCAAGCCGGTGAACGTGGTCGAACGCGACATCGAGCATGAAACGCCGGCCACCGAAGGCGTCGACAAGGTCATCACGCCTACCTCCATCAAGGAGAAAGAGCAGGACGCCGAGACCTTGCAGCGCAAGACCGCCGAGATCGAACGCAAGATCGCCGACGGTCGTTGATGTCGTGAAAAAGGAGAAAAGTGCAGCTAACCGTCCGTTCACATCCGTTTCACGCGGCATTTACATTCTTGGGCGTAATGTTGACCTTGCTCCTTCTTCAAGCCCGCTTTCCTCCCCGTCGGCGGGCTTTTCTTTGTCTGCGATTTGGCGTTTCGCCCAGCCAGGCCTGCTAACCTCACCTATTCAAGCGTCGACCCGAACCGGGCGTCGGCGCGTTGCAGTGGCCATGACCACTGCCTTCCAAGGAGCTTGACCCCACCATGACCATTTCCCTGCGCACACGGTTGTTGACCGTGCTGATGTTCACCACGCTGCTCAGTGGCTGCGGCGTCAATAACATTCCGCAATATGACGAACAGGTGAAATCGGCCTGGGCTCAGGTGGAGAACCAGTACCAGCGTCGTGCCGACCTGATCCCCAATCTGGTGGAAACGGTGAAGGGCTACGCCAAGCAGGAGCAGGACACCCTGACCCGAGTGATCGAGGCACGCGCCAAAGCCACGTCGATCCAGGTCGATGCCAACACGCTGGACGATCCGGCCAAGCTGCAGCAGTTCGATCAGGCCCAGCAGCAACTCAGCGGCGCCTTGAGCCGTTTGATGGTGACGGTCGAGCGTTATCCTGACCTGAAGTCGAACCAGAACTTCCTGGCGCTGCAATCGCAGCTTGAAGGCACCGAGAACCGTATTGCGGTAGCACGTCGCGACTTCATTGCCTCGGTCGAGAAGTACAACACCGAGATCCGTACCTTCCCCGGCAAGCTGTGGCAGATGACCATGTACCGTGATCAGAAGGTTCGCGAGAACTTCAAGGCCACGGCACCCAATGCCGAGCAAGCGCCGAGCGTGAAGTTCCAATGAAGCCATGGCGGTGCCTGCCGCTGTTGATGCTGCTGTGGGCTGCCACGGCCGGAGCGCTGGAGTTTCCGGCGCTCAGCGGTCGGGTGGTGGACCAGGCGGGCCTGCTCGACGGGCAGACCCGCAGCCAGCTCAGCCAGATGCTCGAGGCACACGAGCAGGCGACTTCCGAGCAGGTCGTGGTGGTGACCGTGCCGGACCTGCAGGGCACGGACATCGCCGATTACGGCTACCAGCTCGGGCGTGCCTGGGGCATTGGTCAGAAAGGCAAGGACAATGGCGCCTTGCTGATCGTCGCCAAGGCCGAGCGCAAGGTGCGCATCGAGGTCGGTTATGGCCTGGAAGGGCAACTGACCGATGCGCAGTCCTCCATCATCATCAATAACGTGATCGTGCCGTCGTTCCGCCAGGGCGATTTCGCTGGCGGCATTCGTGCGGGCGCGGCGGCCATGTTGCAGGTGCTGGGGGGCGACCCTCTGGCCGAGCCGCAGCGCAGCAATGCGCAGGACCAGGGCCAGGACCAGCAGCGTCTGCCATGGCCGGCGTTCCTGATTCTGATCATTATCGTGATCGTGATGATTCGCGGTGGTGGCGGAGGCGGGCGCGGTGGCCGAGGCGGCGGTGGTCGCTCGGTACTTACGGGTGCGGTGCTCGGCGGCCTGCTGGGTGGCGGTCGTGGCGGCGGTGGTTTCGGCGGCGGCGGTGGCGGTTTTGGTGGCGGTGGCGGCGGCTTCGGCGGCGGGGGTGCATCGGGTGGCTGGTAAATCGAGCAGGTACGCAGCATGACATTACTGGACGAAAGCGCGCAGAAGCGCGTGGCCACGGCGATTGCCGAGGCAGAACTGCACACCGACGCCGAGCTGGTCACGGTGCTTGCACCGCACTCGGACGACTACACCTACATTCCGTTGTTGTGGGCGGGGTTGATCGCATTGCTGGTGCCAGGTCTGATCAACTATTACCCCGGCTGGCTGAACGCTCATCACTTGCTGCTGGCGCAGTGGGCAACCTTCATCGTGCTGGGGCTGCTGTTTCGCATTCCGGCCCTGACCACGGCGTTGGTACCGCGCCGAGTGCGGCATTGGCGAGCGGCGAACATGGCGCGTCGGCAGTTTCTGGAGCGCAAATTGCATCACACCCAGGGCGGAACGGGGATGCTGATCTTCGTTTCGGAGGCAGAACGGTACGTGGAAATTCTGGTGGACGAGGGGATTTCCAGTCGCGTCGGGGATGACACCTGGAACGCGATCGTCGAAGCGTTCACTGCGCGGGTCAAGCGTGGTGAAACGATGGAAGGTTTCGTCGGCTGTATCCAGGCGTGTGGCGAGGTGTTGCGTGAGCACGTGCCGGTCACTCATCCTCGTAACGAGCTACCGGATCGGTTGGTCGTACTGGGCTGACCGTTCGGCCAATCAGACGGATCTAGCGAGGCTATGAGCTGTCGAAGTGGCAATGCGCTATCATTCGTTCTTTGCCCACGGAGCCTCGCTATGAGCCCGATCATTTTTCCCCAGCCGTTCAAGGCAGTGGGTTGTTCCGACTGTCGAAACCTGGATGCACTGGGTTTCGACTTCACCATGGCGTTCCAGCCGATTCTCGATGTGCGCAGTGGCAAGCCCTGGGCGTACGAGGCGCTGGTGCGCGGCATCAACGGCGAGTCCGCGTTCAGCATCCTGAGTATGGTGAACGATGGCAATCGCTACCGCTTCGACCAGGCCTGCCGAGTCAAGGCCATCGAATTGGCAACCCGTTGGGGTTTGCTCGACTTGCCCGACTGCCTGCTGAGCATCAATTTCCTGCCCAAAGCCGTCTATCGCGCCGAAACGTGCATTCGCGCAACGCTCGAGGCTGCCCGCGAATTCGGTTTTCCGTTGAATCGGCTGATGTTCGAAGTCACCGAAGGTGAGCGTGTGGATGATCCGGCGCATCTGCAGTCGATTTTCGCTGAATACGAGAAGCAGGGCTTCACTACGGCAATCGACGATTTCGGTTCGGGGTATTCGGGTTTGAACATGCTTGCGACGTTCCAGCCCAACGTGCTGAAAATCGACATGGCGCTGACTCGCGCCTTGGATCAAGACGCTGTGCGGCAAGCCATCGTGGCGGGGATCGTGCTGGTGGCCGGCAAGCTGAACATCACAGTGGTGGCCGAGGGCGTCGAAACCGTGGGTGAAAGCACGGCCTTGCAATCATTGGGTATCGATCTGCAGCAAGGCTACCTGTTCGCCCGTCCCGCCATCGGCGAGTTGCCGCTCAAGCGTTGACGCTCAAGCCTTGGAGTGTCTGGCAGGCTGATCAATCGGCACGGTTTGTCGACTCGTAATGCAGATAACTGGCGAGTGCCTGTTTGGTCAGGTCATTGAGCGTAATGCTTTGCCGATTTGCCGCGATGCTGGCCGCCAGATGCAGTTCGTGGCCAATGCGCACATTGAAGGAGCCCTTGCAGGAAATCTCCGGCGTGACCTTCAAATCCGCGCAGGTCTCCAGATAGTCATCCACTGCGGCCCGAAAAGCGGCGATCAATTGCGCAACGGTTTGCCCTTCATAGCTGATCAGCGCCCGAATGAACTGTGCTTTGCCATACAGGCAGTCGTCTTCCGGGCTTGCTTCGATCGATCCGAAGTAGCCGCGGTGTTGAAGCAGTTGGTTCATGGCAGCAAGCCTCCATTTTTCAATTGCGCGATGATCTGGCGGCGGATGTAGGGCTTGATTTCACTACCCGGATGAGGGCGATGAAGGCTGATCAACGCTGCGGGATTACCATTGTGGAACTTCACGCGGCTGCCGCTTCCCTGGACTGGCTGAAAGCCGAACCCTTGCAGCAGGCTCACCAGTTCAGGCCATGTGAACTCACTTTCCTGCGAGATCAGTTTGGCGACCAGCTTTCCATGCCTGGACATTACCACTCCTTTTGTGCAACTGAATTTAGTTGCTGTCCGTTTTCAAGTCAATGTGTGGTGCCCAGCTATGTGTAGCGCAGGGCCGGGTTTTCGGACAAATGGAAGTGATACGAAGGATGTGCGGGGGTGCGGGAAGGCCCTGAGGCCGAGGGGTAATACGAGTTGTAACTATCCATGCAATGACCGAGCTCATTCGTGGAATGAGCTCGGTCATTGGTGCATCAATCTTCGAGAATGAACGCGAACTTGTCGTCGATCAGCATCTTCAGGTAGTCGTCGAAGCTGTCGGCGATGACCACGTATTCGTCCGGGTCGTGGACGAAGCGGATGACCTGGCCTTTGGTGCCTTTGCCGGTCGGGTTGAAGTCGATGAACAGCGTGGACGTGCCGCCGTTGTTCATGCAGTGCGAGAAGCACAGGCGCTCGCCCAGGCTGACGTCGGCGTCGATGCGTCGATCGACCATTTCCGGGTTTTCCAGAAAGAAGTCGTCGTAGATGTCGGCGATGCTTTTGTCGTTGGCGGCGCGGTCTTCGAGGATCTGCTCGACCGAGCGCAGGTAGTACGGGTATTCGGCGATGTCCGAGCCCAGGATGAGCACCGAGACTTCACCTTTTTCGTACTTCTGCCAGTGCGTGCCGTTCACCTTGGCAAGCAGTTGCAGCAGGCTGTCCGGGCAGTCCGGGTAGACCTCTTTGAGAGCGTCCAGTTGGGTGGGCGAGGCGCCGGTGGCGAACGCGAGTTCGTCAAGGCTGGCGGCGGGCAGGGCGGCTTTGAGGCCTGAGTGGAACTGTTCGACGATGCTCAAGGCTGCTTCCTTACACGGGTTTTGTTTGAGCACCTTTGGGCGATTCGTGGCGGTGAGTCAAGGGAATTTACTGTTTGGGGGTATGTGGGGGGACTTGGAGGGGGTTGTTGGGCTGCTGGCCTCTTCGCGGGCAGAGCCCGCTCTCACAGAGCTCTGCTATCACAGAGGCCCGCGGGGTATCAGCGCCAGCGAACGGTGTAGTGGGCGGGCACGTCGCTCATCTGCGGCTGGAAATGGGTGTTGGAGATCACGTGGGTCTGTACCTCTCCGGCGGCGTCATGCAATTCGATCCGGTCGCCTGCGCCGGCATTGAGCGTTACTTCGTAGATCAACGCCTTGTTGGGCTCCAGGGACGAGTCGAAGGGGCCGAAGCGGGTGCCGTCGATGCGGATGATGTAGACCTGGTAAGCGCCTTGGGTGGATGTGCTGGTCACTGCGAAAACTCCATACCTTTGCTGGTCGATATCTATGTGGGCTGTCACAGGCTCAGGCGCATGGACAGGTCTACCGCTTTTACATCCTTGGTCAGGCTGCCGATCGAGATGTAGTCCACCCCTGTTTCGGCAATGCTGACCAGGGTCGAATCGTTGATGCCGCCACTGGCTTCGAGTTTGGCCTGGCCAGCATTGATGCTCACGGCTTCGCGCATGTCGGCGAGGCTGAGCTCGTCGAGCATGACGATGTCGGCACCCGCTGCCAGGGCTTCGCGCAACTCATCCAGGCTTTCGACTTCGATTTCCACCGGCTTGCCCGGCGCGATGCGCTGCGCCGCCGCTACTGCCTGAGCCACGCCACCGCAGGCGGCGATGTGGTTTTCCTTGATCAGGAAGGCATCGTACAGGCCGATCCGGTGGTTGTGGCAGCCACCGCAGGTCACCGCGTACTTTTGCGCCAGGCGCAGGCCCGGCACGGTCTTGCGCGTGTCCAGCAGCTTGACCTGGGTATGGCCGACACGCTCGGCGAAATACCGCGCGCGGGTGGCCACGGCCGACAGCAGTTGCAGAAAATTCAGCGCGCTGCGCTCACCGGTCAGCAGCGAGCGTGCCGGGCCTTCGAGGTGAAACAAGGGCTGGTTGGGCTGGGCCTGCTGCCCATCCACTACCTGCCAATGCACCGCCACGCGCGGGTCGAGCTGGCGAAACACGGCATCGACCCAGGCGCTGCCGGCAACGATGCAGGCATCGCGGGTGATGATGCTGGCCTTGGCCAGGCGCTCGGCCGGGATCAGTTGCGCAGTGATATCGCCGCTGCCCACGTCTTCGAACAACGCACGGCGCACGTTGGCTTCGATTTCAGCGGTCAGATCGGCAAGACGAAGATTGGACATGACGCGCTCCATCGGCAAAGTGGCCGGATTATAGGATACTGCAGCGCTTGGAGCGAAGCCCTGTAGCCCGCGCCTTCACGCACGGTAAAAAGCTGTGCATTTGGTCGGCTGCTGTGAGCTTTCGTACATATTTACGGTCAATCTCCTACTTAGCCCCGTGTTCGCTGAACTGCTTGCCACCTTGGTAGTCAGAGATCACTGTCGGTGAGGTCAGGTAAATGACGTCACGTGGTTGACAGGGATGTCGACGCTCTATTTCTCTTGGTGGGGGTCTTGATGGCGAACGATGGGAAAGTGGTTTCACTGAACAAGGCTGCCGCCGATCACGCGAGCCAGCCTGCCAGTGTGCGCCTGCCTGTCGTCCTGTTGCAGGTGCGCGACAAAGCCGCGCTGCAGCTCAAGCAGGCCCTGCAGGTGTTGTTCGATAACGCCGACGATACCCTGTTCGAAATGGCCGACCGGGCGTTGAACAACGTCGATCAGAATACCTTCTTCGAAGCCATGCGCGACCTGCGCCTCAAGCGCAAGAGCATCGAGCGCGGTTTCCTCGAGAAATTCTACGAGAGCTTCGTGCGCGTCGGTCAGTACGACACGGTCGAGGCCAGCGCGCCGCCGCCGCTGAGCTACGACAAGCTGGCGCTGGTACCCAACGACGAGTTGGAACGCACGGTGGCACTGGATGCGATGGTGGCCAAGGTCCTCAGCCGTGACAGTTTTGCCCTGGGCCAACTGACGACCCGCTTGAATGTGCTACTGACTCGCCGCCTGGACGATTCCACCAATCCGCTCGGGCCGGTCATGCTGTGCGACTATTTCCTCCAGGCCGGGCGCAGCCTGGGTGTGGAGATCAAGGTCAAGCTGATCATCCTCAAGCTGTTCGAGAAATACGTTCTTACCGATACCGATCAGCTGTACGCCGAGGCCAATCAACTGCTCATCGCGGCCGGCATCCTGCCCGAGCTCAAGGCCGCGCCTGCGCGTCGCGCCGCCGACCGCTCCAGCGACCGCCCGCGCCCCGCTGCCACCGAGCCGGAAACACGCGCCGAGGCGCCGAGCAAGTCCGCTCAGCGTGACGAGAATGTGCAGGAAGCGTTTGGCGCCCTGCAGGACTTGCTGCACGACCTGCGCGGCAGCATGGCGCCGAAGATGGAGCCGCCGAGCGAGGCCATGCCGATCTCGACCAGCGATCTGCTGCGCCTGCTGTCCCACTTGCAGCAGTACGTGCCCCAGCAGCCGCCGCAGAACGACTACGACCTGCGCCAGCAGCTGGAACAACTGCTTACCCGCGTCAGCGTCAAGAGCGGCAAGTTTCGGGTAGTCGGGGTGATGGACGAAGACGTCATCAACCTGATTGCCATGCTGTTCGAATTCATCCTCGACGATCGCAACCTGCCCGACTCGCTGAAAGCCCTGATCGCACGCCTGCAGATTCCCATGCTCAAGGTCGCGGTACTGGACAAGAGTTTTTTCAGCCGGGGTGCGCACCCGGCGCGGCGGCTGCTCAACGAAATCGCCTCGGCGGCGATGGGCTGGGGCAGCCGCGACGACTATCAGCGCGATGCGCTGTACCTGCGCATCGACCAGATCGTCCAGCGCCTGCTCAACGATTTCGTCGACGACACCTCGTTGTTTTCCGAGCTGCTGGTCGACTTCCTTGCGTTCAGCAATGACGAGCGTCGTCGCAGCGAGTTGCTCGAACAGCGTACCCGCGATGCCGAAGAGGGCCGCGCCCGTGCGGATCTGGCGCGGCATCTGGTCGAGAAAGAACTCAACAGCCGTCTGCTGGGGCGCAAGCTGCCGCAGGTGGTGGTCAATGTGCTGCAGGACGCCTGGAGCCGCGTATTGCTGCTGGTGTGCCTGAAACACGGGGCCAATTCGTCCGAGTGGCAGGCGGCCTTGTCCACGGTCGACGATCTGATCTGGAGCGTCGAACCTCACGACGACCCGGAAATGCGCATGCGTTTGCTGGAACTGGTGCCGGGCTTGCTCAAGTCCCTTCGCGACGGTCTTACCAGCACTGCGTTCGATCCGTTCGCCACCAGTGAATTCTTCAGTCAGCTGGAGGTGCTGCATGTGCAGGCGTTCCAGCGTGATCTGGCGAATGTCGAGGGGGTGATGCCTGGTGAGGAATCGCTGGTGCAGGTGGTCGAAGAGATCGTGCTGGCGTCCCCGGGCGAAGCTGCCGACAGCGAGGCCCAAGTACGCCTGGCCGACGATGATCCAGGCCTGCTGCAAGTCGACAAGCTGCGTGTCGGCAGTTGGGTGGAATTGCAGGAGAACGATGAGTTCAAGCTGCGCTGCAAGCTGACCGCGATCATCGAGACCTCGGGCAAGTACGTGTTCGTCAACCGCACCGGCATGAAGGTGCTTGAGAAGACCCGCATGGGCCTGGCGATCGAGTTCCGCCGCGGCACCGTGCGGGTGCTCGACGACACCTTGTTGTTCGATCGAGCCCTGGATTCGGTGGTCACCAACCTGCGCAAGCTCAAGGCACACTGATGAACCCGGCCACGCGCAGGCTGCCTTCCTGCGCGTGAGGGTTCATACTGGAGCGCCTTGATTGTCGGCAGGACTCCAGATGCGGTTGACCTCATGCGCTTGAACGGCCCGACGGGATGGTGCGACGGCGTTCGCCATTGCCCCTCGCCCAATTTCAACGAGCGTCCCGACGGCGAAGTCTCGCTGTTGGTCATCCATAACATCAGCTTGCCGCCCGCGCAGTTTGCCACGGGCAAGGTGCACGAGTTTTTCCAGAACCGTCTGGATTGCGGCGAGCATCCCTATTTCGAGGGAATTTCCCATCTGCGCGTGTCCGCGCATTTTCTGATCGAGCGTGACGGTGCGGTGACGCAATTCGTCTCCTGTCTGGATCGCGCCTGGCACGCCGGGGTGTCGTTGTTCGATGGCCGCGAAAACTGTAATGATTTTTCTGTAGGCATCGAACTGGAAGGCACTGATGATCAACCCTTCGCCGATGCCCAATATACAGCGCTCGTCACCTTGACCCGGCTGTTGCTCGAGCGTTTTGCGGCATTGAGCGTGGAGCGCATCTGCGGTCACAGCGACATTGCCCCGGGCCGCAAGACCGACCCCGGCCCCTGTTTCGACTGGGTACGTTACCGTGCCGCATTGCTGAATGAAGAGGATGCACGATGATTTTTCTGGTGCTGCTGCTGGTCCTGCTGGCCGAGAAGTTTTCCGGGCTGCGCCAGCGCGTGCAACGTGACGGTTTTTTCCTGGGTGAACTTCATCGGCTCGAAGCCCGGCCGGGGCTGGCGCGCGAGCCGTGGCTGGTGCTGGGCATCGGCGTGGCGCTGCCGGCGCTGCTGCTGGCGTTCGTGCTGTATGCGCTGCAGCCGGTGGCGTATGGCTTGCTGGCGCTGCCGGTGCATTTGCTGGTGCTGATCTACAGCCTGGGTCGCGGTGACATCACGGTTGGCCTGGGGCCGTTTCGCGATGCCTGGCGCCGTGAAGACACCCAGGCGGCGGTGCATGTGGCCGAACGCGACATGGGCGTCATCGCCGACAACGGCGGCAGCCTGCTGCAAAGGGTGCAGGGGCACCTGTTGTGGGAAGCCTATCAAAGCTTTTTCGCGGTGATTTTCTGGTACGCCGCCTTGGGTCCGGTGGCGGCGCTGGTCTATCGGCTGGTGGCCCTGGTGGCCGAGCAGTCTCGGCATCCGGCGATAGCCCTGCGGGCGCAGCGGCTGCGTCATGCTCTGGACTGGCTGCCGGTACGTTTGCTTGCGGCCAGCTTTGCGCTGGTGGGCAACTTCGTGGCGGTCAGCCGGGTGATGCTGCACGAGGTGCTCAGCTGGGAAATTACCGCAGCGGCGCTGATCGATCGCGTCGGGCGAGTGGCCGGTGATGTTCCGGCGCCAGTGGTAGGGCAGGTAGGAGTGGAGACGTTGGACAGCCTGTGGCAGATGGTCGTGCGCGCAGGGGTGTTGTGGTATGCGGTTTTGGCGGTGTGTTCGGTGTTGGCGTGATGTTGCAGGTTCATCGCGTTGACCCCGGACGCGGCTTACGCCGCTGCTACAGGGAGCACTGGTGCTTCTTCCCCTGTGTAGCAGCGGCGCGAGCCGCGTCCGGGGTCACTGCGCATCCGCCCAACCAAACACTGCATTGGCGTTCCGGGTGCTGGCCGCTGCCAGGGTCGTGGCATCGGTGCCCATGATGCGCGCCAATGCCTCGGCGATGTCCGGCAGATGCTCCGGGCTGTTGCGTACACCCGGATACATCGCAGGCGCCATGTCCGGCGAATCGGTTTCCAGAACGATGGCCTCCAGCGGCAAACGCGGCAGTACCTTGTGCATGCGCAGCGCCTGCGGCCAGGTCGGCGCGCCACCCAGGCCCAGCTTGAAGCCCAGCTTCAAATACTCCCGTGCCTCTTCCCAACTGCCGGCGAATGCATGAATGACCCCTGCGCGGGGCAGCTTGAAGCGCTTCAAGGTCGCGATCACTGCCGCATGGCTGTGCCGCACGTGCAGCAACACCGGTAGCTCGAACGCCACGGCCAGGTCCAACTGCGCTTCGAACAACGCCTGCTGCCGATCGCGATCCAGGTCCTTGAGGTAGTAATCCAGGCCGAACTCGCCGATTGCACACAGCTTCGGGTGTCCGTGCAAACGCTCAAGCCACGCGCGCAAGGCAGTCACATGCTCGGGCCGGTGCTCTTCGAGAAACACGGGGTGCAGGCCCAAGGCCGCATACACCCGCTCGTCCGCCACCGCCAGGTCCCACACCCGCTGCCAGTTGGCTTGATGCACACCCAGCACCACCACCCGCTCCACACCACGCGCTGCGGCGGTATCCAGCACACGCGCGCGATCGGCATCGAAGTCGGGAAAATCCAGGTGAGTATGGGTGTCGATCAAGCGCACCATCAGGCCTCGTGAATCCTCTGTTTGAAGGTCCGGGCCAAGGCATTCACGCCGGGCTCGTAGTGCTTTTGTTCCACAGCGGCCAGTGCCAGCTCCAGCGCCTTGCTGGCGATCATGTTGTGCTGTTGGGCCATGGCGTTGACCGGCAGCGGCAGGAAGTCCAGCAACTGGGTGTCGCCGAACGTGCCCAGGTGCATTGCCTGGGAATCCAGCGGCCGCTCCTGCAGCACATCGAACACGCCCTGCAGCAGCACGTAGGAGGTGGTCACCAGCGCGTCGGGAAGGTGGCCGAGCTTGTCGAGCAAGGCTTGCATGGAATGCTGGCCACCTTCGCGACTGAAGTACTCGCTGTGCTCGACCAGCACCGTGCCATCGAAATCGGCCAGCGCAGTATTGAAGCCCTCGGTTCGCGCCTGGCTGATGCTCAGTTCCGGCCGTGCGCCGATCAAGGCGATGTGTCGAGGCTTGGGCAGCAGCAGGCTCTGGGTCAATTGCAGGCTGGCGTTGCGGTCATCGCTGATCACCGAGCAGAACTGCGCCGGGTCCATCATCCGGTCGATGGCGATCACGGGTGTGCCCTTGGCCTGCAATTCACGGTAGCTGTCGTCGCTGGCCGGCAGGCAACTGGCAACGAACAGCGCGTCGCAACGTCGGGCACGAAACAGCTGCAGCAGTTGCAGCTCGCTGGCCGCATCGTCGTCGGAGCTGGCGATCAGCAGCTGGTAACCATGGGCGCGGGCACCTTGCTCGAGCAGCTTGGCGATGCGCGCGTAGCTGGGGTTTTCCAGGTCCGGCAGGATGAAGCCCAGGGTACGCGTGTGCCGACTGCGCAGCCCGGCTGCCTGGGGGTTGGGGGTGAAGCCCTGTTCCTGGACGATGGCCTCGACGCGCGCCACCGTCGCCTTGCTGATGCGCTGTTGAGCGGCCTTGCCATTGATGACGTAACTGGCAGTGGTGACCGAGACGCCAGCCAGGCGAGCAATATCGCTGAGTTTCAACCGTTGATTCCTTAGTGTCGTCGCGCCCATGCCGAGGCATTGAAGCGCGCTCATTCATCGTTTGTCGGGTGGCGCCAGGCTAAGTTCAGGCAACGTAACCGACAGGTTGGACTTCAATCATCGAAGATTATCGAGTAACGTGCGCTGCATTCTAGATTAAACGTTTCAGCCTGCGTGTTTCCTGCCGTAAAACATCTCTTGTCGAGGTCTCAACCTTACCCTCGGCAACGCAGGCCGGACCTACCGGAAGTACAGAGCGCGCACCTCGATGCTCTATGCTCACACTTCACAACAATACCTCAGCGCGCTGCCGCCGCTGTAAAGGAGAGAGGCAATGCTGGAGCTCACTATAGAGCAGATATCCATGGGCCAGAGCGCCGTGGATAAACCCGCCGCCCTGCAATTGCTCGCCGACAAGCTGGTTGCCGATGGCCTGGTGGCCGAAGGTTACCTGGCCGGCCTGCAAGCGCGTGAAGCTCAAGGCTCGACCTTTCTGGGCCAAGGCATCGCCATTCCCCACGGCACGCCCGATACCCGTGACCTGGTGTTCACCACCGGCGTGCGCCTGCTGCAATTTCCCGAAGGCGTGGATTGGGGTGACGGCCAGAAGGTCTACCTGGCCATCGGCATCGCCGCCAAGTCCGACGAACACCTGCGCCTGCTGCAACTGCTGACCCGCGCGCTGGGTGAAACCGACCTGGGTGAAGCGCTGCGCCAGGCCACCGATGCACCCGCGTTGCTGAAGCTGCTGCAAGGGGCGCCGCAGGAATTGGCGCTGGATGCGCAGATGATCGGCTTGAGCGTGATGGCCGAAGACTTCGAGGAACTGGTCTGGCGTGGTGCGCGTCTGCTGCGTCAGGCCGACTGCGTCAGCAATGGTTTTGCCGCGCTGCTTCAGCAGGTCGAAGCCCTGCCGCTGGGCGATGGCTTGTGGTGGCTGCACAGCGAGCAGACCGTGAAGCGTCCGGGCCTGGCCTTCGTGACCCCCGACAAACCCCTGCGCTACCTGGGCCAGCCGCTGACCGGGCTGTTCTGCCTGGCCAGCCTGGGCGAAGCTCACCAGGCCTTGCTCGAACGCCTGTGCGCGTTGCTCATCGAAGGCCGCGGCAACGAATTGGGTGCTGCCACCAGCACCCGCGCCGTGCTCGAAGCGCTGGGCGGCGAGCTGCCTGCCGATTGGCCCAGCGCACGCATCGTGCTGGCCAACGCACATGGCCTGCACGCGCGGCCGGCGAAGATTCTGGCGCAGCTGGCCAAGAGCTTCGAAGGCGAGATTCGCTTGCGGGTGGTCGAGTCCGGCGGTCTCGCGGTGTCTGCCAAGAGCCTGAGCAAGTTGCTCAGCCTGGGTGCGCAGCGCGGTCAGACCCTGGAACTGGTCGCCGAGCCGACCATTGCCGGCGACGCCTTGCCGGCGTTGCTGGCGGCCATCGAGGAGGGCCTGGGCGAGGAAGTGGAACCGCTGCCGAGCGTCACCGAGGCTGCGCCTGCGCCGCCCGCTGTGACCAAGGCGGTCAAGCTCAAGCCACAGGCGCCAGGCACAGGCGCGCAGGTCCAGGGTGTCGCCGCGGCCCCTGGGATCGCCATGGGCCCGGCGCACATCCAGGTGCTGCACGATTTCGACTTTCCCCAGCGTGGCGAGTCCGTGGCGCTGGAGCGTGAACGCTTGCAGGCCGCCCTCGGCCAGGTCCGGCAGGACATCGACGGGTTGATCCAGCGCGCCCAGGCACAAGCCATCCGCGAGATTTTCGTCACTCACCAGGAAATGCTCGACGACCCGGCCCTGACCGATGAAGTCGCTGCCCGCCTGCAGCAGGGCGAAAGCGCTGCCGCGGCCTGGAACACGGTGATCGAAGCGGCCGCGGTGCAGCAGGAATCGCTGCAGGATGCGCTGCTGGCCGAACGCGCAGCGGATCTGCGCGACATCGGCCGTCGCGTGCTGGCGCAGCTGTGCGGCGTGCCTACCCTGGAAGAACCCAAGCAGGCCTATATTCTGGTGATGGACGAGGTCGGCCCATCCGACGTCGCCCGTCTGGACCCGGCGCGCGTGGCCGGGATTCTGACCGCCCGCGGTGGCGCCACTGCGCACAGCGCCATCGTTGCGCGTGCCCTCGGCATTCCTGCCGTGGTGGGCGCAGGCGAGGCGGTGTTGCAGATTGCCGCCGGCACCGCATTGTTGATCGACGGCCAGCGCGGCCTGCTGACCGTGGCCCCGGCGCCAGAGGTGCTGGAACAGGCACTGGCCGACCGTGACCGTCGCGAGCAGCGCCTGCAGGCGGCTGCCGAGCGACGCATGGAAAGCGCCGTGACCCTCGACGGGCACGCGGTGGAAGTGTTCGCCAACATCGGCGAAAGCGCCGGTGTCGCCAAGGCCGTGGAGCAGGGCGCCGAAGGCGTTGGCCTGCTGCGCACCGAGCTGATTTTCATGGCCCATTCGCAAGCCCCGGACGAGGCGGTGCAGGAAGCCGAGTACCGCCGCGTGCTCGATGGCCTGCAAGGTCGGCCGTTGGTGGTGCGCACGCTCGATGTGGGCGGCGACAAGCCCTTGCCGTACTGGCCGATCGACAAGGAAGAGAACCCGTTTCTGGGGGTGCGCGGCATTCGCCTGACCCTGCAGCGTCCCGACGTGATGGAAGGCCAGCTGCGCGCACTGCTGCGCGCTGCCGACAACCGTCCGTTGCGGATCATGTTTCCCATGGTCGGCAGCCTCGAAGAGTGGCGCCAGGCCAAGGACATGACCGAGCGCGTGCGCCGCGAGATCCCGGTCAAGGACCTGCAGCTGGGCATCATGATCGAGGTGCCGTCGGCGGCATTGCTGGCACCGGTGTTGGCCCGCGAGGTCGACTTCTTCAGCATCGGCACCAACGACCTGACCCAGTACACGCTGGCCATCGACCGCGGTCACCCGACCCTCTCGGCCCAGGCCGATGGCCTGCACCCCGCGGTCCTGCAACTGATCGACATTACCGTGCGTGCGGCGCACGACTACGGCAAGTGGGTCGGCGTGTGCGGCGAACTGGCGGCCGATCCGCTGGCGGTGCCGTTGCTGGTCGGCCTGGGTGTGGATGAATTGAGTGTCTCGGCGCGCAGCATCGCCGAGGTCAAGGCGGGGGTGCGCGAGCTGACGCTCAGCCACGCGCAACAATTGGCCCGGCATGCGCTCGGGCTGGGCACCGCTGCGCAGGTACGTGCCCTGGTGGAGAAATCTTGATGGCACGCATCCTGACCCTGACGCTCAATCCGGCGTTGGACCTGACCGTGGAAATCGACGGGCTGGAACTGGGCGAAGTCAATCGCAGCAATGCCTTGCACCGACACGCCGCCGGCAAGGGCCTCAACGTTGCTCAGGTGTTGGCCGACCTCGGCCATCAGGTCACCGTGAGCGGCTTTCTGGGCGAGGCCAACCCGCAACCGTTCGAGGCCTTGTTCGCTCAACGCGGTTTCACCGATGCGTTCATTCGCGTACCGGGCGAAACGCGCAGCAACATCAAGCTGGCCGAACGCAATGGCCGGGTCACCGACCTCAATGGTCCGGGCCCGGTGGTCGACGACCAGGCTCAGGCCGCTCTGCTGGCACGCCTGCACGACATTGCACCGGGTCACGATGCTGTCGTGGTGGCCGGCAGCCTGCCGCGTGGGGTGAGCCCTGAATGGTTTCAGGCACTGCTCGAACAGCTTGCGCACATGGGCTTGAAGGTGGCACTCGATACCAGCGGGGCTGCCTTGCGTGCGGGCTTGAAGACGCGTCCATGGCTGATCAAGCCCAACACCCACGAGCTGACCGAGGTGCTCGGCAGTTCCGTGGAAACGCCGGTCGAGCAAGCGGCTGCGGCGCAGCACCTGTTGGCCGACGGCGTCGCCAATGTGGTGATCTCGCAGGGTGAACGCGGCGTCAATTGGTTCGCGGCCGACCTCGCCTTGCAGGCCTTGCCGCCCACCGTCGAGGTCGCCAGCACCGTGGGTGCCGGAGACTCTCTGCTGGCCGGGCTGGTGCACGGTCTGCTCAGCGAGCAGGCGCCGGAACACAGCCTGCGCACGGCCACGGCGATCGCCGCCATGGCGGTGACGCAGATCGGCTTCGGAATCAGTGATGCCGCGCACCTGGCGCGGCTTGAAAGCGGCGTCAGCGTACGTCCGCTGACAGAACAATAAGAGGGTTGAAGATGAAACTAGCTATTGTCACCGCGTGCCCCAGCGGGCGGGTGTCCAGCGTCTTGAGCGCACGTCTGCTCGACGCTGCGGCCCGTCGCCAGGGCTGGACCACCTTCGTTGAAGTGTTCGACCCGCAACACCCGGAACTGCGTCTGAGCGCAGCCGATATCGAGAACGCGGATTGGGTGCTGGTGGTCAACACCGGCGCCATGGACCTGAGCCGTTTCGTCGGCAAGCGTCTGTTCCAGAGCAGCCCGGCCCATGCCCTGCAGGATGTTGACGGCTTCCTGCGCCAGGCCGCCGATCAGGCCAAGCCCTATGCCGCCGCTCCGGCAGCTGCCGCGGCAGCGTCGCGTGCGCCACGGCTGGTGGCGGTCACCGCATGCCCGACCGGGGTGGCGCACACGTTCATGGCCGCCGAGGCTTTGCAGCAAGGCGCCAAGCAGTTGGGTTATGAGCTGCAGGTCGAAACCCAGGGTTCGGTGGGCGCGCGCAATCCGTTGAGCGTGCAGGCCATCGACGAAGCCGACGTGGTGCTGCTGGCCGCCGACATCGAAGTGGCTACCGAGCGTTTTGCCGGTAAGAAGATCTATCGCTGCGGTACCGGTATCGCCTTGAAACAGGCCCAGGCCACGCTGAACAAGGCCTTGGCCGAAGGTGAAGTGGAGTCCACCGGCAGCGCTGCCGGTGCGCCCAAGAAGCAGGAAAAGACCGGCGTCTACAAGCACCTGTTGACCGGTGTGTCGTTCATGCTGCCGATGGTGGTGGCGGGCGGTTTGCTGATCGCGCTGTCGTTCGTGTTCGGTATCGAGGCGTTCAAGGAGCCGGGCACCTTGCCAGCGGCGTTGATGCAGATCGGTGGCGAGGCGGCATTCAAGCTGATGGTGCCGTTGCTGGCGGGCTACATCGCTTACTCCATCGCTGACCGTCCGGGACTTGCGCCGGGCATGATCGGTGGTTTGCTGGCGAGCACCCTGGGTGCGGGCTTCATTGGCGGTATCGCGGCCGGTTTCATTGCCGGTTACGCCGCCAAGGCGATCAACCGCTATGCGCGCCTGCCGGCGAGCCTGGAAGCGCTCAAGCCGATCCTGATCATTCCGCTGCTGGCCAGCCTGTTCACCGGCCTGGTGATGATCTACGTAGTGGGCAAACCGGTGGCCGGCATGCTCGCTGGGCTGACCACCTTCCTCGACAGCATGGGTACTACCAATGCGTTGCTGCTGGGCGTGCTGCTGGGGGCGATGATGTGCGTCGACCTGGGCGGGCCGATCAACAAGGCGGCGTACGCGTTTTCGGTGGGGCTGCTGGCCTCGCAGAGCTACGCGCCGATGGCCGCGACCATGGCGGCCGGCATGGTGCCGCCGATTGGCTTGGGCCTGGCCACCTTCCTGGCTCGACGCAAGTTTGCCCAGACCGAGCGTGAGGCTGGCAAAGCGGCATTGGTGCTGGGGCTGTGCTTCATTTCCGAAGGCGCCATACCGTTCGCTGCCAAGGATCCGCTGCGGGTGATCCCGGCGAGCCTGGTCGGTGGCGCGTTGACCGGCGCATTGTCGATGTACTTCGGCTGCAAGCTGATGGCGCCGCACGGTGGGCTGTTCGTGTTGTTGATTCCCAACGCGATCAACCATGCCTTGCTGTATCTGCTGGCCATCGTTGCCGGGGCCTTGCTGACTGCGGTGGTGTATGCAGTGATCAAGAAGCCGGAAGTCCAGGAAATTGCCGTAGAGCCGGTCAAGGCCTGATCCCGTAGCAGCGGCGCAAGCCGCGTCCGGCCTCACCGTGGTGAGCCAGATACACCGCATGCACCGCCGACGCGGCTCGCGCCGCTGCTACAGAGGGCGCGTGCGGTTTCATCGCGGTGAGGTTGATACACCGCATGTACCGCCGACGCGGCTTGCGCCGCTGCTACAGAGGGGGCGATCAGGCTGGATGCGGTGTGCGGTTTCATCGCGGTGAGGCTGACACATCGTAACCCCTGTAGCAGCGGCGCGAGCCGCGTCGGCGGTACACGCGATGGGTCAATAGACGTCGCGTCGGTAGCGGCCGGTTTCGATCAGGTCGTCCAGGCGTTCCCGGCCCAGCAATTGGGCCAGCACTTCATCCACGCCGCTCGCCATGCCCTGCAGGCTGCCGCAGACATAGATCACCGCGCCATCCTCCACCCACTGCAGCAACACCTCACCGGCCTCGCGCAACCGATCCTGCACGTACACCTTGTGCGCCTGATCACGCGAGAACGCCAGATCCAGCCGCGCCAGATCACCACTGGCCAGCCACCCCAGCAACTCATCCGCGCACAGGAAATCATGGGTTCGGTTACGTTCGCCGAACAGTAACCAATTGCGCCGCTGACCTTGTTCGATGCGGCCCTTGAGCAAGCTGCGCAAGCCAGCCAGACCGGTGCCGTTGCCCAGCAGAATCACCGGCACCGGCTCCTGCGGTAGATGAAAGCCGGCGTTGCGCCGCAAGCGCAGGCTGACCGCGCCGTGCACCTGGGCGTGTTCGGTCAGCCATCCCGACCCCAGCCCCAGGCTGCCGTCGGCGTGGCGCTCCTGGCGCACGATCAGTTCCAGCCGGCCGTCGCTGGGCAGCGAAGCAATGGAATACTCACGTGCAGCGATGGGGATCAGCGCATCCACCAGCGCCTGTGCATGCAAACCTACCAGGTGCCCGCGACTGGCCGGCAGTTGCCGACTGGCCAGCGCCTGACCCAGCGGCTCCTGCAAGCCATCGACCTCAACCAGCGCAGACGCCTGCAGCCCCAGCCCGGACAACCACTGGTCGATGGCCGCGCAGCCGTTGCGTGGCAGCACGTCGACCAGATCGCCAGCCTGCCAGTGGGCCTCGCCATCATTGTGCAAGGCAATGCGATAGACCGCTGCGCCTTCACTCCCCGGATTCAGCAGCTGGCGTTCGAGCAAGGTCCACGGGCTGAACGCCGGTGCCTGCCACACGGCCTGGGCGACGCCCCCGGTCAGCCCGCTCAATTGCTGCTGCCAGTGCTGCAAGGCCGCCGGGTCGGCGTTGTCGACCTCGATCGAGGCAAACAGCGGCTGGGCGCCACGCTCATCGAGCCATTGGTCCAGACGATGAGCGAAGCCGCAGAACTGCTGGTATTGCCGGTCACCCAGCGCCAGCACTGCGTAGCGCAAGCCGGGCAGGGCACAGGCACTGCCCAGCACCTTGCGCTCGAAGCCGCGCGCGGTGTCGGGTGCCTCGCCGTCGCCGAACGTGCTGACCACGAACAACGCCTTGTCGGCGTGCCGCAGCTGCGCTTCATCCACCTCGCCCAAGGCGCGGACACGCACGTTCTGACCGGCCGACTGCAGTTGCCCGGCGGTTTGCCACGCCAGTTGCTCGGCGAAACCGCTCTGGCTGGCGAACCCGATCAACCAACCGGCCGATGTCTCGTCCTGCTGGTGCAAGGCGCCGCGGGCCAGGCGTACCTGGCGCTTCTTGCGACGCCGATCCAGATACAGCAGCCAGCCCGTGATGAGGAACAACGGCATCGTCAGGCTCGCCAGCATCATCAGGATACGACCGACCAGGCCGAAATAACTGCCCACATGCAGGGCGTAGATGCTGGTCAGCAGTTGCGCTTTCAGCGACTTGTCCTCATAGCGCTGGATGTCCTTGACCTGACCGGTGGCCGGGTCGAGGCTGAGCAGGCCGAAGGCCCGATCATGGGGCGAATCCGTACGCAGGTAGAACACCGTTGCCGGCAGGCCGACATTGCCCGGAATACGCATGTTGACCACGCTCAATTGTGGACCGACCGCGCCCTGGATGCTGGCCCACAGCGCGTCGTAATCCACCGTGGGCGCCACATCGGCAGAAGACGCGGTGCGCCGCTCGATGCGCTGGGCGGCAGGGTTGTCGGAGAGCATTCTGTTCACCGCGTTGCCGAACCACTGGTAAGACCAGGTCAGGCCGGTCAAGGCCGCCAGCAGATAGAACAGCAGGCACCAGGTGCCGAACACCGCATGCAGGTCCCAATTGAAGGCGCGACCCTTCTTGGCCCAGTCCAGGGTCAGCCAGGTGCGCCATTGCAGCGCCTTGCGCGGCCAGCGCAGATACAGGCCGGAAAGACAGAAGAACACCAGCATCAAGGTGCAGGCTGCGGTGATCTGCCGGCCCGTCGCGCCCATGGCCAGGAAGCGATGCAGATCCAGCATCAAGTCGAAGAAGCCTTCGCCGACCACCGCGCCCTGCAACTCCCCGGTGTACGGATCGAAATAGGCCGAAGGCCCTCGACGTTGCCCTGGCGGCGGGGTGAACGACACCCGTGCGGCGCTGCCTTCGACCAGGTCCACACGCAATGCGGCAACCTTGCTGCCCTGCCGCTGCTCGAGGATTTCCACCAGTTGCGCAGCAGGGAGGATGCCGCCATCGCGAATCTGCACGTTCAGGGTTTGCGGATTGAGCGCGCGCAGGATTTCATCCTCGAACGAGTAGCTGGCCCCGGTGATGCCCATCAGGGCCAGCACCAGGCCGCCGGTGATGCCGAAAAACCAGTGCAACTGGAAGAGGACGTTCTTGAACACGAATCACCTTGAGCGGGCCGATCGAAAGGAGGGCAGACGGCATTATGCAGCACTGGCTGAGAATCAGTCTCAGGCGCACCGATTCTGATCATTGCCGTTGCGACGTGAAACGCCCCGCGTCGTCGAAACGGGCGGGGCGCAGCAACCGACGCGCAGTGGCTAGAAGTGGAAGTTGGTGCTCAACAGCGCCGTGCGTCCCGCCGCCTGGTTGGCGAAGTGGGTGCTGAAAGCCTTGTCGTAGTAGGTCTTGTCGGCCAGGTTCTGCACGTTCAGCTGCACGTCGAAATGCTTGCTGATCTTGTAGCTGGCCATGGCATCCAGGCGCACGTAGCTGTCGACCATGGTGGTGTTGGCGACATTGCCGAACACGTCGTCGACATAGAAGGCGCCGCCGCCGATGGTCAGTTTGGGCGTCAGGTTATAGGTGGTCCACAGGCTGGCGCTGTTGTTCGGCGTGTTGGGCATCTGGTTGCCGTCGTTGGCCGCGCCCAGCGGGCCGTTGTCGACCACGCGCGCCTGCAGGTAGCTGTAGCCGGCGAACACCTGCCATTGCTCGGTAAGCTTGCCGGACGCCGACAGCTCCAGGCCATCGACTCGGGTCTTGCCGGCGTTCTCGTAGGCAAAGGTGCTGGTCTGCACGCGGGTGTTTTCTTTCTCGGTGCGGAACAGTGCGGCGGTCAGCGACAGACGCTGGTCGAGCAGGTCCCACTTGGTGCCGACTTCGTAGTTGGTGGTTTCTTCGGGCTCCAGGTCACTGCTCAGCAGGTTGCCTGCGCGATCCGGTGCTCCGCCCAGCGGGTTGCCTTCTATGCCTTCGCCCACCAGCGAACCGGGTGGGGTGGCCGAGGTGGCGTAGGAAACATACACGCTGCCGTTCTCGGCAGGCTTCCACACCAGCCCCAGTTGGCCGGTGACGAACTCGCTGGTGTCCTTGCCCTTGGCCGTGGTGGCACCGGCGGCGGTGAAGGTGCGGTAGTCGGTTTCGAAGTGGTCGTAGCGCAGGCCGGCGTTCACCTGCCACTGCGGGCTCAGCTCCAGCGTGTCGAACACGTAGATCGCCCGCGTCTTGCTGGACGTGTCGGTGCCGGCGTAGTTGCGCGCAATGGCGCCGCTCCACGGGTCATCCGGATTGGGGTTGGCCAGCGACGTGCAGTTGTAGCCGCTGGAAACGATGCTGCCCGGTGTGCAGTTGGTGCTGGCGCCGGCGGTGCGCGGCGTGGTGTCGGTGTTGACGGTGTAGGAACTGCGGTCACTGTCTTCGCGGCTGAATTCGATGCCGGTGGAGAAGCTGTTCTTCAACCCGCCGACGTAGAAGTCACCGAACAGATCGGTCTGGTTGGTGGTGGTCGCGGTGTTGCCGACGCGACTGTTGGCGCGGCGCCAGACACTGCCGTTGTTGACATTGCGCTGGCTGTCGTCGGGCTGGGTGAGGATGTAGTCCTGCATGGTGTTGCCATGGCGCAGGGTGTTCTTCACGGTCAACGCGTCGGTGAGGTCGTGCTCGATGGCGAAGGTGGCGATGTCGCTGCGGGTCTTGCGGAAGTCACGGTCGCTCAGGCCATAGAAGTTGCTGCGGCTGCCACCGTCCTCAGGCTTGTCCGGATTGGCCGAGGTGCGGCCGGCGTTGCCCGCCGCCGGAATGCTGTAGGGAATGCCCGAGTCGGGCAGGTCGTCGCTCTCCAGGTGGTAATAGTCGAGGAAGACCCGCGTCTCGGTGCCCAGGCCGAAGGCCAGCGACGGCGCAATGCCCCAACGGTCGTAATCGACCTGGTCGCGCCCGGCGACGTTGCTTTGGTGGCTCATCAGGTTGAGTCGCCCGGCGGCGCTGTCGCTGAACTGGTAGTTGCCATCCAGGGTATAGCGCTGGGTCTGGTCCGAGCCCCAGGTGAAACCGCCATCCAGTGAGTCGCCCAGGTGCGCTTTCTTGCTCACCAAGTTGATAGTGCCGCCGGCAGCGCCACGGCCGCCGATGGCCGAGTTGGGGCCCTTGCTGACCTCGATGGATTCCACGGCGAAGATTTCCCGGCTTTGCGCGCCGGCATCGCGTACGCCGTCCAGGTAAGTGTCGCCCTGTGCATCGAAACCGCGGATGAAGGGTCGGTCGCCCTGCGGGTTACCGCCTTCGCCGGCACCGAAGGTGATGCCCGGTACCGTGCGCAACGCGTCCTGCAGGTTGAGTGCGCCGGTGTCCTTGATCACCTGTTGCGGCACCACCGTCACCGAGCGCGGGGTATCGACCAGCGGCGCGGTGTACTTGGCGGACGAGGCGCGCTCGACCTGGTAGGACGTCGGCTCCTGCGCGTCGCCGGTGATGCTGGTGGCGCCGAGCGCTACCGAGGCGCCCTTGGCCTCGCTGGCCGGCGCGGCCTGTGCCGTTGGCGCGGCGCAGGTAGCGCCCAGGGCCATGCCGATGGCAGAGGCCAGCAGCCGTGGCGATGAGACTGGAATGAAGTGGTGTTGGCGCGTCATGGTGGAAACCTTCCCCAAGGTTATGAGGCCGCGGAGCATAATGTAACTGCATATATGTATCAATTGCGAAATATTGCTATTCGAGATCGTTTTACATTCTTTACAATTTCTTCGGCTGTTTGTCTGCATTCCTGGACATGCACGCTTGTGTTTCGGCAATGGGAATCAATACCATTGCTGCCCCTTGGCTTGCGGTGACTTTCCATGCTCCTACACATTCCCGGATTGTTCGCGCGCGACGAAGTGCTGCGCATTCGCCAGGCCCTGGAGCAGGCCGATTGGGCGGATGGGCGGATGACGGCAGGCCATCAGTCGGTCAAGGCCAAGCACAACCTGCAACTGCCCGAAGGCCACCCGCTGGCGATGGAGATCGGCGCGGCGCTGCTCGAACGCCTGTGGGCCAACCCGTTGTTCATGTCGGCGGCATTGCCGAACAAGGTGTTTCCACCGCTGATCAACTGCTACACCGCAGGCGGAAGTTTCGATTTTCACATCGACAATGCCGTACGCCAGGCCAAAGGCAGCATCGAACGGGTACGCACCGACCTGTCCTCGACGTTGTTTTTCAGCGATCCACAGGACTACGACGGCGGCGAACTGGTGATCCAGGACACCTTCGGCACCCGCGAAGTCAAGCTGCCGGCCGGCGACTTGCTGCTGTACCCGGCCACCAGCCTGCACAAGGTGCGTGCGGTCAGCCGCGGCGCGCGTTTCGCATCGTTCTTCTGGACGCAGAGCCTGGTTCGCGAAGACAGTCAGCGGGCGCTGCTGTTCGATATGGACGGGGCGATCCAGCAGTTGAGCCGCGACGTCCCCGAGCACCCCTCGCTGATTCAACTCACCGGCACCTACCACAACCTGCTGCGGCGCTGGGTGGATGTATGAGCGGCGACTTCAGCCTGCGCCGTCGGGAGGTGCTGGACAACGAGCAGTTGAAGGCGATGCTCGCCGCCGAACCGCGCAAGGCCGCCCAGGCGCTGGTGATCGCTGCGGGGCAGGGCGTGGTCGATGCACAGGCATTGCTCGGGCAGATCCTGCTCGATGGCCGCGGTATCGAACGTGATGCGGCGCTTGCACTGAAATGGTTTGCCATCGCGGCCAGCCGGGGCCATGCCATGGCGCACAACATGCTCGGTCGCTGCCATGAACATGGTTGGGGCTGCGAGGCCAGTGCCGAACGTGCTGCCGGCCATTACCTGCACGCTGCACGGGCCGGGCTCGATTGGGGCCTGTACAACCTGGCCAATCTGTTGGGTACCGGGCGCGGCGTTGCACTCGACCACCCGCGAGCGTTCGCCTGCTATCTGCAGGCGGCCACCATGGGCCACGCCAAATCCATGAATCTGGTAGGGCGTTACCTGGAACAGGGGCTGGTGGCAGGCGCCGATCTACCCAGGCCGCAGGTCTGGTACATGCGTTCGGCCCAGGCGGGAGACTTCCGCGGCCAATTCAGCCATGCCGCGATGCTGGCAGAGGAGGGCGACGTCGATACCGCACTGATCTGGCTGCAGCGGGCTCTCGAAGGGGGGAATGCAAACTTTCTGCGCAGCAGCTTGAAGGTGCTGGAGCAGGCCAGACAGCCGGCCATCAGGGCGATGGCCAGCCTCTACGCGCAGCGCTTGCAGGCGCTGGAGCAGTAGAATCACGGGCAGCCCGAGGCTACCCGCAAGTCCCTGGTGCATTCAGACGTAGAACGATTTCAAAGGCGGGAAGCCGTTGAATTCCACCGCGCTGTAGCTGGTGGTGTAGGCACCGGTGGACAGCCAGTACAGACGGTCGCCGATGGCCAGGTTCAACGGCAGGCCATATTTGTAGTGCTCGTACATGATGTCGGCGCTGTCGCAGGTCGGCCCGGCGATCACCACCTCTTCCATCTCGCCTTTCTTCTCGGTCCAGATCGGGAACTTGATGGACTCGTCCATGGTTTCGATCAGCCCGCTGAACTTGCCCACGTCGGTGTACACCCAGCGCTCTACTGCGGTACGCGACTTGCGCGCCACCAGCACCACTTCACTGACCAGAATGCCGGCGTTGGCGATCAGCGAACGGCCCGGCTCGAGGATGATTTCCGGCAGCTCGTCACCGAAGTCTTCCTTGAGGAAACGGATGATTTCCTCAGCATAGGTTTCCAGGCTGTTGGTGCGGGTGATGTAGTTGGCCGGGAAGCCACCGCCCATGTTGATCAGCTTGAGAACGATGCCGTCTTCTTCCTTGAGGCGTTCGAAGATCACCTTGACCTTGGCGATCGCCGCGTCCCACACGCTGATGTCACGCTGCTGCGAGCCGACGTGGAAGGAGATGCCGTACGGCACCAGGCCCAGGTCGCGAGCCAGGATCAACAGGTCCATGGCCATGTCGGTCTGGCAGCCGAACTTGCGCGACAGCGGCCAGTCGGCCGTGGTCGAGCCTTCGGTAAGGATCCGTACGTAGACCTTCGAGCCCGGCGCGGCCTTGGCGATGTTGCGCAGGTCGGCTTCGGAGTCGGTGGCGTACAGGCGCACGCCCTTGTCGTAGAAGTAGCGGATGTCCTTGGACTTCTTGATGGTGTTGCCGTAGCTGATGCGCTCCGGCCCCACGCCCTGGTTCATGACCTTGTCCAGCTCGTAGATCGAGGCAATGTCGAAGCTCGAGCCTTTGTCGCGCAGCAGGTCGATGATTTCCACGGCCGGGTTGGCCTTGACCGCGTAATACACCTTGGCAAATTCGAAACCGGCGCGCAGGTCATCGTAGGCCTTGCTGATCATGGCGGTATCGATGACTACGAATGGGGTTTCTTGCTTGTCGGCGAACGCCTTCATTTTGTTGAAGGTATCGGGTGCGAAGTAGTCTTCGACGTTGATCGACATGCTAGGGACTCCTGGTGGCAAACGTCGTGAATATAAATGGGCTCAAATGACCATCCTCCGTATCCCCACTTTGGTTCGCCTACTTCCCAAGGCATGTCGGGCGAAAGCAAAAAGGCCACGGAAAGCTGCTTTCCGGTGGCCTGTTGTCTCGTCGTCAGTACTTGAGCCGGATGGATCGTTTCCAGCATGGACGGTCGGCGCGAACTTTAGGGCGTGGAAGGCTTGAGAGCAACTAAAAATGTCGCGTTTTCGTACGTTGCTCGATTGCTGGCACTGCAACCGCTGCACACTGCTGCAGCGGTTCCCTTTTAACCGACCCACATGACCGCATGATGTTCCCGAGGGGCTGGCCCGTCGGTCACTCCTTCACGTTCATGAATTCCTTGGCCCAGCTCACGTAGCTCTCCGGATGGGTGTAGGTGTGGGTCAGTTCGGTGGCGCTCAGGTCGGTGCTCTTGCTGAACTGCTGGCGCTGTTCGCGCAGCGAGTCGTAGGTTGCCTTGATCGCTGCAAAATAGGCACCGTGGCCGTCCACCACCACGCGCACACCCAGCGCCGCCAGGCGTGCGTCGTCGTGCAGCGCAGGGTTGCCGTAGGTCACCAGCATCAGCGGCACACTGAGGTTTTCGGCAATCTGTTCCAGGTGCTCGAAGTCCTTCACGCCGACCATGCAGATGCCATCGGCACCAGCGGCCTGGTAGGCCTGGGTGCGGCTGATCACTTCCTGGGTCGAAAGCACCCCGGCGTGGGTCCGGGCGACGATGGTCAGCTCGGGATCGACCCGCGCTTCGAGCGCTGCGCGAATCTTGCCGACCCCTTCGGCCACCGAGATGAGGTCGGTTGAGCGGCGACCGAACTGCGCCGGCAGCAAGGTATCCTCGATGGTCAGGGCACCGATGCCGGCGCGTTCCAGTTCGACCACGGTACGCATCACGTTCAGCGCGTTGCCATAGCCGTGGTCGGCGTCGGCAATCACCGGCAACTGCGCCACACGACCGATGCGTGTGGCCTGCTCGGCGAACTCGGACAGGGTGATCAGGGCGAAGTCGGGGGCCGCCAGCACCTGCAGCGACGCCACCGAACCGCCGAGAATACCGACCTCGAAGCCCAGGTCGGCGGCAATGCGGGCAGACATCGGATCGAACACCGAAGCGGTGTGATAACACTGTTTTGAAGCAAGCAGCTCACGGAACTGGCGACGCAGGGCCGTGTGGGAAACTTTGGGCATGATCGCTCCTGATTCTGGCGAAACCCCAATGCCTCATGCGGAGGGTTTCTGGAACTTTATCGATTCTTCATGGGTTTTTAGTGACTGGCGCCAGTTTATCACCGCACGGGTGAAGTTGTATTCGTTGGCGCCATTGCGCCGTGCCTGATTCGACTGCATCGGCAAGTGGCGACGGCGCACGCAAAATGGCAGAGTGTCCGGCCATGCCTGCCTGCCAACGGAATCCCCATGGCCACTCCCACAACAATCGCCAACCCCGCGCCAGGCGCTGCACAGACCAGTCCGCTGGTGATGCGCATCCTGGGTGCCTGCGCCCTCGCGCACCTGGTCAACGACCTGATCCAGGCGGTGCTGCCGTCGATCTATCCCATGCTCAAGGCCAGCTACGGGCTGACCTTCACCCAGGTGGGCCTGATCACCCTGACCTTCCAGGTCACCGCATCATTGCTGCAACCCTGGATCGGCTTCTATACCGATCGCCATCCCAAGCCGCTGCTGTTGCCCGCCGGCATGGTCTGCACATTGATTGGCATCATGCTGCTGTCCATGGTCGGCAGCTTCCCGATGATCCTGCTGGCGTCGGCGCTGATCGGCATCGGCTCCTCGACCTTTCACCCGGAAACTTCGCGGGTGGCGCGACTGGCCTCCGGTGGACGCTTCGGCCTGGCGCAATCCACCTTCCAGGTAGGGGGCAATACCGGGTCGGCGTTCGGTCCACTGCTGGCGGCGGCCATCGTCATTCCGTTCGGGCAGGGGCATGTGGCCTGGTTCGGCCTGATCGCGGTGTTCGCCGTGGCGCTGCTGTACGGCATCAGCCGCTGGTACCGTGGCCATCTCAACCAGTTCAAGGCGCGCGCTGGCCAGAGCGCCAGCCACGGTCTGTCCAAGGGGCGAGTCAAAGCCGCGCTGGTGGTGCTGGCATTGCTGGTGTTCTCCAAGTATTTCTACATGGCCAGCTTCACCAGCTACTTCACCTTTTACCTGATCGAGAAGTTCGACCTATCGGTGGCCAGTTCGCAGTTGCACCTGTTCCTGTTCCTCGGCGCGGTGGCGGCCGGGACTTTCTTCGGCGGGCCCATCGGCGACAAGATCGGCCGCAAGGCGGTGATCTGGTTCTCCATTCTGGGCTCGGCGCCGTTCACCCTGATGCTGCCCTACGTCGACCTGTTCTGGACGAGTGTGCTGAGCGTGGTCATCGGCTTCATTTTGGCGTCGGCATTCTCCGCCATCGTGGTGTATGCGCAGGAGCTGGTGCCAGGCAACGTGGGCATGATCGCCGGGGTGTTTTTCGGCCTGATGTTCGGTTTCGGCGGCATTGGCGCAGCGCTGCTCGGCCATCTGGCGGACATTCACGGCATCGAGTACGTGTACTGGCTGTGCTCGTTCCTGCCCTTGTTCGGCATCCTGACGATCCTGCTGCCGAGCACCAAGAAGGCGGTGTGAGGCAGCGCTAGCGGGCGCGGTGCTCGGCTGGCTGCGGGCGACCGAACAGGTAGCCCTGGAAATGCGAGCAGCCTTCGGCCTTGAGCCGCATGAACTGCTCGTCGCTTTCCACGCCCTCGGCCGTGACCTGCATCTGCAGGCTGCGGCCCATGCCGGTGATCGCGCGGATGATGGCGATGGCTTCGTTGCTGTCGCCCATGTCGTGCACGAACGACTTGTCGATCTTGATCTTGTCGAAGGCAAATGCGCGCAGGTAGCTGAGGGACGAATACCCAGTGCCGAAATCGTCCAGGGCGATGCGCACACCCAGGGCTTTCAAGCGCTGCAGGATACTGATGTTGGCCTGGTTGTTGTCCAGCAGCACCGATTCGGTGATCTCCAGCTCCAGCCGTGCGGCGTCCAGGCCCGACTCGCTCAACGCTGCCTGCACCAGCTCCACCAGGCCATTGTTGCGAAACTGCACCGGCGACAGGTTGACCGCCACGGTCAGCTCGCCAGGCCAGCGTTGAGCTTCGTGGCAGGCTTCGCGCAAAGCCAGCGCACCCAGCTCGTGAATCAGCCCGGTTTCTTCGGCGATGGCGATGAAATCCAGCGGCATGATCATGCCATGTTGCGGATGCTGCCAACGCATCAGTGCCTCATAGCCAATGATCTGCGTGTCGCGCTTGTCGATGATGGGTTGGTAATACAGATGCAGCTGTTTGTCGACGATGGCCTGACGCAGATCGCTTTCCACTGTGCGGCGCTTCTGCGCCAAGGCATCCATGCGTGGATGAAAGTATTCGTAGCGATGGCGGCCGTTGCGCTTGGCCTCGTACAGGGCCATGTCGGCGCAGCGCAGCAATTCTTCGGGCGTGTTCTGATCCCTGGGCGCCAGCGCAATGCCCACGCTCAAGCCCACGCAGAGGCTGTGCCCCTCGATCAGGAAAGCCGGCTCGATGGTGTCGATCAGGCGTTGCGCGGTGAGCTGCGCGTCTTCGCCGTTCTTGAGTTCGGGCAGGATCACCGCGAACTCGTCGCCGCCCAGGCGCGCCAACGTGTCCTTGACCCGCAGCACGTCGCGCAGGCGCGTGGCGATGGCGCGCAGCAGACGGTCGCCGAACTCATGGCCCAGGGCATCGTTGACGTTCTTGAAGTTGTCCAGGTCCAGGCACAGGGTCGCCGTCACGCGGTCGCGGCTGGCGTCTTCACGCAAGGCCTCTTCGAGACGTTGGCGGAACAGCGCCCGATTGGGCAGCCCGGTCAGGCTGTCGTGGTGAGCCATGTGGCGAATGCGCGCCTGGGCAGCGTTTTCGTCGGTGATGTCTTCCACGATCAGCAGCACGTAACTGCTGCCCAGTTCCTTGCCGCGTATGGTCACCGTCTTGCTGCGCAAGGTCCGCAGGCCCAGCAGGGTGTGCTGCTGGCTCTGGGCATGGTGCAATCCCTCGGTACGCACGCACTGGTCGGTCAACCGGCGCAGATAACCGCTCAACGCCGGCGCCAGGCACTCTTCCAGCTGCCGACCGATCATCTGCTCACGGGCATTGCCGAACAGCCGCTCAGCCTGCAGATTCACCAGCAGGATCTGCCGCGATACGGCGTCCTGCACGATCACGCTGGACGGAATATTGGCGATGACCGAATCGAGAAACATCGACAACGAGGCCATTTCGGCGCTGTGACTTTCCGCCAGGCGCTTGGCTTCCAGCAGGCTCAAGTCCCGCGCACGCTTCTCGCTGATGTCGCGCGTGACCTTGGCGAAGCCGAGCAACTGGCCCCTGTCGTCATGGATGGGCTCGATCACTACATGGGTCCAGAACAGCGTGCCGTCCTTGCGCACCCGCTGGCCTTCGCATTCGAAACGCCCCGCCTCCAGCGCCGTCGCCAGGCTCTGCGCCGGCAAGCCACAGGCGCGGTCCGCGGGGGTGTAGAAGCACGAAAAATGCTGTCCGACGATCTCCTCCGCACGATACCCCTTGGCCCGCTGCGCCCCGGCATTCCAATTCGAAACGATCCCCTGCGGCGAGAGCATGTAGATCGCATAATCCACCACGCCCTGTACGAGCAGCCTGTACATCACATCGGAATTTTCGTTCATGGGGTGGCGTCTGCTAGGGGAAACTACGGCGCGGTCGAGGGCAGCGGGTGGTCACCAGGGCGCGGTAACCCGTGCACGTGTCTGGTCCACAGGTTGTCGGCTGGCCATGCGCTATCTTTAGCGCGTGGCGGCCCTTGGAGCCTGAATGCAAAAAGCCCCGCATCGCAGGGCGATGACGGGGCTTTCGAGGGGCGCGTGAGGCGGTGTAGCGGGTCGGCTCAGACGTTGAAGCGGAAGTGCATCACATCACCGTCCTTGACGATGTATTCCTTGCCTTCCAGGCGCCATTTGCCTGCTTCCTTGGTACCGGCTTCGCCGTTGTACTGGATGAAGTCGTTGTAGGCGATGACTTCCGCGCGAATGAAGCCTTTTTCGAAGTCGGTGTGGATCACACCGGCGGCCTGTGGCGCGGTGGCGCCGATCTTCACGGTCCAGGCGCGGACTTCCTCGACGCCGGCGGTGAAGTAGGTCTGCAGGTTGAGCAGTTCGTAGCCGGCGCGGATCACCCGGTTCAGGCCGGGCTCTTCCAGGCCCAGGGCCTCGAGGAACATGTCCTTCTCTTCGCCGTCGTCGAGCTCGGCGATTTCGGCTTCGATCTTGTTGCACACCGGCACCACGATCGCGCCTTCTTCTTCGGCAATCACCCGTACCACGTCCAGCAGCGGGTTGTTCTCGAAGCCGTCTTCGGCAACGTTGGCGATGTACATGACCGGCTTGGTGGTCAACAGATGGAAGCCGCGCACGACCGCCTTCTCGTCGTTGCCCATGGTGCGCATCAGGCTGCGGGCCGGTTTGCCCAGGGTGAAATGGGCAATCAACTGCTCCAGCAGGCCCTTTTGCACCACCGCGTCCTTGTCGCCACCCTTGGCGTTGCGCGCAACCTTCTGCAGTTGCTTCTCGCAGCTGTCGAGGTCGGCGAAAATCAGCTCAAGGTCGATGATCTCGATGTCGCGCTTGGGGTCGACGCTGTTGGAAACGTGGATCACGTTCTCGTCTTCGAAGCAGCGCACCACGTGGGCGATGGCGTCGGTTTCGCGGATGTTGGCGAGGAACTTGTTGCCCAGCCCTTCACCTTTCGAAGCGCCGGCCACGAGGCCCGCGATGTCGACGAACTCCATGGTGGTGGGCAGCACGCGCTTGGGATTGACGATGGCAGCCAGTGCTTCCAGGCGCGCATCGGGCATCGGCACGATGCCGCTGTTGGGCTCGATGGTGCAGAACGGAAAGTTCTCGGCCGCGATCCCGGATTTGGTCAAGGCGTTGAACAGGGTGGACTTGCCGACGTTGGGCAGGCCGACGATGCCGCAGTTGAATCCCATGGTGAATCCCTCTTCGAAGAGTCAGGCCTTTTGGCTGTGCAGGTTTTTCATCGCGCGATTCCACTCGCCGGCGAAGATATCCGGCAGCACACCGAGGGCAAAATCGATACTGGCATCCAGCTTTTCCTGTTCGGCGCGCGGGGCGCGGCCAAGAACGAAATTGGACACCAACTTGCTGTCACCCGGGTGGCCGATGCCAAGCCGCAGACGGTGAAAGCCATTGTCATTGCCGAGCTGCGCGATGATGTCGCGCAGGCCGTTGTGCCCGCCGTGCCCGCCGCCCAGTTTGAGCTTGGCGACGCCGGGGGGCAGGTCGAGTTCGTCGTGGGCCACCAGGATCGCTTGCGGCGGTATGCGAAAGAAATTCGCCATCGCTGCGACGGATTGACCGCTGCGGTTCATGTAGGTGGTGGGGATCAACAGACGAACGTCATGGCCCTGATGGCTGAAACGCGCCGTCAGGCCGAAATACTTGCGATCGGCTACCAGGTTCACACGGTGTGCCTGGGCGATGCGCTCAACGAAAAGAGCCCCTGCGTTATGCCGGGTCTGTTCGTATTCGGGGCCGGGGTTACCCAGGCCAACGATCAGTTGTATGGCGGTCACGGCAGGGGCTCTTCCTTGTCGAGTCGTGGACGCCACCCGAGGGTGTCATCCACAGCTCGGCGTGCGAGTAAGATTACTCGGCAGCGCCTTCTTCGGTTTCTTCGTCGGCAACGATACGCGGAGCGTGGACGTTGGCAACTGCCAGGTCGGTACCATGAGCCAGTGCGACGAACTCGACGCCTTGCGGAGCCTTGAGGTCGGACAGGTGGATGATGGTGCCGATTTCAGCGTCAGCCATGTCGACTTCGATGAACTCAGGCAGGTCTTTCGGCAGGCAGGTCACTTCCAGCTCGGTCTCGGTGTGCGAGATCTCGCCGCCTTTCTTGACAGCCGGTTCCTGGTTCATGAAGTGCAGAGGCACGATGGCGGTCAGTTTCTGGCCGGCGATCACGCGTACGAAGTCAGCGTGCAGGACGTGACCCTTGGCTGGGTGACGCTGCAGTGCCTTGATCAGGACGTTCTGCTTGGTGCCACCAACGTTCAGTTCGATCACGTGGCTGAAGGCAGCCTCGTTTTCGAGCAGCTTGGCAACTTCCTTGGCCAGCATGCTGATCGACTCAGGGGCTTTTTCGCCACCGTAGACAACAGCTGGTACCAGGCTGGCGAGACGACGCAGGCGGCGGCTCGCACCTTTCCCCAGGTCGGAACGCGCTTCGGCATTCAAAGTGAAATCGTTCATGTGTTTCTCCAAAATAACCACGTTCGCCCAGCGTTTGCGACCAGCGCCAAGGCGATACGGGCAAAAAAGCCCCGGCCCGACAAGAGTGTCGGGCCGGGGCGCTTTTCGTCAGAACGGTGTTCGCGAAGGGCAGGGCCCTCAGCGGAACATCGCGCTGATCGATTCTTCGTTGCTGATGCGACGCATCGCTTCGGCAACAACCGGGGCGATATCCAGTTGACGGATACGCCCGCAGGCTTGTGCGGCTGCGGAGAGCGGGATGGTGTTGGTCACCACCAGCTCGTCCAGCACGGATTTCTCGATGTTCTCGATCGCACGCCCCGACAGGACCGGGTGGGTGCAATAGGCGAACACCTTGGCCGCGCCATGTTCTTTCAGGGCCTTGGCCGCATGGCACAGAGTGCCGGCGGTATCGACCATGTCGTCGACCAGGATGCAGGTACGGCCTTCGACATCACCGATGATGTGCATCACTTCGGAGTGGTTGGCCTTCTCGCGACGCTTGTCGATGATGCCCAGGTCGACGCCCAGCGACTTGGCCACGGCGCGTGCACGCACCACGCCACCGATGTCGGGGGAAACGATCATCAGGTTCTCGAAGCGCTGGTCTTCGATATCGTCCACCAGAACCGGAGAACCGTAGATGTTATCGACCGGGATATCGAAGAAGCCTTGAATCTGGTCGGCGTGAAGGTCGACGGTGAGGACACGGTCGATGCCCACCACGGTCAGCATGTCGGCGACGACCTTGGCGCTGATTGCCACACGGGCAGAGCGCGGACGGCGGTCTTGACGAGCGTAACCGAAGTAGGGGATCACGGCGGTGATTCGCGAAGCCGAGGAGCGGCGGAAGGCATCGGCCATCAGCACCAGTTCCATCAGGTTGTCGTTGGTCGGCGCACATGTAGGCTGGATAATGAAGACGTCTTTACCGCGAACGTTTTCATTGATCTCGGTGCTGATTTCACCATCGGAAAACTTGCTGACGGAGACATCACCGAGAGGGATATGCAGCTGACGCACAACGCGTCGAGCCAGATCGGGGTTTGAATTCCCCGCAAAGACCATCATCTTGGACACGCGCAGTACCTGCCGGCTGAGGGTATACCTGGATGAGTATAGGAAAATGGCAGGGGCGGCTGGATTCGAACCAACGCATGGCAGGATCAAAACCTGCTGCCTTACCGCTTGGCGACGCCCCTGTAGCTTGAAACTTCCGAGTGCCCAGCACTCGTTTCCTGTTACAGACTCTGCAGCTTGCGATGCAACATCGAAACGTTGCTTCCCTTGGCCACGAACCCTGTAAGGGTGTCTGCAAGAAGGTGCGAAACTCTATCAGCTTCCGCTTTGCTTGGGAAGGCCCCAAACACACAACTTCCAGTGCCTGTTAGCCGAGCTTCAGTGAATTTGCCAAGCAAATTCAGTGCGTTACGTACATCAGGGTAACGACGCTCTACTACTGGCTGGCAGTCATTACGACTGTTTCCCTCAAGAACGGGGCGCACTTTAATGGGCGCCGAGTCACGTGTCAACAACGGATCCGAAAAAATTTCCGCTGTACTTACAGAGACTTGCGGTACAAGCACGAGATACCAGGGCTGTGGCAGTTCGACCGGGGTCAGTTTCTCGCCCACGCCTTCGGCGAACGCCGCATGGCCGCGCACGAACACCGGCACATCGGCGCCCAGGGAAAGCCCCAGCTGCGCGAGCTGATCTTCACTGCAGCCGGTCTGCCAGAGGTGGTTCAGGGCGAGCAGGGTGGTGGCGGCATCGGAGCTGCCACCGCCGATACCACCGCCCATGGGCAGTACCTTGCGCAACCAGATATCGGCGCCCAGCGCCGTACCGGTCAGTGCCTGCAGCTGCCGCGCGGCCTTGACGATGAGGTTGCTGTCGTGGGGCACGTCGGCTATCTGGGTGTGCAGGCACACCACGCCGTCGTCGCGAAGGGCGAAATCCAGCTCATCACCGTGGTCGAGAAACTGGAACAGCGTTTGCAGCTCGTGATAACCATCCGCGCGCCGGCCGAGGATGTGCAGCATCAGGTTGAGCTTGGCCGGCGCGGGCAGGGTCAGTACGGGGTTCATGGAAGTGCCTGCGCTCATGTCACTGCCCCAGCCGGCGCGGCTGCCAATCCTTGACCACCAGGGTCACGTCCAGGTCCTGGCCATGCAGCTTGATCCGCTCGGGCAGCCAGTAGCCATTCTGTTCGGTGTAGCTCAGGTATTCGACTTTCCAGCCGTCCTGGGAAAGTCCCGCGAGGCGGCTGTCGCCATCCAGCGTCAGTTGGCTCTTGCTGTCGGGGGCCGGCAGGCCGCGGACCCACCAGGACAGGTGCGAAACCGGCAGTTTCCAGCCCAGTTGCTGTTCGAGCAGTTCTTCGGGGGTAGCGGCCTGGTAGCGGCCCTGATTGGCCACCTCCAGGCTGACATCGCCCGGGCGTCCGGTCAGGCGCGCCGCACCGCGCCCCAGAGGGCCGGACAGGCGGATGTCGTAGTAATCCTGACGCTGCAGCCAGTACAGGGTGCCGGAACCGGAGTCCTTGGGCGCACGGATGCCGATCTTGCCGTTGATCTCCCAACCGTCGAGCTGGGTGAGTTGCTGTTTGTGCACTTGCCACTGTTGCGGGTTGCCCTGACCCTGCAGGGCTTCGTGGGAGCCCATGCCGGCGCATCCGGTGAGCACGGCGATGAAAGTGGCAACCAGCAGGTGACGCATCATGTAGGAGGTAGGACGCAAAGACATGGATTAAAGATTCTCTGAACCGGTCAGGCGCAGGATGGTGCTGCGCAGGACAGGGCTGTCGGGTTGTTCTTGCAGGGCCTTGCCCCAGATTTTGCGCGCCTCGCGCTGCTTGCCGCTGGCCCACAGCACTTCGCCCAGGTGGGCGGCCACTTCGTGGTCGGGAAAGCGTTCCAGCGCGTCGCGCAGATAGCGCTCGGCGGCGTCGAGGTTGCCCAGTCGGTAATTGACCCACCCCAGGCTGTCCAGCACGGCTGGATCTTCGGGGTTGATCTGGTGGGCCCGCTCGATCAGGGTGCGGGCCTCTTCGAAGCGAGTGGTGCGGTCGGACAGCGTGTAGCCCAGGGCATTGAGCGCCATGGCATTGTCCGGCTCGCGGGCCAGAATGGCCCGCAGGTCCTTTTCCATCTGTACCAGGTCGTTACGCTTTTCAGCCAGCATCGACCGTGTGTACAGCAGGTTCAGATCGTCCGGATTCTGTTTGATGGCGTTCTGCAGCACCAGCCAGGCGGCTTGGGTCTTGTCGTTGTTGGCCAGGGTTTCGGCTTCGATCAGGTACAGCTGGATTGCGTAGTCGGGCTGGGCATCGCGTGCCTCGGCCAGGCGCCGTGAAGCCTCGTCGGCGCGGCCGTTGGCGATCAGGATATCGGCTTGACGCAGCTGGGCGGGCAGGTAGTCGGTACCGACATCCACCTGGGCGTACTCATCGAGCGCTGTCTGTGGATCGCCGCGTTCTTCGGCGATGCGGCCCAGGTTCAGGTGTGCGGAGTCGACGTGGCTGCCGCGCTCCACCAGTTGCTGGAGGTAATTGTAGGCTTCGTCCCAGGCCTTGCCTTCGAGGCACACCAGGGCCAGCGAATAGCGCAGTTCGTCGTCGTCCGGGTATTGCTGAACGAGAATCGCGAACTGCAGCTTGGCGTCGTCCATGCGGTTCTGTTCGACCAGCATGCGCGCATAGGTCAGGCGCAGACGCTTGTCGTCGGGGATTTTCTTGAGGTTTTTTTCCAGCAGTGGCATGGCTTCGCTGCCGCGATCCAGCGCGGCGAGCAGACGGGCGCGCAGCAGGATGGGGGCGATTTCACCTTCCTGGGGTGGATTGCCTTCCAGCAACGCCAGGGCGCCTTCGGTATTGCCATCCTGTTGCATCAGCAAGGCCTTGCCGAAGATCAGCTGGCCGTTGCCGGGGTACTTGCCCAGCAGGCGATCGAAACTTTGCAGCAAGCCGCGCCGGGTACTTTCGTCGGTGTCGGCCGCCGACAGCGCAAGAAAGTCGAAATGGGTGTCACCCTGGCCCTGCAGGACCTTCTCCATGTACACCAGCGACTCGTCGTACTTACCATTGCGCGCCAACTGGATGGCAGCAGCACGCTGCGCGTCGAGGTCGGCGGGGGCGTTTTTCGCCCACAACTGCGCGGTCTCCAGCGCTGGCTGATCGGCGCCCAGGTATTCGGCGATGCGGAAAGCGCGTTCGGCAATGCCCGGATCCTGCGTCTTGCGGGCCTGGGTCACGTAGTTGCCCAGGGCAAGATCGAAGCGATCACGCTGCCCGGCCAACTCTGCACTGAGCAGGCTGAACACGGTTTCCTCGCTGAACGAGCCGTAGACCTTGGGCGTCTCGTCCGGCGCAGGCGCCGGCTGCGCCACGGGAACCGGAGTCGCCTGCTCTTTGGGTGGCCATGACTGGCAGCCCTGCAGCAAGGCGAAGGCGAGGAGCAACGTGGAGGTTCTATTCATAGAGGGGATTTTGGCGGCTTACCTGCGGTCGGATCATCATGACACAAGCCACAGGTCAAACCCATAACTCGAGGTTGCCTATTAGGACAATAGATAGCGGTGGTTGTTCTGGGCCGGACGAAGTAGGACAATTACCGGCTTCTCGACATCATCAGCGACCTTGAATGGCCTTTCTCGCCCTCGGTATCAACCATAAGACTGCTTCGGTAGACGTGCGCGAGCGCGTGGCGTTTACCCCGGAGCAGCTGGTAGAGGCCCTGCAGCAGCTTTGCCGGCTGACCGACAGCCGTGAGGCCGCGATCCTCTCGACCTGCAACCGCAGCGAGCTGTACATCGAACAGGATCACCTGGCTGCCGATGCCGTGCTGCGCTGGCTGGCCGATTACCACCGTTTGAGTGTGGAAGAGCTGCGCGCGAGCGCTTATGTGCACGAAGAAGATGCGGCTGTTCGTCACATGATGCGCGTGGCGTCCGGGCTCGATTCGCTGGTGCTGGGCGAGCCGCAGATTCTCGGGCAGATGAAATCCGCCTACGCCGTGGCCCGCGAGGCCGGCACCATCGGGCCGCTGCTGGGGCGTCTGTTCCAGGCGACCTTCAGCGCTGCCAAGCAGGTGCGCACCGACACCGCAATCGGCGAGAACCCGGTTTCGGTGGCGTTTGCCGCCGTCAGCCTGGCCAAGCAGATCTTCAGCGACCTGGCGCGCAGCCAGGCCTTGCTGATCGGCGCCGGCGAAACCATCACCCTGGTCGCACGTCACCTGCACGAGCAGGGGGTCAAGCGCATCGTGGTGGCCAACCGCACCCTGGAGCGCGCCAGTACCCTGGCTGCGCAGTTCGGCGCCCATGCCGTGCTGCTTTCCGATATTCCCCAGGAGCTGGTCAACAGCGACATCGTCATCAGCTCCACCGCCAGCCAGTTGCCGATCCTGGGCAAGGGCGCGGTCGAGAGCGCGCTGAAACTGCGCAAGCACAAGCCCATCTTCATGGTCGATATTGCCGTGCCGCGCGACATCGAACCCGAGGTCGGCGAGCTGGACGACGTCTACCTCTATACCGTCGACGACCTGCATGAAGTGGTTGCCGAGAACCTGAAAACCCGCCAGGGTGCCGCCCAGGCCGCCGAAGAACTGGTAAGCGTGGGTGCCGACGATTTCATGCTGCGCCTGCGCGAGCTGGCGGCGGTGGACGTGCTCAAGGCCTACCGCCAGCAGGGCGAGCGCCTGCGCGACGAGGAGCTGCAGAAGGCCATGCGCCTGCTGGCCAACGGCGGCAACGCCGAAGAGGTGCTTGCGCAATTGGCCCGGGGCCTGACCAACAAGTTGCTGCACGCACCCAGCGTGCACATGAAAAAGCTCTCTGCCGAAGGCCGCGTCGATGCGCTGGCCATGGCCCAGGAACTCTTTGCCCTCGATGAGGGCTCAACGGATAAACCGCCGCAATGAAAGCGTCACTGCTCAACAAGCTGGACACGCTCCAGGACCGATTCGAGGAACTGACCGCCTTGCTGGGCGACGCTGAAGTCATTTCCGAGCAAACCCGCTTCCGCGCCTATTCCAGGGAATACGCCGAAGTCGAGCCCGTGGTGCTGGGTTACCAGCAATGGGCCAAGGTGCAGGCTGACCTGGAGGGCGCACAGGCGTTGCTCAAGGACAACGACCCGGACATGCGCGAGATGGCTGCCGAGGAAGTGCGCGAAGCCCGCGAGCAGTTGGTGCAACTGGAGGGCGCGCTGCAGCGCATGCTGCTGCCCAAGGACCCCAACGACGGTCGCAACGTTTTCCTCGAGATCCGCGCCGGTACCGGCGGCGATGAAGCGGCGATCTTTTCCGGCGATCTGTTCCGCATGTATTCGCGCTATGCGGAACGCCGTGGCTGGCGCCTGGAGATTCTTTCCGAAAACGAAGGCGAGCATGGCGGCTACAAGGAAGTCATCGCCCGCGTCGAAGGCGACAGCGTCTACGGCAAGCTCAAGTTCGAGTCCGGCGCGCACCGTGTCCAGCGCGTGCCGGAAACCGAATCCCAGGGCCGCATCCACACCTCGGCCTGCACGGTGGCCGTGTTGCCGGAACCGGACGAGCAGGTGGCCATCGAGATCAACCCGGCCGATCTGCGCGTGGACACCTACCGGTCCTCCGGTGCCGGTGGCCAGCACGTCAACAAGACCGACTCAGCGATCCGCATCACTCACCTGCCGACCGGCATCGTGGTGGAATGTCAGGAAGAACGCTCGCAGCACAAGAACCGCGCCCGTGCCATGAGCTGGCTGTCAGCCAAGCTCAACGACATGCAAAGCAGCGCGGCAGCCAATGCCATCGCCAGCGAGCGCAAGCTGCTGGTTGGTTCGGGCGACCGTTCCGAGCGCATCCGCACCTACAATTTTCCGCAGGGCCGGGTAACCGACCATCGTGTCAACCTGACCTTGTACTGTCTGGATGAAGTGCTGGCCGGCGGCGTCGATGCAGTGATAGAGCCGCTTCTGGCTGAATACCAGGCCGATCAGTTGGCCGCGTTGGGTGAATAGAACATGACCATCATTGCCAGTCTGTTGCGCGCCGTCGAACTGCCCGATTCCCCGACCGCGCGCCTGGATATCGAGCTCCTGCTGGCTGCGGCGCTGGGCAAATCGCGCAGCTACCTGCACACCTGGCCCGAGCGCATCGTGCCCAGCGATGCCGCCAATGCCTTCGCCGTCTTCATAAAGCGTCGCCAGGCGGGCGAGCCGGTTGCCTATATCCTGGGCCAGCAAGGGTTCTGGAAGCTCGACCTGGAAGTGGCCTCGCACACATTGATTCCGCGTCCCGAAACCGAGCTGCTGGTAGAGGCTGCGCTGCAATTGCTGCCGGCCAGCTCGGCGCGAGTACTGGATCTGGGCACGGGTACGGGAGCGATTGCCTTGGCCCTGGCCGGCGAATGCAGTGCCTGGCAAGTCACCGCAGTCGACCGCGTCGCCGAAGCAGTGGCCCTGGCCGAGCGCAACCGGGTGCGCCTGAACCTGGGCAATGCCCGGGTGCTCGAGAGCCACTGGTTCAGCGCCCTGCAGGACGAGCGTTTCGACCTGATCGTCAGCAACCCGCCGTACATCGCCAGTGCCGACCCTCATCTGCGTGCCGGCGACGTGCGCTTCGAGCCCGCCAGTGCACTGGTGGCCGGCGAAGACGGCCTAGACGACCTGCGCCTGATCATCGGCCAGGCACCCGCGCACCTGCACCCGGGCGGCTGGCTGCTGCTCGAACACGGCTACGACCAGGCGCCAGTGGTGCGTGAGCTGCTGGCTCAGCATGATTTCGAGCAGATCGAAAGCCGCATCGATCTCGGCGGTCACGAGCGCATCACGCTGGGGCGGTTGCTGTGCTGACCGATCAGGAGCTGCTGCGCTACAGCCGGCAGGTGCTGCTGTCGCAGGTCGACATCCAGGGCCAGCTGAGGCTCAAGGGCAGCCGGGCACTGATCGTCGGCTTGGGTGGGTTGGGCTCGCCGGTGGCACTGTACCTGGCTGCCGCGGGCGTCGGCGAGCTGCATCTGGCGGACTTCGATACGGTCGATGTGACCAACCTGCAACGCCAGGTCCTGCACGACAGCGCCTCGGTCGGGGTGAGCAAAGTCGATTCGGCCATTGCCCGGCTGGGTGCGATCAACCCCGAAATCGCCCTGGTGGCGCACCGCACCGCGCTGGATGAAGACTCGCTCAGTGCAGCGGTTGCTGCCGTCGACCTGGTGCTCGACTGTTCCGACAACTTCGCCACGCGCCACGCGGTGAATGCCGCCTGCTTTGCCGCCGGCAAACCGCTGGTCAGTGGTGCCGCGATCCGCCTGGAAGGGCAGTTGTCGGTGTTCGACCCACGGCGTCCGGAAAGCCCCTGCTATCACTGCCTGTACGGCGAGGGCAGCGATGCCGAGCTGACTTGCAGCGAAGCCGGCGTGGTGGGTCCGCTGGTGGGGCTGGTAGGCAGCCTGCAGGCGCTGGAGGCGTTGAAGCTGCTGGCGCAGTTCGGCGATGTGCTGGTCGGTCGGCTGCTGTTGATCGACGCACTGGGCACCCATTTCCGCGAAATGCGGGTCAAGCGCGATCCCAAGTGCCCGGTCTGCAGCGCCCGACATGTCTGAAGCGCCTGTCGGCGTGTTCGATTCCGGCGTCGGCGGCTTGTCGGTGCTTGGCGAAATCGAACGGCTGCTGCCTTGCGAATCGCTGCTGTACGTGGCCGACACCGGGCACATTCCGTACGGCGAGAAATCCAGCGAATTCATCCGCGAGCGTTGTGCCAAGGTTGCGCATTTTTTTCACGGCCAGGGCGCCAAGGCATTGGTGCTGGCCTGCAACACGGCCACGGTCGCTGCGGTGGCGGATCTGCGTCAACGCTATCCCGACTGGCCCATCGTTGGCATGGAGCCAGCGGTCAAACCTGCCGCGGCAGCGACCCGCAGTGGTGTCGTCGGTGTGCTGGCCACCACCGGCACCCTGCGCAGCGCCAAATTCGTGGCACTGCTCGATCGTTTTGCCAACGAAGTGCAGGTCATCACCCAGCCGTGTCCCGGACTGGTCGAACTGATCGAAACCGGCGATCTGGACAGTCCGGCGCTGCGTCTGTTGCTGCAGGGGTACGTGCAACCGTTACTGGACGCTGGCTGCGATACCCTTATTCTGGGCTGCACGCACTATCCGTTCCTCAAGCCCCTGTTGGCCACCATGGTCCCGGCCCACGTGGCGCTGGTCGATACTGGCGCCGCAGTAGCGCGTCAGCTACAGCGATTGCTGAGTGCCGGAAACCAGCTGGCTGACGGGCCGGCGCGGCCTGCGCAGTTCTGGACCAGCGGATCGGTAGATATTTTTCGAAATGTCCTACCGAAGCTGTGGAAATTTTCTGACAATGTGCAAGTATTCACGTTGTAAAAAAAATGTGAAAAAAACGGGGTGTAACACTGAACTTACGTTCCAACTCCGATTCCATAGCATGTCCATTTTTTCGACAAAAATTCTTACAACTGCATTCGGTAGGATGTTTCTCATGAAGAGACTGTTCAGTTTGGCTGCGCTTGCGGCTTTGATGTTGGGGCAATCGGTGACCGCGAACGCGGCCGACCTATCGTTTTCCGCGGGCGAAACGGGCGAATCGTCCCAGGTCTATCGCATTGGCTTGCAATCCAACTGGGACAAGAGCTGGTTCCAGACCGACGTCGGTCGCCTGACCGGCTACTGGGATGCCGGCTATACCTACTGGGATGGCAAGGACTTCAAGGACAACCACAGCCTGTCGTTCGCGCCAGTATTCGTCTACGAATTCGGCGGCGGTTCGATCAAGCCCTACATCGAGGCCGGCATCGGTGTCGCCGCCTTCGCGCACACGCAGATCGAAGGCAACAAGCTGGGTTCCTCGTTCAACTTCGAAGACCGTATCGGCTTCGGTTTGCGCTTCGGTGGCGGTCATGAGCTGGGTGTGAGAGCGATCCACTACTCCAACGCCGGCATCAAAGAGCCAAACGATGGTATCGAAGCCTACACCCTGAACTACCGCATGCCGCTGTAAGCTGTCCCTCGGCCAGCATTGGCCGTCGCGCGGGCAGGGTTCTCTGCCCGCGATTGCTGCAATCCTTCTTTCCTATTTGGCTTTGCGTGGCAGGTTCTTGAATGCCGCCAAGGCGCGTGCGCGTCCTTCCTTCAGATCCACGATCGGCCGGGGATAGTCGCTCTGCTTGAGTGCGTCACCTGACGGCGCATGGACCTGCTTGCGATCCAACCCTTCCAGCTCGGGCAACCATTGCTTGAGAAACACGCCTTGCTCGTCGAAACGCTGCGATTGGCTCACCGGGTTGAAGATCCGGAAATAGGGCACCGAATCGGTACCCGTGGATGCACTCCACTGCCAGCCGCCGTTGTTGGAGCACAGGTCGCCGTCGATCAGGTGCTGCATGAAGAAACGCTCGCCCTCGCGCCAGTCGATCAGCAGGTTCTTGCTCAGGAACATGGCGGTAACCATGCGCAGGCGGTTATGCATCCAGCCGGTGGACACCAGTTGACGCATGGCTGCATCGACGATGGGGATGCCGGTGCGTCCTTCTTTCCACGCCTGCAACTCGCTGGGCGCCTTGCGCCAGGGCAGGGCGGCGTACTCCTCGCGAAACGGCCGGTGCATCGAGACGCGCGGATAGCCCACCATGATGTGCCGGTAGAACTCGCGCCAGATCAACTCGCCGATCCAGGTCACGGCGCCGACGTTGCCGCTCTCGAACTCACCGCGATTGCTGTTGAGCGCCGCATGCAGGCACTGGCGTGGAGAAACCACGCCGGAAGTCAGGTAGGCGGATATCTGGCTGGTCCCAGGGTGGGCCGGTAGATCGCGCTCGACCTTGTAGTCTTCGATCGGTTGGTCGGTGAAGGTGTCCAGGCGCTTGTGCGCCTCTTCCTCACCGGCCGGCCAGAGCTTGATCAGCGCCTTGTCGGGGACGGCGAAGCCCTTCACCTGATCGGGCACTGCGTCGGCGGCAATGTGCACCGGTTTCTGCGCGCGGGGCTTTTTCACCAGCGCCGGGACGGACTGGTGCAGGCGTTCGTAACAGACCTTGCGGAACTGGCTGAAGACCTGGAAATAAGTGCCGCCTTTGGTCAGTACGCTGCCGGGCTTGAACAGCGCCTGATCCAGATAACGGTGCAGGGGAATGTCCACCTTGGCCAGGGCCGCTCCTACTGCCTCGTCGCGGCGGTTCTCGTTGACACCGAACTCGTCGTTGCAATGCACGGCCTCGATCTTGTGCTCGGCGCAGAGCGCGCTGATGACCTTCGGTGCCTTGTCCCAGGTATCGGCTTCACGCAGCAACAGGGGGATGTGCAGGGCCTTGAGGCTGGCGCTCAGTTCCTTGAGATTGCGCAGCCAGAAGTCGACCTTGTTCGGTGAGTCGTCGTGCTCCAGCCATTGCTTGGGGCTCAGCAGGAACACGGCCAGGGTCGGGCCCTGCTCGCAGGCGGCCGCCAGGGCGGGGTTGTCGTGCACTCGCAGGTCGCTGCGCAGCCAGATCAATTGCATGAAAGCCTCGTCATTCGAATTCAGGGTTGCCGGTCGGCCAGCACGCCAGACGCCTGCAGCAACTGCTGGGCGTGCAACGGATCGGTCGCCAGGTGCAGATCGGCAATGGGGGAAGGGCCGTCGCCTGCGGCGGCGCGGTGAATGAGCACGGCCGAGCCCACCAGCCATTTGGGGCACGTGCAACCGACCAGCAGCCGCCTCAGCGTCGCGAGGTTGAGGGCCTTGTCGGCGTACAGCACCAGAGCGCGTGCCTGAAGCTTGTCGCAGGCCAGGGCTAGCTCACCCGCCGGCAGCGGCGCGTCGAACACCTGCACCGGGCAATCGCTGCTGCTGATCAGCCAGGCGCCGAGCCACAGGTAACTGTCCGGAGTGACGTCGGCCTGATTGACCAACACCACGGGCGCGCCGTTCAGCTGGCGATTGTTGTGATAGAGGCGCGCACCCAGTTTGCTGCGCAGCCAGCCATGGAAGAACACCCGCTGCATCTGCGCGCCGAACTGGCCGGCCCAGCGCTGCTCCAGATCGGTCAGCAGCGGCAGCAGCAAGTGCTCGCACAGGGTGGCGGGTGGATACAGGGCCATCGCTTGATTGAACAGATCATCCAGTTGACGCTCGGCCATGTCGGCGATGGCCTGGATCAATGTCTGGCGCAGCTGCTGCCAATCGCTCTGGACTTGCGGCCGGGCATCGCGAGGAGCGTCGAGCAGTTGCTTCACCTGGCTGACGGCCACGCCCCGGTTGAGCCAGGTCAGCACGTGCTGGATCCGTGCGATCTGCGCGGCGTCGTACAGGCGATGGCCCTTGGCGGTGCGGTGAGGCACGATCAGGCCGTAGCGCCGCTCCCAGGCCCGCAGGGTGACTGGGTGCACGCCGGTTTGCCGGGTGACTTCGCGGATCGGCAGCCAGTCGGTGCCATTGGCATCAGATGGCATTGCGCAAGCTCAGGTTTTCCGGGTGCGGCTGCAGGTAGGTCTGCTGGGCGATGTATGGGTCCGGATGGACGCGGAACAGGTGCTTGAGCAGCGTCATCGGCACCACCAGCGGCACAATGCCCTCGCGGTACTGATTGATCAGTTGTTGCAGTTCTTGCTTGTCCTGCGCATCGATGTCGCGCTTGAGGTAGCCGCTGATGTGCTGCAGCACATTGCTGTGGGTGCCGCGGGTGGCGCAGCGCTTGAGCGCCTGCATCAGCTCACTGAAATACTGCGGGCCGATCTGCGCGGCATCGCCGCGGCCCATGCTGCCCAGCAACTTGCCCAGAACCTTGTACTGCAGCGGGTTGTTGGCCATCAGCTGGTATTTGAAGCGCGAGTGGAATTCGGTCAGGGCGCGGCGCGTCAAGCCGTCCGCCAGCAGCGCTTGCCACTGGGCATAGGCGCCGACGCGCACGAGGAAGTTTTCCCGCAGCACCGGATCGCACAGGCGACCTTCCTCTTCCACTGGCAGATCGGGGTGGCGCGCACAGAACGCCTGGGCATAGATGCCTCGGCCACCCTCGCGCTGGGGAGCGCCGTTGTCTCGATAGATCTTCACCCGCTCCAGGCCACAGGACGGCGACTTCTGCATGAAGATGTAGCCACAAAGATCGGTCAGCTCGCCGGCCATCCGCTCGCCGTAGGCGGCCAGGGGCGCGGTGACGTTGATATCGGGGTGTACGGTACCCACGGCCTGGGTGTGATCCTTGTCGCCGACCAGGCGAATCGGCTCGCGCGGCGTACCCAGGCCGATGGCGACCTCGGGGCAGACCGGGACGAACTCGAAATGCTCGACCAGGATCCGACTGCACCAGCGCGATTCCTTGTGCCCGGCGTTGTAGCGCACGGGTGCGCCGAGCAGGCAGGCGCTGATTCCGATCTTGGGTTTGCTGACGCTGGGCTCTTGCATGACGGACCTCTTCTGAAACCTGTACATACTGACAACGCTGTACAGCATAGTTTCATCTTAGGTCCGTATTTGTACAGGTCAAATGCTTTGTACAGAAATACAGCTCTTGGCAGGGTGTCATTGCCAGCCCATTTTCCAGTTCTGCATATCCTGCAAAGCCTGCCAGGGCATGCGCTCGGCACGGTGCGTGAGAACCGCCTGCAGCTCGACCTCCAGCACGACGCCTTCGTCATCGCAGAACACTTCGCTGACCAGGAAATGCTTTTCCCGGTTCAGCGGGCGCACGGCGGTCCATTTCGACAGCAACAACTTGCGCGGATTGAGCCGATGCCGGGCATTCATTGCAGGTGCTCGAGCAGGCGCCGCGCGGCTTCCTGGCCACTGAGCCAGGCGCCTTCGACGCGGCCTGACAGGCACCAGTCGCCGCACACGTACAGGCCCAGGTCGGGGTCGGCCAGCGCACCCCATTCATGGGGCTGAGCCGGGCGCGCGTAGAGCCAGCGATGGGCGATGCTGAAGCTTGGCGCAGGCATCGGGCAGTTCACCAGCTCGGCGAAGGCGCCATGCAGCTGTTCGATCACTGCCTCGCGGGACAGGTCGATGTGCTGTTTGCTCCACGAGCTGGTGGCGTGCAGTACCCAGGTGTCGCTGCTGTCGTCACGGCCGGGCTTGCTGCCGCTTCGCGCCAGCCAGTCCAGTGCACTGTCCTGCACGAAGCAGCCCTGCATCGGCGTGTCCAGCGGCGTAGCGAAACTCAGCGCCACCGACCAGGTAGGGTCCATCTTGACCCCGGCCACCTGCGTGGCGAGCTTGGGCGCACTGGCCAGCAGCGCCGTGGCCTGGGGCGCCGGCACAGCAAGCACGACGTGGCTGAAGGGGCCATGGCTGGTGCCCTCTGCATCCAGCAGCTCCCAGAATTCCTCGCCCTTGAACACCTCGGCGATGCGGCAGGAAAAAGCGGCAGGCAGGTCGACGGCCATGGTCTTGGCAATGGCGCTCATGCGTGGTGCGCCGACCCAACGTACCTGCTCGTCCGGCGACGGGCTGAGGCGACCCTGCTTGGCGTTGTACAGCGACGGCGACCACGGCTGCACGCAACCTTCGGCCTGCCATTGCTGGACCTGCGCCACGAAGCGCCGGTCGCGGGCAGTGAAATACTGCGCGCCCAGATCGATGGAACCGACCTCGCTGCGTTTGCTGGACATGCGGCCGCCCACACCGCGCGCCTTGTCGAACAACTGCACGGCATGGCCAGCCTTATGCAACGCCTGGGCAGCGGAGAGGCCGGCCATGCCAGTACCGATGATTGCAATGGATACGGTCGCTGCAGGTCCAGTCGTCGTAGATGAAGTCGGCGTAGGTAAACTCGGCGTAGGTAAACTCATAGTGCCCTCGTAACAGCTTCGTAAGCGCTATGCACACGTGTGTTCGGAAAAACAAACCTGTACAAAAGACTTAATAAGTATAAGTTAACGGGATCCTTTTTGCTCAGGTGTCCTATGGTTCATGAGAGAGGCACGCGGATGGAAAGTGCCTGTCTCATGAAAATAGACTAGCGCTGCAGACGCAACGCCACATTGGAGAAACCTTATGCACATATTGCTGACCGGCGGCACCGGGCTCATCGGCCGCAAGCTTTGCCAGCACTGGGTAGGGCAGGGGCATCGGCTGACGGTGCTCAGTCGCCAGCCGGGACAGGTCAAGCAGCTGTGCGGAGCCAGCGTGCGTGGCGTGGCGCAGCTCGAGGAAATCGGCGACGAAACGGTGGATGCGGTGGTCAATCTGGCCGGCGCGCCGATTGCCGACCGTCCGTGGACGGCGCGGCGCCGGGCGTTGCTGTGGAGCAGCCGGATCACCCTCACCGAGCGCCTTCTGGCATGGCTGGAAAGCCGTGCGCAGCGGCCCGAAGTGTTGATTTCCGGCTCGGCGGTAGGCTGGTATGGCGATGGTGGCGAACGTGAATTGAACGAGACCTCGCAACCGGTCAAGGAGGACTTCGCCAGTCACTTGTGCATTGCCTGGGAAGAGACGGCCCTGCGCGCCGAAGCGTTGGGCGTGCGGGTGGTGCTGGTACGCACCGGGCTGGTGCTGGCAAGTCAGGGCGGCTTTCTCAAGCGCCTTGTGCTGCCGTTCAAGCTGGGGCTGGGAGGCCCGATCGGCAGTGGCCGGCAGTGGATGCCGTGGGTTCATATCGACGACCAAATCGCCTTGATTGATTTTCTCTTGCACCAGACCCAGTGCCGCGGTCCCTATAATGCCTGCGCGCCGGAGCCGGTGCGCAACCGTGAATTCGCACGACAGCTGGGACGTGCCCTGCATCGCCCGGCTTTCCTGCCACTGCCGTCGCTGTTGCTCAAGGCAGGGCTCGGCGAGCTGTCAGGGCTGTTGCTCGGTGGCCAGCGCGCTCGCCCGGTGGCGCTGCAGGCCGCAGGTTTCAATTTCCGCTACAGCGAACTATCCGCCGCCCTGACCGAACTGTCGCGGCGCCTCTGAGCTCTCAAACGACGAACCTGAAATAGGACGCTGCATGACCGATCACGCCCTGCTGCTGGTCAACCTGGGGTCGCCCGCATCGACCCAGGTGGCCGATGTACGTAGCTATCTCAACCAGTTCCTGATGGACCCTTATGTCATCGACGTGCCATGGCCGCTGCGGCGTCTGATCGTGTCGCTGATTCTGGTCAAGCGCCCCGAGCAATCGGCACACGCCTATGCCTCGATCTGGTGGGAGGACGGCTCGCCGCTGGTGGTCCTGACCCGGCGCCTGCAGGCGGTCATGGCCGAGCAGTGGCGCCATGGTCCGGTGGAAGTCGCCATGCGTTATGGCGAGCCTTCGCTGGATACGGCGCTTGCGCGCCTGGCCGAGCAGGGGGTGCAGAAAGTCACCCTGGCTCCGCTTTATCCTCAGTTCGCCCAGAGCACCGTGACCACGGTGATCGAGCAGGCACGCAAAGTGGTGCGCGAGCGCAAGCTGGCCATGCAATTCAGCGTGCTGCAACCGTTCTATGACCAGCCGGAATACGTGGATGCCTTGGTGGCCAGTGCCAAGCCCTACCTGGCGCAACCCCATGACCACCTGTTGATGAGCTTCCACGGACTGCCCGAACGGCACCTGACCAAGATCGACCCTACCGGCGGCCACTGTCTGCGTTCCGCCGACTGCTGCCAGAATGCCACGCCTGAAGTGCTCGCCGTCTGCTATCGCGCGCAGTGCCTGCGTACGGCCAGTGCCTTCGCCGAGCGCATGGGCCTTGCCGACGGTAGCTGGTCGGTGTCCTTCCAGTCGCGACTGGGCCGGGCCAAGTGGATCGAGCCCTACACCGAGGCGCGTCTGGATGAACTTGCCAAGCAAGGGGTGAAGAAGTTGCTGGTGATGTGCCCGGCGTTCGTCGCCGATTGCATCGAGACCCTGGAGGAGATCGGCGACCGTGGGCGCGAGCAGTTCTGCGAGGCGGGGGGCGAGGAGTTGGTGCTGGTGCCGTGTCTGAATGATCACCCGCAATGGGGTGAAGCGTTGAATACCCTGTGCGAGCGGGCACCCTTGATGCTTTGACGCTGAATCTGCCAGCAGGGAGCGCCGCCATGGCGCTCCCTGACGGCTTCAGGCCTGCGAGTCCTTTTTCCAGTCACCATGCCCCGGCAGCAACAGGTTCAGGGCAATCGCCACCACGGCGCACAGGGCAATGCCCTTGAGGCCGAAGTCATCGGGCCCGGTCCCGGTGCCGACCAGCACCCCGCCGATACCGAACACCAGGGTTACCGAGACGATCACCAGGTTGCGCGCCTCGGCCATGTCGACCTTGTGGCGAATCATCGTGTTCAGGCCCACCGCTGCGATGGAACCGAACAGCAGGCACAGGATGCCGCCCATCACCGGTACCGGAATGCTCTGCAGCAGCGCGCCGAACTTGCCGACGAACGCCAGGCTGATCGCGAAGATCGACGCCCAGGTCATGATCTTGGGGTTGTAGTTCTTGGTCAGCATGACCGCGCCGGTCACTTCCGCGTAAGTGGTATTGGGCGGTCCGCCGAACAGGCCGGCGGCAGTCGTGGCAATGCCATCGCCCAGCAGGGTGCGGTGCAGGCCGGGTTTCTTCAGGTAGTCACGACCGGTCACGCTGCCCACGGCGATCACGCCACCAATGTGCTCGATGGCCGGTGCCAGCGCCACGGGCACAATGAACAGGATAGCTTGCCAGTTGAACGCCGGCGCCGTGAAGTGTGGCAGGGCCAGCCAGGAAGCTGCGGCGATCTTGGCCGTGTCCACCACACCGAAGACGAATGCCATGGCGAAGCCCACCAGTACCCCGGCGATGATCGGCACCAGGCGAAAGATGCCCTTGCCGAACACGGCGACGACGATGGTGGTGAGCAGCGCCGGCATGGAGATCCACATGGCTGTGGCGTAGGGGATCAGTTCGGTGCCATCGCCGGCCTTGCCCATCGCCATGTTGGCGGCGATCGGCGCCATCGCCAGGCCGATGGAAATCACGACCGGGCCGATTACCACGGGTGGCAGCAGGCGGTCGATGAAGCCGGTGCCCTTGATCTTCACCGCAAGCCCGAGGAAGGTGTAGACGAATCCGGCCGCCATGATCCCGCCCATCGTCTCGGCCAGGCCGAACTGGCCCTTGGCGAGAATGATCGGTGTGATGAAAGCAAAGCTCGATGCCAGGAATACCGGCACCTGACGACCCGTCACCAGTTGGAACAGCAACGTGCCCAGGCCCGCAGTGAACAGCGCCACGTTCGGGTCCAGGCCAGTGATCAGCGGCATCAGTACCAGCGCGCCGAACGCCACGAAGAGCATTTGCGCGCCTGACAGCACCTGCCGCCAGAGCGGATCGTTGAACTCGTCCTGCATGGGTCAGGCGTCCTTCTGCTTGGTGCCGAAGATCTTGTCACCGGCATCGCCCAGCCCGGGGATGATGTAGCCATGCTCGTTCAGGCGCTCGTCGATCGAAGCAGTGTAGATCTGCACGTCGGGATGTGCCTTTTCCACGGCGGCAATGCCCTCGGGCGCAGCCACCAGCACCATGGCGCGGATTTCCTTGCAGCCGGCCTTCTTCAACAGGTCGATGGTGGCAACCATGGAGCTGCCGGTGGCCAGCATCGGGTCGATGATCATCGCCAGGCGCTCGTCGATTTCATCGACCAGCTTTTCCAGGTAGGTGTGCGCCTGCAACGTATCTTCGTTGCGCGCAACGCCGACGGCGCTGACCTTGGCACCCGGAATCAGGCTGAGCACGCCGTCGAGCATGCCGATGCCGGCGCGCAGGATGGGCACCACGGTGATTTTCTTGCCCGCGATCTTTTCGACCACCACCGGGCCGGCCCAGCCTGCAATTTCGTAGTTTTCCAGGGGCAGATCCTTGGTGGCCTCGTAGGTGAGCAGGGCTCCCACTTCCTGGGCGAGCTCGCGGAAGTTCTTGGTGCTGATGTCGGCACGGCGCATGAGGCCGAGCTTGTGGCGGATCAGCGGGTGGCGGATCTCACGGATAGGCATGGGGAAAGGCTCCGAACGGGCAAAAAAACGGCGGTAGATTAATCTATTGTATCGGGCTGTCCTATAGACATACTGCACGTTAGTGCATGAAAGCCTGGATTGTGCTTGATTCATGCCAGGTGTGTGCGTACCTTTGCCCGCTTTTCTTCCACCGCCCCCCTTGGAGAGCGTCATGTCCGCTGATCTCGAGCACATCCGTCAAGTCATGCGAGAGGCCGACTGCCTGTACACAGAAGCCCAGGTCGAGGCTGCCATCGCCAAGGTCGGCGCGCAGATCAACGCTGAACTGGCTGACCGCAACCCCGTGGTGTTCTGCGTGATGAACGGCGGGCTGATCTTCTCCGGCAAGCTGCTGACCCATCTGGATTTCCCGCTGGAGGCGTCGTACCTGCACGCCACCCGCTATCGCAACGAAACCCGCGGCGGCGATCTGTTCTGGAAGGCCAAGCCGGAAATCTCTTTCATCGACCGCGACGTGCTGATCATCGATGACATCCTGGACGAGGGCCACACGCTCAGCGCCATCATCGATTTCTGCAAGCACGCCGGCGCCCGCGCCGTGCACACCGCCGTGCTGATCGACAAGGACCACGACCGCAAGGCCAGTCCCGACCTCAAGGCCGACTTCGTGGGTTTGCCGTGCATCGACCGTTATATCTTCGGTTACGGCATGGACTACAAGGGGTACTGGCGCAACGCTGCGGGTATCTTCGCCGTCAAGGGGATGTAAGGCCTCCCTCCCGAGACCGACCCCGGGTTTATTGCATTCCTCCAGACCCATGGCACGCGCCGCCGACGCGGCTTACGCCGCTGCTACAGGGGTTGCGGGCGCTGCCGACGCGGCTTGCGCTGCTGCTACAGGGGTTGCGGGCGCTGCCGGACGCGGCTTGCGCCGCTGCTACAGGGATTGCGGGCGCTGCCGGACGCGGCTTGCGCCGCTGCTACAGGGATTGCGGGCGATGTCGGACGCGGCTTGCGCCGCTGCTACAGGGGTTGCGGGCGCTGTCGGACGCGGCTTGCGCCGCTGCTACAGGGGTTGCGTCGTTCTTGTAGCAGCGGCGCGAGCCGCGTCCGGCCTCGCCGCAGACCCGCCCCCCTTGCAACATGCTAAAGTCCGCGGCTCTTCCACAAGGAGCCGCCCATGCGCCTGACCGTTGCCGCCATTGCCTTGCTGACCTGTCTGCCGCTGGCCGCAGCGCCTGTGCATGGGCTCGTACACGAACAGTTCCTGCCGCCCGATGAGCAGTCCCTGCGCGAAGGCGATCCGCAGCAGCAACTGGTGCAGGTGACCAGCTACTCGGTGGTCATGGGCAATCAGCGCCTTTCCAACCAGCAGCCCATACCGGTGACCGCGCCCATGCTGTTGCGCTTGAAGGGCAAGGCATTGAGCAAGGACGCGAAACTGGCCGAAGTGCTGATCACCTTCGATGGCGAGAGCAAAAGCCTGAAGCGGCCAGCCTTCGATGCGGCCACTGGCACCTTGGCCCTGACCTATCCGCTGAGCCAGTACCGGATCCTGCTCGACCTGCTGCGCAACGACACCGTCTACGTGCAGTTCCTCAGCTACCCCAATGGGCATGTCTGGGCCGATCTGCACACCGGCAGCCTACGCGCGCGTTGAGCCCATCGCCAAGCCGAGGGTAAACTGCCTGCCCCGTGAATGACCGTGATAGCGAGTTGGAGTCGGTAATGCGTAAAGACAAGAAGCAATTGATTGGCGACGAGATCGGCGATGAGCAGATCAAGCTGTTCCTGAATTTCGAGCCGGTCGATGCCACCTCGCCGTCGCTGCACAAGCTGATCAAGGCGTACCGTGGCCTGCGCGTCGATGATTTCGCACGCTTTCTGGTGTTCTTCAAGGAAGCCGGTTACGAGTTCGACGGCAAGGACGAACACGGCAACGATTTCATCACCTTGATTCGCGACCAGCGCAACGCCCAGGAATACATCGACCTGATCCAGCGAGCCTGAAACGACCCCTGTAGCAGCGGCGCAAGCCGCGTCGGCGGCACGCGCGGTGTGTCTGTAGAAACGCGGTGAGCCCGGACGCGGCTTGCACCGCTGCTACAAGGGCGGTGCGCACGGACGCGGCTTGCACCGCTGCTACAAGGGCAATGTGCACGGACGCGGCTTGCACTGCTGCTACGGGAGCGATGCAATTCCCTGTAGCAGCGGCGCGAGCCGCGTCGGCGGTACGTGCGGTGTATCAGGCGTAATGCTGCACGCCGTCCGCTTTTTCCGCGAGCTCGAGCGCCACGTCGCTGTCATGGCTGACGCGACGGTAGGTTTCGGCATCGTTCGCCAGCACCTGTTCACGGGCAGGGAAGATCTCCGACAGCTTGGTCGCCCACGCCTGTGATCGGGTCTGCTCGGGGAAGCAGCGTTCCAGCAGGTCGAGCATGATCGACACGGTCACCGAGGCACCTGGTGATGCACCGAGCAAGGCCGCCAGCGAACCGTCGGCGGCCGACACCAACTCGGTGCCGAATTGCAGCACGCCGCCTTTCTTCGGATCCTTCTTGATGATCTGCACGCGCTGGCCAGCCACCTCCAGGCGCCAATCCTCGGCCCGGGCCTGCGGGTAGAAGCGCCGCAGCGAATCCAGGCGCTGCTCCATGGACTGACGCACTTCGCTCATCAGGTACTTGGTCAGGTCCATGTTGTCGCGGGCCACGGCCAGCATCGGGCCGATATTCGCCGCGCGCACCGACAGCGGCAGGTCGAGGAACGAGCCATGCTTGAGGAACTTGGTGGTAAAGCCGGCGTAAGGGCCGAACAGCAGCGACTTGTTGCCATCGACCACGCGAGTGTCCAGGTGGGGCACGGACATGGGCGGTGAGCCCACCGCCGCCTGGCTGTAGACCTTGGCCTGGTGCTGCTTGACCACTTCGGGATTGTCGCAGCGCAGCCACTGGCCGCTGACCGGGAAACCACCGAAGCCCTTGCCCTCTTCGATCCCGGACATCTGCAGCAGGGGCAAAGCAGCACCGCCTGCACCGAGGAATACGAATTTGGCGTCGATCTCGCGGGTATTGCCGGTGTTGACGTCCTTGACGCTGACCGTCCAGCCAGTGCCCTTGCGCGCCAGGCCGGTGACCTTCTTGCAGTACTTCACCTGCGCGCCGGGTGCGCTGGCCAGATGAGCCAGCAGTTTGTTGGTCAAGGCGCCGAAGTTGACGTCGGTACCGCCCATCACGCGGGTGGCACTGATGTGCTGGTCGGCGGAACGCCCCGGCATCATCAGCGGCATCCACTCGGCCATCTTTGCCTTGTCTTCGGTGTATTCCATGTCGGCGAAGGCATGGTGGGCCTTGAGCATTTCATAGCGCTTCCTGAGGAAGGCCACACCCTTGTCACCCTCGACATAGCTCAGGTGCGGGACCGGGCTTATGAACGAACGTGCCGAACCGAAGCTGCTCTTCCTGCTCAGGTAGGCCCAGAACTGCTTCGAGACCTCGAACTGAGTGTTGATCTGTACGGCTTTCTTGATGTCGATGGAGCCATCGGCGGCCTGCGGCGTGTAGTTGAGCTCACACAGGCCGGCATGGCCGGTCCCGGCGTTGTTCCACGGATTGGAGCTCTCCGCGGCACCGGAGTCCATGAGCTCGACGACTTCCAGCTTCAATGCCGGGTCGAGTTCCTTGAGCAGTACGGCCAAGGTGGCACTCATGATGCCGGCCCCTACCAATACCACGTCGACTGCTTCGTTTTGCGCCATTTAACGCGTCTCCAAAATCTTCAGCACCCATTGACAGCATGGGACCCCGGTACGTCTGTGCAGGCCTGGGTCGCCATGTCCGAATCTTCGCAACTGCATCGCTGAAATGGCCTGTGCCGACAAGTCTGCCGGGCATTGCCCATGAACTCACGTTCGGCCCGCCAACGCCATAGGACCATGGTTGATACGTGCGTTCAGCGAACTGGAGCCATCATGCGAAGCGTTCGATCCTTCCTCGTTGGGCTGTTCGGGACGCAGATAGTGCTGGTACAGATCCAAGACTTTTCATTTGCTCGCCACACTCTTGTGAAGTTGTGAAACCCGTTTATTTCACGCTCTTTTGGAGTCGTGAACCTCAAGAAGGCTGCTTGGAGGATCGGCAGCGGCAGGGTGGCACGAGCGAATGGAAACGCCAGCGCGTGACCTGCGTGGGCGGCTCTCTGTGGGCGGTGCGGAGGCCAAGACGAGTGTGTTGGCAGTGCTGCGAGGCCCGATCAGGAGACGTCCTTATAATCGGGGGAAGATTATAGCGATGAAACGCGGCGAGTTGATCGTTATTTACAGGCTTTTGGTGACCGGCCGGTCAGGCGTGCACGGCCCGAATCCCGCTAGCCCCCGTGGCACGGGAGCTGACGCGGGCATGGGCAGGCAATGGCTGGCCCAGCCATTGTGGGCGAATATCGCCAACCTCGACCCAACCCTCGCCGACGGGCGCCTGCTGGCACTGCTTGAAGGCGCGGCACAGGCCTTGCTGGTCGAGCGCGACGTAGCAACGGTAGGGCTGGCTGGCGCTGAACAGAGACTTGAGAAAACCCATGAGCGATTCTCCGTGTGGTGGCGTGCGGTGGACTGTAGACGCGATACTGCCCGCCGACGGTGACAGGCTGATGACACGGACCGCACCGCACTGGCCTGCACGTGTTTCATGGCTGGTCCATTGCCCGCAGGCCCCGCTATACTCGCGGCTTATCCACTGCCCGTTGCCGGAGAGATGCGCATGTTGCACCGCCTGTTGTTCGCTATGATCGCTGTGACCAGTCTGACGTTGGTCGGTTGTGCCAACAGCCCGCAACAACTCAGCCCTCAGCCGCGCCTGACCTCGCAGTTCGCCGCCGTTGGCCAGGGCCAGGCAGTGGCCGTGCGTGTGGTCGACGGTCGACCTTCGCCGACCCTGGGCACCCGTGGCGGCCTGTATCCGGAAACCAGCGCGGTCAGCGTTGCCGCCAACGACGTGCTGCCCAAGCTGCAGGCCCAGGCCGAAGCGGCCGTGCGCCTGCTCGGCTTCACGCCCACCGGCAACAACGGCAGCGCACCCACGTTGACCATCACCCTGGCCGAGCTCAAGTACCAGTCGCCCAAGGACAAGATGTACGTCACCGAGGCCAACATCGGCGCCACGTTCAAGGCCGACGTGACCAACGGTGGCCGCCACTACAGCGGCCGCTATGGCGCTTCCTTGAACCAGCGTTTCGGCATGGCGCCGAACCAGGAAACCAACACCAAGCTGGTCAGCGATGTGCTGAGCGATGCGCTGACGCGCGTGTTCAAGGACGCCACCATCGGCCAGACCCTGTCCCAGAGCAATTTCTGACAGCCTCTGCCAGCCATGAAAAAGCCCGCGATGTTCGCGGGCTTTTTCATGGGCCGGATTCGGCTGCGTGCAGGCTTCAGGCCGCCTGCAGGTGGAAGTCGAGCACGCTGATGCCCGTGCCCAGGTCCAGATCGGGCCAGTCACCGTGCTGATGACCGCCTAAGGCGCAATACACCAGCCACTGTCGGTCCTGGACATTGAACGCCAGGGCGTCGATCAGGGCTTCCTGCTCGTCGCTGGCGGTAATGTGGTAGAGACGATCCTGGTTCAGGGCGTGCAGCATGACGGGCATCCGAAGCGTGTTGGGTGAGGGTGCAACACGATGCCTGTTTTGTATGAAGGGTGCATGAAGGGCGCATGACAGACCCATGACGGCCGCATGACACCCCATGCCCCAGAGTGACCCTAGAGCAGCAGCCCTGCCTTGACGCGATACTGGTTGCGCACCGGCGTGGCGTATTGCACCACCAGGAACGGTCGTTGTTCCACCGGGCACTCGCGCAGCCGTCGCAGCCATTCGGCACGCGCCTTTTCCAGCTCGGCGGCCGGAAATACATCGGCTGCCACAGGTACCTGCAGCTCGGGGTCGGCATCCGCCCACTGCGCGTAGGCCAGGTAGTGCACCGGGAACAGGCGATAGCCGCCCAGGATCTGCCGATCGATCTCCACGGCCAGCTGCTTGGTGTCTTCGAACGACTCGGTGATGGGCGAGGCAAAGTTGATGTGCACGCGGCCCTTGTAGCCGGTAATGCCCTGGGCAATGCTGACGTCGTCTTCGCCAGGTGCCTTGTTGTAGGCGCCCTTGGTTGCACGGATGTACAGCTCGCGCGCCTTGGCCTGATCGCAGGGGTCGTATTCGTAGCTGATCGACACCGGCGTCAGGTTCAGCGCCTTGATGGTTTCGCCGAAAGGCTCATCCTTGCGGCTCATGTGAAACATCTTGAGGATCGCCGAGTCGGTGCGGTCGTCGCCGTCCTTGGCGCGGCCTTCGGCCTGGGCAATCCAGATAGAGGCGCAGTCGTGGCGGATCGAGTGGTTGATGTAGGCCGAGAGCAGCTGGTAGGACGCCAGCTTTTCACGCCGCCCAACCAGCGAGCGATGAACGATGAAGCTTTTGTTCAGGCGCATCAGGTCGCTGACGAAAGGCTTCTGCAGCAGATTGTCGCCGATGGCAATGCGCGGCGTCGGCAGGCCTGCGTGGTACACGGCGTAGTTGACGAACGCCGGGTCCATGACGATATCGCGATGGTTGGCCAGGAACAGGTACGCACTGCCGGACTTGAACTGCTCGACACCGGTGTAGGTCACACCGTCGGTGGCGCGGTCGATGGTGTGGTCGACGTAGAACTCGACCTTGTCCTGCAGGGTGGCGACGTTGTTGACATCCTTGAACTCGCGGCGCAGGCGCCGTGCGATCAACGGCTTGAGCAACCAGCCAAAGGTCTTGGCCTGACGCGGGAAGCGGAAGTGGGTGAGGATATCCAGAAATGCCGGGTCGCTGAGCAGCCGTGCCAGAACGGCAGGTACTTCGGCGTCGTCGTACGGTCGGATGGCATCGAATTCGCCCATCATGCTCTCTTGTTGGAAACGGCTAAGGTAAAGGTACAGGCGCAAGGTTGTGGGCAAAGGGTAGGGGCCCATGTAGCCAACGGCCTGCAAACAGAGTGGCGATTATACGCACAAGTGAGCCGTGGAGGCCGCGATGCTGGAAACCCAAGATTACGATTGCCCCTATTGCGGAGAACCGGCCGAAGCGGTGCTCGACCTGTCGGGTGGCGATCAGCACTATATAGAAGACTGCCCGGTGTGCTGCCGCCCCATCGTGTTCGCGTTGCACACCGACGGCGAGCAATGGTCGCTGCACGTGCGCAGCGAGAACGAGTGATGCAGCGCATCTACGAGCCTGCAAGCCTGCTCGAAGCGCAGATGCTTTTGGGCATGCTGGAGAACGAAGGTGTAGGTGTGCATCTGGCTGGCCGGGATCTGGTTGGCGGCATGGGCGACCTGCCCGCGATGGGCCTGCTGGGTTTGCTGGTGGCCGACGAGCAGGCCGATTACGCACGGCAGCTGATCGGTGAGTACAATGCCGCGCTGCCCATGTCGGGCGACGAGCCCGACAGTTTCCCCGGGGTTCTGCTGTGCTAGACCCCTCAAGAGTTTTTGCCTGATGTGTGGACGTTTTGCCTTGTTTCGCTGGTCACCCGGTTTCGCCGCACAGGAGGGCTTTCCCGAAGGCCAGCAGGCGCAGTGGAATATTTCCCCGGGTGATTCGGTGCTGATCCAGCGTCGGGAGGGAGAACGCTCGACCCTGGCCAAGGCTCGTTGGGGGCTGACCCCGCCGTGGCTGACCGATCTGTCGCGAACCCCCGCCCATGCGCGTGCCGAGACGGTGGCCGAGCAGCCGATGTTTCGCGAGGCCTTGCGTCTGCGGCGTTGCCTGATTCCGGCCAACGGCTTCTACGAGTGGCGGGGCAATGTGCGCAAGCGGCCTTTCTGGCTGACGCCAGGGGAAGGTTCTTCATTGTTTTTCGCGGGTATCTGGGAAGCCTATCCGGTGCAGGAGCAGGTCTGGTTGAGCACTGCAGTGGTGACTCAGCCGGCCATGAGCCAGCGCCGGCCGTTGATCCTCGATGCCGCCGGGCAGGCAGCCTGGCTGGACCCAGCAACGCCCCTGGCTGCCCTGCAGTCGCTGCTCGCCGCGCCCCAGGCCGCTCTGCGCGAGCGTCCGCTGGCCAATCTGGTCAACGACCCCAAACTCAATGCCCCGGAGTGCCTGACCCCGGCGTGAGTCTTTGCACAGACCGCGTCGCCTGTTCGCGGCCACGGACCGCTCCTACGGGTTCGCGCGGTGCAACTGTACCGACCGCGTCGCCTGTTCGCGGCTGCGGACCGCTCCTACGGGTTCGCGCGGAGCAACTGTACCGACCGCGTCGCCTGTTCGCGGCCACGGACCGTTCCTACGGGTTCGCGCGGAGCAACTGTACCGACCGCGTCGCCTGTTCGCGGCCGCGGACCGCTCCTACGGGTTCGCGCGGTGCAACCGTAGGAGCGGTCCGTGGCCGCGAAACGGGCACCGCGGTGCATCGGGCGGACTGCTTGCGCAGGTGTCGTGTCCGATACTCACCGTGTAGGATACCCGCCAGGTTTCCCAGGAGAGTCCCAATGGGCAAGTTCTTCATTCCGGCCACCTTGGCCGTCAGCCTTCTGCTGGCCGGTTGTCAGGCCGTCAACACCACCAGCTCGGGCGCTGTGGGTGTGGAGCGCAAGCAATACATGTTCAGCATGCTGTCCACCGATGAGGTGAACAAGATGTACGCCCAGTCCTACCAGCAGACCTTGACCGAGGCCAGTGGCAAGGGCGTGCTCGACAAGACCAGCGCCGAAGCCAAGCGCGTCCAGGCGATCGCCGATCGGCTGATCGCCCAGGCGCCCAAGCTGCGCCCGGATTCGGCACAGTGGCAATGGGAAGTGAACCTGATCAAGAGCGACGAGCTCAACGCCAACTGCGGTCCCGGCGGCAAGATCATTTTCTACACCGGCCTGATCGACAAACTGAAACTCACCGACGACGAGATCGCCGCCGTGATGGGCCATGAAATCGCGCATGCCTTGCGTGAGCACGGCCGCGAGTCGATGTCCAAGGCCTACGGCATCCAGATGGCCCGCAACGGGGCAGGGGCGCTGCTGGGGCTGGGCGAAGACAGCCTGAAGCTGGCCGATACCGTGGTCAACTACAGCCTGACCTTGCCCAACAGCCGCGGCAACGAGAACGAAGCCGACCTGTTCGGGCTGGAGCTGGCGGCGCGTGCAGGGTACGACCCCAATGCCGCCATCACCCTGTGGAACAAGATGACGGCAGCAGCAGGCAGCAATTCGCCACCGGAATTCATGAGCACACACCCGGCTTCAGCCAGCCGGATATCGTCACTGCAGGCGGCCATTCCCAAGGTGATGCCGCTGTACGAGCAGGCGAAGAAATCCTGATGGCCCGCGGCGCCTGATTCGCGGGCAGAGACCCGCTCCCACAGGGGACTTCCCATACAAGAGTCCCCTGTAGGAGCGGTCAGCGGCCGCGAAAGCCGCGCCGCCGCTCCCAGCACCTTACACCCAGCCGCTGACCTTCATCGCCTGATACACCGCAACGAACGCCAGAATGAAAAACGCCCCCGAGGCCAGCCGGCGGATCAGCGTCAGCGGCAGCTTGTCGGCGGCAAAATTGCCCGCCAGTACCACCGGTACATTGGCAATCAACATGCCCAGCGTGGTGCCGATGATGACCATCAGCAAGTGCGGGTACTGCGCTGCCAGCATCACCGTCGCGACCTGGGTCTTGTCGCCGATCTCGGCAATGAAAAACGCGATCAGCGTGGTCATGAACGGCCCGTAGCGCCGCGCGGTGTTGGCTTCGTCGTCGTCGATCTTGTCCGGTATCAGGGTCCACAGAGCGGTCGCGGCGAAGCTTGCCGCCAGGATCCAGTGCAGGGCGGCGTCGGAGAAGAAGCCGCTGAACCAGGCGCCTACTGCACCTGCCGCCGCATGGTTGGCCAGGGTTGCGGCGACGATACCGGCGATGATCGGCCAGGGCTTGCGAAAGCGTGCCGCAAGGATCAACGCGAGCAACTGGGTCTTGTCGCCAATTTCGGCCAAGGCCACCAGCCCGGTAGGGACAAGCAGGGATTCCAACATCAGGAGCGTTCCTATGGGGGCGGGTCGACACGGCTATGACACGAACAGCCTCCCCGCCCCGGGTAAGGTGTGCGTGTCATAGGTCTTGTCAAACCCGGGCCGTCTGTGCGGCCGCTGGGTCGCACGCGCCATGGCCTGAGGGCCAAGTATGTTGACGCGTGCCATGCGAGCTGGCGCTCGCGGGAGACTACTCCCCTAGGACGGTGCGGATTCTGCCTAGGCAATCACGATAGGGCAAGCGAAGATTTGGCTATTTGATGGCACGATAGACCTTGAAGCCGCGCGCCTCGGACAGCGTCTGGCAGCGCCCGAAAGCGCCCTCGATCAGCGGTTGATAACGCAGGAAACTATTGGCAACCAAGCGAAGTTCGCCGCCTTTTTTCAGATGTTGGCTGGATTTTTCCAGCAGATTCTCTGCGGCGTGGTAACTGGTGTGCACCCCGGCATGGAACGGCGGATTGCTGATGATGGCATCCAGATGCAGTGGCGCGGCGTCGATACCGTCACCGGTAATGACATCGGCATCCAGCCCGTTGGCCGCCAGGGTCAGACGGCTGCTGGCGGTGGCGAAGGCATCGACATCGAGCAAGGTCAGCTGGTTGTCCGGGTAGCGCCGCTTGAGACTGGCGCCGACCACGCCGGCGCCGCAGCCGAAGTCCAGCAGATGGCCGCGAGGAAGGCCACCGATGTGATCGAGCAGCAGTTCGGTACCACGGTCCAGCCGACCATGGCTGAATACCCCCGGCAGGCTGATCACGGTCAACGGCTCACCGGCGATCTCCAGCTCATAGCGCTGCGCCAGGCTTTCCAGGTCCACGGCCGCTGGTGCCTGGTCGACAGTCACCTGCCACAGCTGGCAATGCCGTGCGCTGTCCAGCTTGCGCGGCTTGCCGAAGGCATGCAGCAGCTTCGCCGCGCCCTCGATGCCGCCACGCTTCTCGCCTACCAGGTACAGCTCACGCCCCTGCAACCGAGCGGCCAGGGCATTGAGCAGGTAGCTGGTCAGGTCGCGGGACTTGGGCAGGAACAACACCGCGCCATCGAACGGCGTCTCGGGGACGTTGACGCCGAAATGGCTGCGACCCTCGAAGCGCGCGTCCAGCGCTGCCTGGTCGCCGGCATGCCAGCACCAGCCGGCGGCGTTCGGCAACTGGCCGAAGAGGTCGTCGGCAGGCAGCCCGGCCAGCAGCAGTTGACCTTGAAACAAGTTGGCCTGACGAAGCAGCACTTCACTGCGCGGGTCCATGGGAGGGCTCCTGGCAAAAGCGCGGATTCTAGCAGACCAGGGCCGGTTTCAGACGCTGCGGATGGGCTGGCCAGCGAAGAAGGCCGTGGCATTTTCCGCCAGTTGGCCAATGATGCGCTGGCGCGCCTCGACACTGCCCCAGGCACTGTGCGGGGTAATGATCAGGCGTGGGATGTCGTCGGCCAACAGGGGGTTGCCGTCTACCGGTGGCTCGACGCTGAGCACGTCGGTGGCCGCACCGCCCAGGTGGCCACGACGCAAGGCATCGGCCAGGGCCTGCTCGTCGATGATGCCGCCGCGCGCGGTGTTGACCACGAAGGCGCTGGGCTTGAGCAGCGCCAGTTCGGGTGCGCCGATCATGTGTCGGGTGTGCTCGTTGAGCGGGCAGTGCAGGGTCAGCGCGTCGATCTGCGGCAGCAGTTCATGCAGCGGCAGGCGATCTGCGCGTGCCGGGCGGCCGGGAATCTGCCCCGACAGCACGCGCATGCCGAAGGCTTCGGCCAGCCTGGCAACCGCGCCGCCCAGCTCGCCATGGCCCAGCAGGCCGAGGGTCTTGCCCTCCAGTTCGACGATGGGGAAATCCAGCAGGCAGAACTGCTTGGCTTGCTGCCATTTGCCGGCTGCGATGGCGCGCTGATAGTCGGGCAGTCGGGTCGCCAGGGCGAGCAACAGCATCAAGGTGTGCTGGGCCACCGATGGGGTGCCGTAGCCCTGGCAGTTGCACACGGTGATACCCAGTTTGCGCGCGGCCGCAAGGTCGACGTTGTTGGTGCCCGTGGCCGACACCAGTACCAGCTTGAGGTCCGGGCAGGCCTGCAGGGTCGCGGCATCCAGAGCGATCTTGTTGCTGATGACCACGTTCAGGCCGCGCAGGCGCTCGGGCAGTTGCGCAGGCGTCGTGCTGGGGTAGAACTGCAGGTCTTCGAAGCAGGCCTTGAGCGCGGCAGGGTCCAGGTCACCCAGGTCCAGGGAGCTGTAGTCGAGGAAGGCGGCACGGGTAGCGGGCATGGGTGAACCTCTTGAAGGGGATGTGGATGTTCTACCATAGCTGCTGGATGAAAATCTTGTGGCCCTGGCCTGCTGACCTGAGGTAGCGTCCGGGGCTGTTTTTTGCAATCACCGTGTTTGCATCTGCCGCGCCTGGAGCCTGCCGTCATGTACTGGACCGAATTTCTCACCGTTGCCTTCATCCACTTGCTGGCGGTGGCCAGCCCGGGTCCGGATTTTGCGGTGGTGGTGCGCGAAAGCGTCAGCCACGGACGCCGGGCCGGTCTGTGGACCGCGCTGGGGGTGGGCACGGCGATCTTCGTCCACGTGGGCTATTCACTGCTGGGGATCGGCCTGATCGTGTCCCAGTCCATCGTGCTGTTCAATGTGCTGAAGTGGGCCGCTGCGGCGTACCTGCTCTACATCGGTTTCAAGGCCCTGCGCGCCAAGCCGGCCGCGGTCGACGTGCAGGCCAGCAGCGCGGCGCCGGTCCAGCGCACGCCCAAGGGCGCGTATGTGGCCGGGTTCATGACCAATGGCCTGAACCCCAAGGCCACCTTGTTCTTTCTTTCCCTGTTTACCGTGGTCATCAGTCCGCACACGCCGCTGCCGGTGCAGGCCGGTTACGGCGTGTACCTGGCGCTGGCCACGGCGCTGTGGTTCTGCCTGGTCGCCATGCTGTTCAGCCAGCGCCGGGTGCGCGAAGGCTTCGCGCGCATGGGCCATTGGTTCGACCGCGCCATGGGCGTGGTGCTGGTGGCGCTGGGTGTGAAGATCGCCCTCAGTGAAATACGCTGAAACCTGCCGCGCGCTGGCGTCGGATAACGCTTCTGGCTGGCTATAATGGCGGCGCAGTGCCCCTTGCCAGCACCCTAACGAACAGAGAACAGCGGAACATGGATCAGCGTCGATGAACTCAGTACACCTGTCCTGTCGCCGGGCCAGATTACCCCTGGCAGTTGGTCTGGCGACGCTTGCCGGGCCGGCGCTTGCCGTCAGCTTCAACATCGGCGAAATCGAGGGTCAGTTCGATACCGCGCTGTCGGTCGGCGCCAGCTGGTCCACGGCCGGGGCGAACCGCAACCTGATCGGCGTCAACAATGGTGGCTCGGGCCTGTCGCAGACCGCCGACGACGGTCGCTTGAACTTCAAAAAGGGCGAAACCTTTTCAAAGGTCTTCGAGGGGCTGCACGACCTGGAACTGAAATACGGCGACAGCGGCGTCTTCATTCGCGGCAAGTACTGGTACGACTTCGAACTCAAGGACGAAGGCCGTCCCTTCAAGGACATCAGCGACGTCCACCGCAAGGAGGCCGGGCAGTCCTCCGGCGCGCAGCTTCTCGACGCGTTCGTCTACCACAACTATGCCCTCGCCGATCAGCCAGGCGGCGTTCGCCTGGGCAAGCAGGTGGTCAGTTGGGGCGAGAGCACCTTCATCCAGAATGGCATCAATGCCCTCAACCCGATCGACGTCTCGGCCTTGCGCCGACCCGGTGCCGAGATCAAGGAAGGGCTGGTCCCGGTCAACCTGTTCTACGTCTCGCAGAGCCTGACCGACAACCTCTCGGCCGAGGCCTTCTACCAGCTCGAATGGGACCAGACGGTGGCTGACAACTGCGGCACGTTCTTCGCCCGGGCAGACGTTGCCGCCGATGGATGCAGTGACAATCTGCGCCTGCTGAGCAAGCGCTCGGGCCTGCCTGCCGCTGATCTTCCAGCGCTTGCCGCTGCCGGTGTGAATGTCAACGAAGAGGGGGTGCTGGTGCGCCGCGGTGCGGACCGCGATGCGCGCGACAGTGGCCAGTTCGGCGTGGCGCTGCACTACAACTACGACCCTTTGGACACCGAGTTCGGTGCCTACTTCATGAATTACCACAGCCGCCTGCCGCTGTTCAACGCCACCGGCGCATCGACCGCGACCTATGCATCAGCGTCGCGCGCCGGGGCTTTGGCGCCGTTGCTGGTGGCCGGCAATTCCAGCTACTTCTACGACTACCCCGAAGACATTCGTCTTTACGGGCTGAGCTTTTCCACCACGCTGCCTACCGGCACTGCCTGGAGTGGCGAAGTCAGCTACCGGCCCAATGCACCGGTGCAGCTCAACACCACCGACATTCTCTATGCCGGTGTGCGCCCGCTGGGCGGCACCTACAGCAATGCGTCGCTGCTCGACGGCACGCCCGGCCAGGACTTGAAGGGCTACCGCCGCAAGGAAATCACCCAGCTGCAGACCACCCTGACGCATTTCTTCGATCAGGTCATGGGCGCAGATCGGTTGACCGTGGTGGGCGAGGTGGGCGTTACCCATGTCGGTGGCCTGGAGAGCAGTTCGCGCAGGCGCTACGGTCGCGACGCGGTGCATGGTCCCGGTGCGTTGCCCGCCACCAATGGCCTGGACACCTGCGCAACGCTCCTCAACACCGGTACCCTGGCCGCTGCAGGTCCCGGTGCCTCGACCCGTAATCTGTCGCGCAACTGCACCGATGGCGGCTTCACCACCAGCACTTCATGGGGCTATCGCGCGCGCGCCATCTGGGACTACAACAGTGTGCTCCCTGGGATCGACCTGCGCCCCAGCGTGGCGTGGTCGCACGATGTGTCCGGCTATTCGCCAAGCCCCGGCGGCAATTTCGAGGAAGGTCGCAAGGCGGTCAGCCTCGGGCTCGACGCCGAGTACCAGAACACCTACACGGCGAGCCTGTCGTACACCAACTTCTTCGACGGCAAGTACACCACGGTGGATGACCGCGACTTCGTCGAACTCAGCTTCGGCGTGCATTTTTAAGCGGCACTGTGCAAGCCGCTGGCGTCGAGCCTGGTCGGCCCGGTCTGGGGAATCTTTCCCGGGTTTTGCCGTCCAAAGCAGTCAGAGGTCCATGACCCGCCGCATTCTGTTTTGCAGATTTCCGCCTTGTAGTAGGAGTTGCCCATGTTTACCTCGCGTCGCTTGATCACTGCCGCCGCTGCCATCGCCCTGTTGTCCGGGTGCGCGTCGCAGAATCCGTATGAAAACCAGGGCCAGGCCCAGGGTTCGTCGGGCATCAGCAAGACCGCCAAGTATGGCGGGCTGGGTGCACTGGCCGGTGCCGTGGCCGGTGCCGCCATCGACCACAACAACCGCGGCAAGGGTGCCTTGATCGGCGCTGCCGTGGCGGGTGCCGCTTCGGCAGGCTATGGCTACTACGCCGACCGCCAGGAAGCCGCGCTGCGTGAAAGCATGGCCAACACCGGGGTCGAAGTGCAGCGCCAGGGCGATCAGATCAAACTGATCATGCCGGGCAACATCACCTTCGCCACCGACTCGTCGAACATCTCCAGCAGCTTCTACTCGCCATTGAACAACCTGGGCAATTCGTTCAAGCAGTTCAACGAGAACAACATCGAGATCGTCGGCTACACCGACAGCACCGGCAGCCGCCAGCACAACATGGACCTGTCGCTGCAACGCGCCCAGGCGGTCAGCAACTACCTGACCTCACAGGGTGTCGATGGCTCGCGCCTGTCGGTCCGCGGCGCAGGTCCCGACCAGCCGATCGCCAGCAATGCCGACGCCAACGGCCGCGCCCAGAACCGCCGTGTCGAAGTCAACCTCAAGCCGATTCCAGGCCAGCAATACCCGCAGCAGTAATCACTGCTTCGGCCATGAAAAATCCCGCTCTGGCAGCGGGATTTTTCATGGGTGATCAGTGTGTCTCGAGTCGCTCGAGCGTCGCGTCCTTCTGCGTCCACAGCGCGTTGACCCATGCCTGAAAACGAGCCCGGTACTCGTCGTCCTGATCGTAGCTGTGACCGATGAATTGCGCCGGAATCGGCAGCTCTTCGAACAGCACATGGATCTCGCCTACCCGACCGCACAGTAGATCCCAGAACCCGGGGGCGCCCTTGGGATAGAACACCGTCACGTCGACCATCGACTGCAGTTGCTCGCCCATGGCATCGAGCACGAAAGCAATGCCACCGGCCTTGGGCTTGAGCAGATGGCGAAACGGTGATGCCTGGGCCGCGTGCTTGGCCGGGGTGAAGCGCGTGCCTTCGGCGAAGTTGAAGATGGCGGTCGGCTTGCCGCGAAACTTGGCGCAGGCGCGGCGCGTCGTGAGCAGGTCTTCGCCTTTCTTTTCCGGATGCCTGGCCAGATAGGCCTTGGAGTAGCGTTTCATGAACGGGAAGCCGAGCGCCCACCAGGCCAGGCCAATGACCGGCACCCAGATGAGCTCGCGCTTGAGGAAGAACTTCAGCGGGCGAATGCGCCGGTTCAGCACGTATTGCAGCACCAGGATATCGACCCAGCTCTGGTGGTTGCTGGTCACCAGGTAGGAGTGCTGGTAGTCCAGGCCTTGCAAGCCCTCGACTTTCCAGCCGATACCGCCGAGCAGGTTCATCCAGGCCTTGTTGTTGCTGATCCAGGCTTCGTGGATGTGGCGCATCAGTTCGTCGGTCACACGCTGCGCCGCCGCGAACGGCAGGCACAGCTTGATCAGGCTGACGATGAACAGCGGCGTGCAGCAAACGAGGGTGTTCAGCGCCAGCAGCAGCGCGGCGCACAGGCCGGTAAGCGTTTTCAAGAGAAGGGTCCTAGAGGTCGATGGTGCGGTTGGCCTGGATGGCAGTCAGGGCAATGGTGTAGACGATGTCATCGACTTGAGCGCCACGCGGCAGGTCGTTGACCGGTTTGCGCAGTCCTTGCAGCATCGGCCCCAGGCTCACGCAATCGGCGCTGCGCTGGACCGCTTTGTACGTGGTGTTGCCGGTGTTCAGGTCGGGAAACACGAACACCGTCGCGCGACCGGCGACCCGGCTGTCCGGGGCCAGTTGGCGCGCCACGTTTTCATTGGCGGCCGCGTCGTATTGCAGCGGGCCGTCGATCAGCAGATCGCGCTGGATCTCCTGGGCCAACTGGGTGGCCTCACGCACCTTCTCGACTTCTTCGCCACTGGCCGAGTTGCCACTCGAATAGCTGATCATCGCCACTCGCGCGGCAATGCCGAAGGCTTCGGCGGAGTCGGCGCTCTGCAGGGCGATCTCTGCCAGTTCCGCAGCGCTGGGGTGCGGGTTCATCACGCAGTCGCCATACACCAGCACCTGATCGGGGAACAGCATGAAGAACACCGAGGACACCAGGCTGCAGCCGGGCGCGGTCTTGATCAACTGCAGGGCCGGGCGGATGGTGTTGGCAGTGGAGTGGACGATGCCCGACACCAGGCCATCCACTTCATCCAGGGCCAGCATCATGGTGCCGATCACCACGTTGTCTTCCAACTGCTGCTCGGCCATGGGCGCGTTCAGGCTTTTGCTCTTGCGCAGGGCAACCATCGGCTCCACGTAGCGACCGCGGATCAGGTCGGGGTCGAGTATCTCGAGCCCTTCGGGCAGTGCGATGCCGTGGGCGCTGGCGACCGCCTGCACCTCGTCTGGCTTGGCCAGCAGCACACAGCGTGCAATGCCGCGCGTCTGGCAGATGGCGGCCGCCTGGATGGTCAGGGGGTCGTGACCTTCGGGCAGCACGATGCGCTTGTCGGCCTGTTGCGCGCGTTGGATCAGCTGATAGCGGAATACCGCCGGTGACAGGCGCAGTTCGCGCGGGGTACCACAGCGCTGGTGCAACCATTGGGCATCCAGATGGCCAGCGACGAAATCGGTGATGATCTCCGCGCGCTCGCGGTCATCAATGGGGATTTCCTTGTTCAGCTGGTTCAGGCGCGTGGCGGTGTCATAGGATCCCGTGCTCACCGACAGCACCGGCAGGCCGGCCTGCAAGGCGCCCCGACACAGCTCGAGAATGCGCGGGTCGGGCAGGGTGTCGCTGGTCAGCAGCAGCCCGGCCAGGGGCATGCCGTTCATGGCGGCCAGGCTCACTGCCAGAATGATGTCGTCACGGTCGCCTGGGGTGACCACCAGAACCCCCGGTTTGAGCAGCTGCACGGTATTGAGCACCGTGCGCGCGCAGATGATGATCTTGTTCATGCGCCGCTGCTCGTAGTCACCGGCGTTGATCACCTGGGCGCCGAGCAGCTCGGCCACGTCGCGCGTGCGCGGGGCGTTGAGGTCGGCCTGATAGGGAATGCAGCCGAGCAGGCGAAAATCGCCGCCACGCAGCAGGGGCGAGTGTTCCTTGAGACGGGCGGCGAAGACGTCCATGCCTTCACCGGTGCGGACCTTGTTGAGGATGACGCCCAGCACCTTGGGATCACGCGGGCCCCCGAACAGTTGCGCCTGCAACTCGACCCGGCCGGAAAGCTCGGCGAGCACTTCGTTCTCGGCACTCGACACCAGAATCACGTCGGCATCCAGGCTTTTCGCCAGATGCTGGTTGACCCTGGCCGCATAACTGGCGTGGCGCGTGGGCACCATGCCTTCGACGATGACCACATCGTTGCCGACGCAGGCCTGCTGGTACAGCGTCAGGATCTCTTCGAGCAACTCGTCGAGCTGGCCATCGCCCAGCATGCGTTCCACGTGGGCCAGGCCCAGGGGCTTGGGTGGTTGCAGGCCGTGGGTACGGGCCACCAGTTCGGTCGAGCGTTCGGGGCCCTGATCGCCGGGATGTGGCTGGGCAATGGGCTTGAGAAAGCCGACTTTCAGGCCGGCGCGCTCCAGGGTGCGCACCAGCCCCAGGCTGATGGAGGTCAGGCCGACGCCAAAATCGGTCGGCGCGATGAAAAATGTTTGCATGCGAGCTTCTCGGGTGAGCTTCGGGCTGCACGCTACAAGCATCACGCCACGGCCCGCAAGTAGAAACGAATCGCGCCGCAGGCAGTCATAACCTCAAGATGCGTGCAGAAGGCCCAATGGCCGCGCGCATCGTGTCCGGTCGACCACTGGCCGAGTGGGTTCGCTTTCACGCCATCCCTTGGTTACACTTGGTCGTTCTACATTCTTATGCAAAAGGTCTTACCTCATGCTGATCGCCGCCAACAAGGCTGTCTCCATCGAATACACCCTGACCAACGACGCCGGTGAGGTTATCGACAGCTCCGCCGGCGGCGCGCCGCTGGTCTATCTGCAGGGCGCTGGTAACATCATCCCCGGCCTGGAAAAGGCGCTGGACGGCAAGCAGGTCGGCGACGACCTGGACGTCGCCATCGAGCCTGAAGATGCCTATGGCGAGTACGCGGCCGAGCTGGTCAGCACCTTGTCGCGCAGCATGTTCGAAGGCGTCGACGAGCTGGAAGTGGGCATGCAGTTCCACGCGTCCGCGCCTGATGGCCAGATGCAGATCGTGACCATCCGCGACCTGGATGGCGACGACGTCACCGTCGACGGCAACCACCCGTTGGCCGGTCAGCGTCTGCACTTCAAGGTCAAGGTCGTCGACATCCGCGACGCCAGCCAGGAAGAAATCGCCCACGGCCACGTGCATGGCGAGGGTGGTCATCACCACTGATCTGGGCAAGGCGCTCTTGCGAGCGGCCAGGCGCAGATGCAACAAGGGGCACGTCAACGACGTGCCCCTTTTTTTGCCCCGCCACATCGCTACCCCTGTAGGAGCGGTCAGCGGCCGCGAAGGGGCGCTGCGGTGTTGGCCAGGGCCACTGAAGACGTCAGGTAGCACGCACCGCTCAGCTGCTTCTCGAACTGCTCGACGATGGCCGCCCAGCCCTGACGGCTGGCATGTCGGCGCGCATTGAGGCGAACCCGCCGCAAGTTCTCTTCGTTTTCCAGCAACCAGCCCGCCGCCTCGAGAAACGCCGCCTCGTCGCCCGGCATGGCCAGCGCGCCACTGTGCCCGTGGCGAATGTGCTGCGCGGCGGCGGCCTCATCGTAGGCCACCACGGCCAGCCCTGATGCCTGCGCTTCCAGAACCACGTTGCCGAAGGTTTCAGTAAGGCTGGGAAACACGAAGATATCGCCGCTGGCGTAGTGTTCAGCCAGCACCTCGCCGCGCAATGCCCCGCAGAATATCGCTTCGGGCATTTTTTGCTGAAGGCTGCTTCGCCGCCCCCCGTCACCCACCACGATCAACTTCATCACGCGCTGTGGATACTGCGCCTGCAGGTGGCTGAAGGTGCGCGCGAGCAGGTCCAGATTCTTCTCCCGCGCCAGGCGTCCGACATGGATCACCGCCAGGTCGCCCTCCGCCAGTCCCCAACTCTGACGCAACGTCAGGCTGCGCCGCGCAGGATGAAACAGCTGACCATCGACGCCGCGCGCCAGCAGATGCAAGCGCTCGAAGCCGCGTCGTTGCAATTCCAGGCGTTGGCCGTGGCTGGGCACCAGGGTCATGTGCGCACGGTTGTGAAACCAGCGCAGATAATGCGTCACCACACGCGTCAACAGCCCCAACCCACTTTGTGCGGCGTATTGCTGGAAGTTGGTATGAAAGCCGCTGACCACCACGATACCCAGCAGCCGTGCCGCGCGCAGTGCGCTCAAGCCCAATGGACCCGGTGTGGCGACATACACCACATCGGGCCGCCTCGAGCGCCAGTGCCGCACCAGCCGTCGCCCGGACGACTCGCCCCACTGCAGCCCCGGATAGCCGGGTATCGGCCAGCCGCGACACAACATCACATCGTCGCCGAGGCCTCTGTCCTGTGCCTGTCGCGGACGCACCACATCCACTCGGTGCCCGCGGCTGCGCAACCCTTCGCACAGATACTCGAGCGTACTGGCGACCCCGTTTATCTCGGGGGTGAAAGTTTCGGTAACCAGGGTGATATGCAGAGAGGGAGCTGTCATCAGCTCAGTTTCGAAGCGTTGTGTTGCGCGAGTGTGGCGCTTTCATGAGGTTTTTATGACTTCAAGTTTCCAGTCGAACAGTATTTCGCGTAATTCCTGCCACGGATGTTGTGGCTCGCAGCTGTCATTAGCGCATTTCGCCATGTGATTCGAATTGAAAGGCTGAGAAGAGGTTGAATACGTTTGCAATCCGCCGCACTCGACGCAAAAGATTTCACGTTCCATGATATGCCAGGAAACATGCCAGTGCTTCAGTCGTTTATCAGCGGAAAAAGTCGGAATCATCACAGCCTCGCGATGGTTGCAATTGCGACGTGGGAGCAAGCGTACAGTATCTTGATAGAGTTTCATGACGAAGCGACCGAGCCTACACATGGGCGGGAATCTTCAGATCATTTTTCTCGCCCATGGCTCTGCCCACCCAGCCTCCGATCAATCCGCCCATGATCGGCGCGAGCCAGAACATCCAAAGCGCTGCTGCCGCGGCTCTCGCTCCAGCAACCTGAGCCAGTACGTAGGGCAATACTTCACTGGAAGAGATCCTGCCACCGGCCCACAGTCCAACGGTGACGGCAGGGTTGAAGTGCCCCCCCGAGATAGGCCCTACCGCATACGCCATGGTGAGCACGGTCAAACCGAACGCCAGCGATACACCCGCGAATCCAATACCCAGTTCCGGGAATTTGGCGGCGAATATGGCACTTCCACACCCCCCGAACACAAGCCAGAATGTGCCCAGGAACTCAGCTGCCAGTTTCCGATTCATATTGATGATGCTCCAGTAGTTCAAGGTGATAGTTGCAAATCAACCTGACTAATGGAATGCACAGGTTACATCTTGAAGGCGCGATGTAAGGCAGTTGGATGTTACCGTTGCCAACCGCTGTGCGCGGCGTGGCTGGAAAGAACTGAAGAAACGTGTCAGGCGTTTGGCAATGACGCAAACGTTTCTGGGTAGAGGTAGAATAGTCGATTATGAACTGGTCGTAATCATTAACGACCAGTGGTTATCGCCAAAGACTTATTGTCGCTCGCGCACCCAGAACAATGTCGCGCCTGCCACCGCTGCAGGCATCATCAAAACGTTTACTCCCGGGATCAGCAGTGCCAGGTAAACGATGCCGCCGAAACTGAGGCTGCGCCAGCGCTTCTGCCGCAGCCAGGCGAGCATGTCCTGCCAACTCATCTTGTGGTTGTCGGCGGGGTAGTCGATGTATTGGATAGCCATCATCCAGACCCCGAACAGCAACCACAGAGGGGCGGCAATGATATTGAGCATCGGGATGAACGACAGCACGAACAGCGCCAGGGCGCGCGGCAGGAAATAGCCGAGCTTGCGCGCTTCGCGAGCCAGCGTACGCGGGATCATTTCAAACAGTTCGGTCCAGCGGAAGGCAGGGAAGTCGTCCTTGCCCCGCGCGACCACCTCGACCTTCTCGGAGAGAAAACCGTTGAAAGGGGCGGCGATGATGTTGGCCAGCATGGTGAAGCTGAAGAACACCATGAAGGCTACGAGCACCGCAAACAGCGGCCAGAGTATGAAGCTGAGGAAACCCAGCCAGTTGGGCAGGCTCTGGATCAAGTGGTCGACCCACCCGCTGAACAGGTGGCCGGCGAAGTAGATCAGGCCAACGAACAGCACCAGGTTGATGCTCAATGGCAGCAGTACAAACAGCCGCAGCCCGGGAGACAAGACCATTTTCAGGCCCTCGCGCAGGTATTGCGGGCCGGACAGTGCAGGGACAGGCATGGACAACTCCGAGACAGGGGAAACGTGCTGACAGTACCGGCTTTGCCGACGCTCGGGAACCACGGCAATGGCCGGTAACAACCTTGCGTGCTCTGCACGAATGGCCCTTCGCGTATAGACGAGGGCTATGGGTTGGATTGCCAAAGGGTATTTCCCTAATCGGGCCCACCTCGTTAAGCTTGGACACATCGAATTTCAACCCTTTCCCATCTTCGCTTCCAAGGAGTTCTTCATGAGCATTCTGGTCAACCGCCAAGCCCCTGACTTCGACGCCGCTGCCGTACTGGGCGACGGCTCGATCGTCGACAGCTTCAAGTTGTCGTCCCTGCGTGGCAAGTATGTGGTGCTGTTCTTCTGGCCGTTGGATTTCACTTTCGTGTGCCCATCGGAAATCATCGCCCACAACAACCGCATCGCCAAGTTCCGCGAACTGGGTGTCGAAGTGGTCGGGGTGTCCATCGATTCTCAGTTCACTCACCACGCCTGGCGCAGCACGCCGGTGGAGAAGGGCGGTATCGGTGAGGTCGAATTCACCATGGTCGCCGACGTCAAGCACGAGATCGTCCGCGCCTACGGCGTCGAGCACGAAGATGGCGTGGCTCTGCGTGCCTCGTTCCTGATCGACCAGCAAGGTGTCGTGCAGCACCAGGTGGTGAACAACCTGCCGCTGGGTCGCGATGTCGACGACATGGTACGACTGGTCGAAGCGCTGCAGTTCACCGAACAGCATGGTGAAGTCTGCCCGGCCGGCTGGCGTCCGGGCCAGAAAGGCATGAAGGCCGATGCCCAGGGCGTCGCCGACTACCTGGCTGGAAATGCCAAGAGCCTGTAAGCGCTGACCCTGCCTGGATTTCACGGGCAAGTTTCTGGGCTGGCGGCGTTGAACCTTCCCCAAGGTGCCTTGCCAGTCCTTTTTATTCCAGCCGCACCGGATCGGCGCCAACGTCCGGCAGTCAGGAGTTAGTCATGTCTCAAACCCGTCATTCCCGCGTGATCATCCTGGGCTCCGGCCCTGCCGGTTACAGCGCTGCCGTGTACGCTGCGCGCGCCAACCTCAAGCCGCTGCTGATTACCGGCATGCAGGCAGGCGGTCAGTTGACCACCACTACCGAAGTCGACAACTGGCCGGGCGACCCCCATGGCCTGACCGGCCCGGCCCTGATGGAGCGCATGCGCGAGCACGCCGAGCGCTTTGAAACCGAAATCGTCTTCGACCACATCAATGCCGTTGACCTTGCTGCCCAGCCGTTCACCTTGACGGGTGACAGCGCAACCTACACCTGTGACGCGCTGATCATCGCCACCGGCGCCAGTGCTCGCTACCTGGGCTTGCCGTCGGAAGAGGCGTTCATGGGCAAGGGCGTTTCGGCCTGTGCCACGTGCGATGGCTTCTTCTATCGCAACCGTGAAGTCGCGGTAGTGGGCGGCGGCAACACGGCGGTCGAAGAGGCGCTGTACCTGGCCAACATCGCCAGCAAGGTGACCCTGGTCCATCGTCGCGATACCTTTCGCGCCGAGAAGATCCTGATCGACAAGCTGCATGCTCGCGTGGCCGAAGGCAAGATCGAACTCAAGCTCAATGCCACGCTGGAAGAGGTGCTGGGCGACAACATGGGCGTGACCGGTGCGCGCTTGCGCAACAACGATGGCATTGCCGAAGAGCTGAAGGTCGATGGCGTGTTCATCGCGATCGGTCACACGCCGAACACTTCGTTGTTCGACGGGCAATTGGCTCTGAAGGACGGCTACATGGTGGTTCAGGGCGGGCGTGAAGGCAACGCCACCGCGACCAGCGTCGAGGGCGTATTCGCTGCCGGCGACGTGGCTGACCACGTGTACCGCCAGGCAATTACCTCGGCCGGTGCCGGCTGCATGGCAGCGCTGGATGTAGAGCGTTATCTGGATGGGCTGGCCAACGCTTCGTTCTGATCCAGAACCGCAGCGCGGCTTTCGCGGGTAGAACCCGCTCCCACAGGGAGTTGTAGTCCCAGTGAAGGACACTGTCCCTGTGGGAGCGGGTTCTACCCGCGAAGAGGCCCCAAAGCCGGGCACAAAAAAACCGACCCCTGCAGGTCGGTTTTTTCATGCCTGCCCGTTAGCCCCGACGGGTCAGCGGCTGTTCGGAAAACTTAACCCCTGCCAACCCATGCGCCATCAGGTTGCGGATATTACCGTGGTCACTACCCTCGGGCGTCGCCACCACCGAACGGTAGTGTTCGCCAAACGCCAGCAGTGCCTCTTCATCGCTCAAGCCTTCCAGCAGTGCCAGGCCCAGGGTCTTGCAGGACCCTTCGTTCTGCCCGGCAGCATTGTCCAGAGCGCCGTTGCTGAATGCCTGTGGCTCATAGGCATAGTGCTCGGCGACAAAGGCCAGCGTCGCGGCGAACTGATGTTCACCGCTGGCCAGGCTGGCGCGCAGCGAATTCACATCACGCATTGGGCGTCCCCTTGGCGAAGGCCGCCTGCTGTTCGGCGCTGGCTTCCTGCTGGTATTGCGCCTTCCACTGCGCATAGGGCATGCCGTAGACGACTTCGCGGGCCTCATCGAGGCTGACCTCGACCTGCTGCTCGTCGGCGGCCGCCTTGTACCACTTGGACAGGCAATTGCGGCAGAACCCTGCCAGGTTCATCAAGTCGATGTTCTGCACGTCCTTGCGTTCGTCCAGATGCTTGACCAGGCGGCGGAAAGCCGCTGCTTCCAATTCCAGGCGTTGTTGTTCGTTCATGTCGCTCTCCTGCTGGGCGGCAACCGGTCAGCGGCTGCCGGCGAGGGTGATCGAAACCGATTCGGCGAAGCGCAGCGCATGGGGCTTGTCGACTTCCACTTCGGCATAGCGCACGGCGGTGTTCTGCATGACCAGATCGAGAATCTCCTGGGTCAGGCGTTCGAGCAGGGCAAACCGGTTGCCCTCCACATGCTGGATCACCGCCTTGGTGATGGTGCGGTAGTTCAGGGCATGCTCGATATCGTTGTCGCGCACCGCTTCGAGCGCCGGATACAGGACGGTGAGGTTGATCAACACATCCTGCTTGTTGACGATTTCGTCTTCGTTGATACCGATGAAGGTGCGCAAGCGCAGGTCCTTGACCCGGATGCGTGCCATTCCTGGCTGCAGTGGTGCCATCGTTGTGTGCTCCGCAGAATGTTCGGGGCCAGCGTCGTGCCGAACCGACGCAGGCATGCCTATTTTACGTGTCTGCCGCCGTTGACGGTCAAGGTCGTGCCCGTCACGTAGGGGTTTTCCAGCAGGTAGCGCAGGCTCTGGTAGATGACCTCGGCACCCGGCTCGATGCCCAGCGCCGACTTGGCCAGCGATTTGTAGCGATAGTCGGCATCGTCATCCGGGTTGAACAGAATCAGCGCCGGGGCAATCCCGTTCACTTTGATCGCGGGCGCGAACCGCGCCGCGAACGACAGCGTGAGGTTGTCCAGTCCCGCCTTGCTCGCGCAATAGGCCATGTGCTTGGCGCTACCCTTGCGCGTCACGTCATCGCTGATGTGCACGATGTCGGCAGGTTTCGACGCGCGCAGCAGGTCGGCGCAGTGCAAGTTGATCAGATAGGGCGCCAGCATGTGCACATTGACCATCTGCTGGAACGCGGCGGCTTCGTCTCCGGCGCTGTCCGCGATCCAGGCCGAGGCATTGTGCACGATGGCGCGCAGCTGGGTGGTCTGCGCCTTGAGTGCGTCGATGAAGGCCAGGATGCCGGCTTCGCTGGCGAAGTCGGCATGGATGGTCACCGCGCCCATCTCGCGCAGGTGCGCAACGGTTTCGCGCTCCTGGCGATAGCTGATGATGACCGGTTGGCCTTCGCCCAGCAGGCGTTCGGCACAATGCAGGCCGATGCGCTGGCTGGCGCCGGTAATGAGGATCGGGTGAGGCATGGGGCGAGCTCTTCGTCGGCAGGTTGCTGCGCCGATTTATATCACAAAGCGCAGCAGGTCCGGCCGTTCACGCCACCTTGGCCTTGGGCAGCGGCGCCCGGCTCGGCGTGGCGTGCAACCAGCCGCGCAACAGGCGCGTCGACAGTGGAATGAAAAAGAACACCATGAGCGGGGTCAGGGCCAGGGTGCTGAGCATGACTCTGGGCACCAGGCTGATCTCGTTCAGCACGTGACCGAACAGGAAGTTGAAGATCAGCGATACCGGAAAGAACGCCAGCCAGATGGCCACCGCCTGTTTCCAGCGCGGCGGGCGCTGCAGGCCACTGTCACCGAACCAGCCTTCGGTGCCGCTGACCCGGTGCACGTGTGGCTGGGCGAACAGTTCACTGCCACGGCCAAGCCAGGAGCGACGGGAGGCAGAATGCTCCCATGCATGCAGCGTGGTTTCATCGGCAAAACGGAAGATGATCTGGAATTCGTCATCGCCCGGCGCGGGCGCCAGAACGCCTGAACCCAGGTAACCTGGAAAATCGGTGGCCAGTTGTTCGCCCTCATGCAGCCAGGCGATCAGGTCCTGATATTTGCCATCGGCCACGCGGCGCGCAACCATCAGGGTAACGGGGGAGGTAGACATCGTGTATCTCCAGGCAGTCTGGCGCTCCGGGTAGGAGCCTCCATCGAATGCAGCGCCGGGGTGGTGGCGTGCATCTGAAATCAAGCAAGTATTATTCCCGAAAACCGCTGCGTGCACATCTACCGTCGGTTGGATCATCCACAAACCCCAAGCCTCTGCCAGCGGTTACACTGTGCGTTCCTGTTCCTGGCGGCGGTTGACTAGCAATGAGCGAATCCGGCACCCGATTGCCCGGCGTGCAAGACCACGCGCTGGATGAGCTGTACCCCATTCGCGAGGTGGCCCGGTTGACCGGGATCAACCCGGTCACGCTGCGTGCGTGGGAGCGCCGCTATGGTCTGGTGCAGCCTACCCGCACCGAAAGTGGGCACCGCCTGTACTCCCTGGCCGATATCGAAGAGGTGCGCAGTATCCTGGGCTGGATAGAGCGGGGCGTGGCGGTGAGCAAGGTTGGCAAGATCCTGGCGCGCACCCAGCAGGCCAGAACTGCGCTGCCCGGGCCCTGCGACGAGCACGGTGAATGGCAGCAGTGGCAGGAGCGGATTCGCCAGTGCGTACGTGAGTTTGCCGAAGCTCGGCTCGATCAGGTCTACGGCCAGGTGTTTTCCAGCTATCCGCTGGCCGTGGTATTCGAACAGGTACTGATGCCGGTCTGGCAGGAGCTGCTGGTGCATCAGGGCCACTTTGGCCAGGCCAGCGAATGGTTGTTCCTCGACACCTTCCTGCGTGCCCGCACCCTGCAACGGCTGCGCCTGGCTTCCGATCAGGGCCAAGACAGCCGGGTATTGCTGGTGGCCATACCAGAGCAGTGCCGGGAACTCGAGCTCCAGGTCACAGGCCTGCTGCTGGGCGGACCGCAAGTCGAAGTGCAACTGCTCGGTCTGGGCCAGCCGCTCGAAGAGCTGAGCCTGGTCTGTGAAAAGCTCGCGCCCCAGGCAGTGGTGCTGTTCTCCAATCGCCCAGCGCCACCGGCACTGCCACGGCAGCTGGCCAAACTGAACAACGCCCTGAGCTGCCCGTTGCTGTTGGCCGGAGAGCTGTCCGAAATCATGCAGGACAGCCTGCGATCCACTGAGATCGCCTGGCTGGGCAGCGATGGACGTTTGATGCAACGGCGTTTGCAGCAGTACCTGGCCGGGCATCTGGACAGCTGATTCGGCGCATTCAGGTGTGCAGTTGCGGATGCACCAGTTGGTGGTGCATCAGAATGAACTGGCGCAAGGACTCTATCGCCTTGGCGTTGTTCTGGCTGAGCCGGTAGGCAAACAAGCCGTGCTCGGCCTCGCGAATCATCGAACCGCGCAACGGGATCGGTGCGCACCCTTCGGGGGTGAACCACAGCTGGAATTGCGCGGGCGCCTGTGCCCCATTGCGAACCTCGAGCAAGGCGCCCTTGAAGGAAATGTCACGGACCCAGAAGTCGCTGTCACGCCCTTCGCCGTCGCGCAGCACGATCGGCTGCGCGAGGCTCAGCCGCCACGGGCGCAACATCGGTCCGTCCTCATAGATGCTGGGTGCCCCGAGCTCTAGGTGCGCCGCCTGGAACTCGTCTTCCACGACCTGCAGCGGAAAGCTGATCTGCTGGTTTTCCAGGTGTGCTTCGATGGTGACCTGTTCGTGGGATGCCAGGCGCATCAGCAGATCGCGAACCTGCGGTCCACCCTTGATGGAAAGGTTGAGCAGGGTATCGCGAACATTGAGCTGCGGGTTGGCCTGCATCGCCCGCAGAAACTCCAGTTCGTCCTGGGTCAGCAACACATCAGGCGGCATGGCGTGCACTCGCGGCAAAGGGTGACTCGAAGCAACATTGGAAAACGTCCATGGCGGTCATACCGCACCGGGCGGGGCAGGGGTTTCGAGTTCGACGATGCGCTGTTGCAGCGCCGCCACCTGCTGCTCGAGCGCGACGATGCGCTGCTGCGCTTCGACCTCGCTGCTGACATCCTTCTGGATGCCGATGTAGTACATCAGTTGATCGCTGTCGTTGTGTACCGGGGTGATCGACAGCTCATTCCAGAAGAAACTGCCGTCCTTGCGGTGGTTGCGCAGCACCTCGCGGCACGCCAACCCCTGGTCGATCGCCTCGCGCACGCGCTGGCGCGCAGGCTGGTCGCGGTCGTCACCCTGCAGCAGGCGGCAGTCCTGGTAGAGCATTTCCAGTGACGTATAGCCGGTCATGCGCTCGAACGCCGGATTGACGTAGATGAGGATGTTGTCCTCGCCTTCCTGTTCGGCGACGACGATGCCGTCGTTGGACGCATCGATCACCAGTTGCAGCAGCTTCGCATTGATCATGTCAGGGTTCCCTAGCGTGCAGCGTAGTCTAATTCATACGGGCTGCGGGAGGGATCCCAGTACGTCAGATCCTGTCTTTCAATGCGCGGTCGGGCTGGTAAGATCAGCGCTTTCAACGGTCCGAGACAGTCATCATGAAAGTTGCCATCCTCAGCGGTTCGGTCTACGGCGCGGCCGAGGAAGTCGCCCGGCATGCCGAGCAGCTGCTAAAGCGACAGGATATCCAGGCCTGGCACAACCCGCGAGCCACTCTGCAGGACGTGCTGGCATTCGCGCCCGAGGCTGTTTTGGCGGTGACCTCGACCACCGGCATGGGCGAACTGCCGGACAACATCATGGCGCTGTACGCTCAGCTTCGCGATGAACTGCCGGCGGCGCTGCGTGGCCTGCCCGGTGGTGTGATCGCGCTGGGGGACTCCAGCTACGACACCTATTGCGGCGGCGGCGAGCAGTTGCGCGAGTTGTTTGCAGAGCTGGGCGTGCACGAGGTTCAGGACATGCTGCGCCTGGACGCCAGCGAAAGCGTCACCCCGGAAACCGACGCAGAGCCCTGGCTGGCCGAGTTCGTGCAAGCGCTGCAGGCCTGACGATCAGGCCTGCTCGGCGGGGTCGGCCGTAGCCGTGAGCAACTCGTTCAGGGCATCGGGCTGACTCTTGAATGCCTTGGCGAAGATGTCGCGGTTTTTCGCCATGTAGATACCGGCGTCTTCGACCTGTTTGTCATCGAGTGACGGCACGGCTTTTTTCAGTACGTCTGCCAGCAACTCAGCCAGCTCGAGCATTTTGTCGTGACGATCGGCTTCAGCTTTGTCCATAAACAGGCGCTCCAGATCTCGGCTGCTGCGGTATACCACTTCGACGGCCATTGACCACCTCATTTGCCCAGGGAATGGTTTCAGTATAACTACTGTTCGTTTATACAGTGCCAAGCATAAGGCAAATCGGCAGGCTTGAACAGAGGTGCCGACGAGGGGCCCTGCGACAGTCTGGCTGCTTCTCACCAGCCATGCCTGGCCCTTATGCTGCATGCCCTGAACGAGCATAGGCGTTCAGGCGCATCTCACCATCGGTTGGCAAAAGGAATACAGGCAATGAAATGGGCCGAAAAACTTCGCGGGAGTCTGCACGCCCAGGCCGATTCGCTGGGCAATCTGTGCGTCGAAGCGTTCCACTATCTGGCGTTGTTCGGCATTGGCGCCATCACCGCCTGGGCGGCTGTCAGCGCTTTTCTGGGAATGGTAGAGAAGGGCAGCGTGAGCGTGGACGACATTCTGCTGCTGTTCATCTATCTTGAGCTGGGGGCGATGGTGGGGATCTACTTCAAGACCAACCACATGCCCATCCGCTTCCTGCTGTACGTGGCAATCACCGCCCTGACTCGCCTGCTGATCGGCGATGTCTCGCACCACAATGCACCGGATCTGGGCATCATCTACCTGTGTGGTGGCATCCTGCTCCTGGCTTTCGCCATTCTGGTGGTGCGCTATGGGTCTTCGCGCTATCCATCGGTAAAGGAGAAGTCCGACAGCTGAGTCGCACGGCGGCTCATTGCAGGCTGGCGGCGACCGGCGAGGTGTGCGCGGCGTTGGCGCGAAGGACTGGCTTGCTGCCCAGCTTCTCGACGTTGCCGGCATCGGTCATCGCCGCCAGGATCTGCATGGCGCTGCCACCTTGCTCGATGGCCATGCCGAACTGGATGCTTTCGATCAGCCGGCGCATGCGCTTGGGGTCGTTGCGCTGTTCGGCGGTGATCACGCGCTTGGCGGCAACGCCGCGCTCGTTGGACAGGGTCAGCATGATGCTGCCATCCAGGCGCTGAATGCTCAGGTTGACGCGGTACTCGGGTTGGAACGCATCGCTCAGGGCTTGGAATGGATTATCCATGATGTACTACCTGCAATAGTCGAACTTCGTTAATGGACTAGGCGATTAGTTACTGGTTCAAGACCGCTGGTCGGCGCCGCGTTTCATCTTTTGCTATATGTAACTGCCGCCCTACTTCGTCGCAATTGATGTAGCAATCGCCGTGCCCGGACCGGAAAACTTGTTCGCAGGCAATAAAAAAGGCGAGCCCCGGGCTCGCCTTTTCCTACCTTGCAGGGCTCAGGACTTGCTGTTGAGCACCTGTTCGTTTTCCAGAAACTCTTCCTCGAGCAAGGCTTCGTTCGGACCATCGGGAATGGTTTGCTGGTTGGCTGCACGCTTGTTGCGCAGCCTGCCGAACATGTGCTCCAAAGCGTGGCTGAGCTTCTCGGCGGCGCCATCGACCGCCAGGTCCAAGGTTTCAGCCTTGTGCGTCACGGAAATGGGCTGGTGACCTTTTGGACGCGCTTCCATCTGGCAGCGCATGTCGTCGGGCCCGGATTTCTGGCCGTTTTCGTCGGCGAGATGAACCTCGATACGGGTGAGATCCTCCTGATAATGCTCGACTGCGTTTTCCACTACGGTGCGTACCCACTCCTGCAGGCGGGCATCGCCTTGAATATGGTTATCGCTATTGACCTGGATCTGCATAGTTCATCCCTTATTCGGCTTGCTAGCTAGAGATTCGATGACACTGATATTCATCGCCTCTTGAAGTACAAGGTCAGGGAGTTGAAGAAACAATTCAACCCCCTGACGAAGATAAATATTCAGTAACTTTTTCGAACTTTTTCTGAAATAAGTGCGAAACCCGAAACTCTGCGGGGTGCAATCCTGGCCTCCGACCCGCTGCCACAGGGGTTCAACGGCAGCAGGCGCACGCTGCCGGCGTCAGAAGGCGACGGAGGTTTGCACGTAGACGGTGCGCGGCTCACCCACGTACTTGCCCTTGTTGTTGTCGTCGAAGGAACGGGTGTAATACTGGTGATTGAAAATGTTCTTCACGCCCACCGCGACGTTCAAGTCGGACAATTGCGGGCCGAAGTCGTAGCCGGCGCGGCTGCTGAAGAGCATGTAGCCTGGGATGCGCCCGGTGCTGCCATCGGCGCTTTCGGCCTGGGTGTTGGCGTTGTCGGCGAACTGGCTGCTCTGGTAGCTGCTGTCCAGGTCGAGCTTCCACGGGCCCTGGGTGTACCCAACGCCCAGGGTGCCCTTGTGGCGTGACGAGAATGGCACGCGGTTGCCCTTGTTCGGGCCGTCTTCGCGGATGGTGGCATCGACGAACGCGTAGCTGGCGTGAACGTCGAAACCGGCCAGGGCCGGGCTCAAACCGTCCAGTGCGTAGTTGATGCTGGTCTCGATACCCTGATGGCGAGTCTCGCCGCGAGCGATCACCGTGTCGTTGGTCTGGTTGCTGTCGTACTGGTTGTCGAAGTTGATCAGGAACGCACCGATTTCCGCGCGCAGATTGCCGTTGTCGTAACGCGTCCCCAGCTCCCAGGTCCGGGCCTTTTCCGGCTTCACTTCGCCGCCGGTCACACGGTTGGGCATCTGGCTGTACTGCACACTGCCGAACGACCCTTCGGTGTTGGCGTACAGGTTCCAGTTTTCGTTGACGTGATAGAGCACGTTCAGGGCCGGCAAGGCGGTGGTGTAGTCGCCCTGGTATTTGACGTTGGTGAGGTTGTTGGTCTGCTGCGAGTCGATCATCTCGTAGCGGATGCCGGGCGTGAACGTCCAGCGGCCGATATCGATGCGGTCGTCGACATAGAAGGCGTGGGCCTGGGTGCCGCCGCGGGTATCCCGGTCGTTGCGGCTGTCGGTGCTGGGCAACTGCTGGTTGGCGCTGATCGGCGTGCGGTAGCGCAGCTCATGGCCCGCCTCGCTGATGTAGCGGTAGCCCACGCTCATTTCGTGCTGTGTCTGGCCCAGATCGAAGCCTTGGGAGAAGCGCGTCTCTACACCGCGTACCCAGTACTCGCGGGGCGACAGTGAGAGAAAGTTGCCCTGGTCCAGGTAGCCGCTGCGCAGGGTCTTGGTGAAGAAGGTGTTGGCGGTGAATTCGCGGCGATCTTCCTGGTAGCGGTAGCCGAAGTTGACCATGGTGCGGCGCCCCCAGAACTTGTCGTAGCGGCGGGTCGACTGATAGGGGTCGGCCTTGTAGTCGGCTGCGCTGAGGCCACCGGGCATGTCGGCCTCGCCTTCGTAGTACTGCGCCTGGGCATTGAGGCTGTTGGCTTCGTCGATCTGGTATTTGCCCTTGAGAATCAGGTCGTCGATCTGGGTATCGCTGTGCTCGCGCCAGTCGCCGCCGCGCACGCCGGAGTAGAGCAGGGCGCCGCCCAGGCCGTTGTCGGCAGTACCGCCCGCCAGCAGGTTGCCGGTGGTCTTGAAGCCGTCCTGGCTCGACGAAGGGCTGGCCTGGGTCTGCAAGCCGCCCTTGATGGTAGGTGCATCGGGAATCGCGCGGGTCACGAAGTTGACGATGCCGCCGACGTTCTGCGGGCCGTAGCGCACCGCGCCGCCGCCGCGCACCACGTCCACGGCGTCCATGTTGCCCATGCTGACCGGGGCGAACGACAACTGCGGCTGGCCATAGGGCGCGAACGGCACCGGGATGCCGTCCATCAGCACTGTGGAGCGGGTCGCCAAGCGTGGGTTGAGCCCACGGATGCCGAAGTTCATCGCCATGTCATGGCTGCCCGTGCCGTTGTTCTGTGGTGCATTGACACCCGGAATGCGGTTGAGGACATCGCGCGCGCTGGTGGCGCCAGTGCGTTCGAAGTCTTCGCGGCGCACCACGTCCCGGGCACCGGCGTGCTCGAACACGTTGGTCTGTTCGGCGGCGCCGAGCCAGTCGCCCACGACACTGGACGCACCCAGTTCGACCGTAGCACCGGCGCTGCCAGGCTGGGCCACAGGTGTGGCCTCCAGGCTGTAGGCGCCATCGCCCAACGGCTGCGCGTGCAAGCCGGTACCTTCAAGCAGTACGGCCAGTGCCTGTTCGACGCTGTAGCTGCCTTGCAGGCCACGGCTGGGTTGGTCTGCCAGGGTCGTCGAGCCGAATGAAATCAGTACACCTGCCTCGCGGCCGAACTGATTGACCGCGCTTTCGACCGACGCGGGCGCGATGTGGTACTCGCGGGTAGAGCCCTCGGCGGCCAGGGCGTGCGGCAGTTGAGCCACGCTCACGGCAGTGCCGAGCAACAGACAGCGCAGGGCGCGGGCGAGTGGGGTGGGCAGGTTGGACATTCGGCGTTTCCAGGCAGGATGTAGTGGGAGTTACCCTGTCTGTCACGCGAGCAAGGCAAAACGGCTCACCGACGGTGTAAATAAATGCTCGCCGCCAAACCTGGCATGGCTAGACCCGGGATTGCACCGTGACCCAATAGCGGGTGAAGCGCCGGACTTTCACTGGCAGCGCCGCCTCCAGTGAATCGAGAATTTTCTCGGTATCGCCCAGGGGGAAACTGCCGGAGAGCAACAGATTGGCAGCGCGGGCGTCGCAGTCCAGCTGGCCGCGGCGATAACGGCCTACCTCGGCCAGGAAGTCGCCCAGGCGCATGCGCGCGGCGATCAGCATGCCGTCGACCCAGGCGCCACTGTTGGCGTCCAGTGGTCGCGCCGGATTGAAGCGCTGGCGTTCGAACTCGAGCTGCTGGCCTTCGGCCAGGCGCCGTGGCTCATCGTGCAGCCCGGCGGCCTCGAGGGTGACGGCGCCTTGCAGTGCCTGCACCTGGGTGCTGCCCGGCAGTTGGCGAACATTGACCTGCCCCCGGCCAGCGGTGATCAGCCCTTGGTCGGTGCCGATGAGCAGGGGCCGCGCATCGGCACCCGCCGTGAGCATGATCTCGCCTTCGAGCAAGTGGATCAGGCGCCGACCCGCATCGAAGCGCACGTCCACGGCGCTGGTGGTGTTGAGGTGGATCCGGCTGCCGTCGTCCAGTTGCAATTGGCGGCGCTGGCCCAGCGGGCTGCGGTAGTCGGCCACCAGCGGCGGCAGCCAGTGCTGTTGTCGCAGGGCCAGGGTGGTTGCACCGGCCATTCCCAACAGCAACAGCGCCTTGAGGGCGCGTCGGCGGCCGGGCGAGTGGGGTGCGCCCACGGTAGCCTGCGCCAGGGAAGCGGGCAGGCCGGCGAACTGCTGATTGACCTTCTGGATGTGATCCCAGGCGCGACGGTGCTCGCCGTCGGCGTGCAGCCAGCGCTGCCATGCCTGCTGCTGGCGCGGATCGAGCGGGCCTTGTTGCAGTTCAAGCAGCCACTGCACGGCCTGTTCGGCCACGTGCGGAGAAAAACTGCGGGCTTCGTTCACAGCGCGAAGTAGCAGCGCAGGGCTGCCTTGTGCAGATGGCGCTTTACCGTAGCCAGGGATATACCGAGTTCACTGGCGATTTCGCGGTAGCCCAGGCCATCGACCTGTGCCATCAGGAACGCACGCTTGACCGTGACCGGCAGACCTTCGAGTAGCGCGTCCAGCTCGAGCAGGGTCTGCAGGATGATCGCCCGGTGTTCTTCGCAGGGTGCAAGGGGCTCGGGCATCTGGCTCAAGGCCTCCAGATACGCGCGCTCCAGATCCTGGCGACGGTAGTGATTGAACAGCACGCGCTTGGCCACTGTGGTGAGAAACGCCCGCGGTTCACGGATGGGCGTGACCTCGCGCGCGGTCAACAGGCGCATGAAGGTGTCCTGGGCGAGGTCGGCAGCGTTGTCCGGGCAGCCCAGACGGCTGCGCAGCCACTCGGTCAGCCAGCGGCGATGGACGAGGTAGAGGCCCTCGACCGAATGCGAGGCAGGGGAAGTCACAGAGCTCACCGCGAACACTCCGGCGCCATGGGGTGCGCAGCAGAATAAGAATTGTTCGTATCTTACGGGTGAGCCGCCGTTTGGGCAAGGTCGACAGCCGTCCCAGCGTCGGCAAAAAGTGTTGCAGCACAAGATAAACGTCAACGATCTTTGCGCATGAGAATATTTATCATTATTATCAGCACGATTCGGTGCCGCGTTCGTACGTTTGAAGGTCTTTCATGAGAAGCAGAATCGGCGGGGTACCTGCCTCGTATCGTTGGGCGGTGGCCTCCCGCATCGTCGCGGCCGTGTTTGGCGGCTACGTGCTGGCGGCACTTGCAAGCGTATGCATCGCCTGGCTGCTGCCCATGGCACGCGGCGAGGCCGTGGTCAGCGCCATGATGCTGTCGTTCCTTGTGTATCTGGTGGCCGTGCTCTGGTGTTTCGCCTCGCACAGCGCCGGCCGAGCCTGGCTGGGCCTGGCCATACCAGGCCTGATACTGGCCGCGATAACGGGTCTTCTGCACTGGCAGCACCTGCCGTGAGAGAAGGCTTCCGCCAGGCGATGGCGTGGTTGCATACCTGGGCGGGGCTGGTGTTCGGCTGGTTGCTGTTCGCCATCTTCCTCACCGGAACACTGTCCTATTTCAAGGACGAGATCAGCCATTGGGCGCAGCCCGAAGTGCCGGTGCGCGTGCTCGACGCTCGGGCCAGCCTGACGCAGGCGCAGGCCTACCTGCAGGCCAATGCCGGGCAATCGTCACGCTGGTTCATCAGCCTGCCGGACGCGCGCGAGCCAGCGCTTTCGGTCATGTGGCAGGACCCGAACAAAAGCGGGCGCGGCAGCTTCACCCGGCAGACCCTGGACCCGCAGACCGGGCAGCGAATCGAGGCGCGCGACAGCCGCGGCGGCGACTTCTTCTATCGCTTCCACTACCAGCTGCAAATGGGCTACCCCTGGGGCCGCTGGCTGAGTAGCCTGGCGGCGATGGTCATGCTGGTGACGCTGGTCACCGGCATCATCACCCACAAGAAGATCTTCAAAGAGTTCTTCACCTTCCGCCCCGGCAAGGGCGTGCGTTCCTGGCTCGATGGACACAACGCGATCGGCGTGCTGGTGCTGCCTTTTCACCTGATGATCACCTACAGCAGCCTGGTGATTTTCATGACCATGCTCATGCCGGCGAGCATCAACAGCCGCTACGATGGCGATACCCAGGCGTTCTTCAGCGAGATCTATCCGGGCAACCAGCGTTTGGTCGCCGCCGGGCAGCCTGCGCCGCTGGTGAATCTGGGAGGGCTGTACGACCGTGCGCTGCAGCAATGGCCCGGAGGCAGCATCGGCCGGGTGTCGGTGCAGATGCCGGGCGATGCCAACGCTCAGGTGCAGTTCAGCCGCCATGACGGCGATAGCGTGAGTCGCGACCTGGGCGCAGCCATCACCTTCGCCGGTACTACGGGCGCGGTGCTCGAGCAGCCGCGCGAAAGCTCCACGCCAATAGCCATCGCAGGCACGTTCTATGGGTTGCACATGGGGCTGTTCGCCGGGCCCGTGCTGCGCTGGCTGTATTTCTTCTGCGGCCTGGGCAGTACCTTGCTGATCGGTACGGGCCTGGTCATGTGGCTGGGCAAACGTCAGCTCAAGCATGCCCGCAGCGGTGTGCGGCCCTTCGAGCTGCGTCTGGTGGAAGTGTTGAACGTGGCCGGCATGGCCGGGCTGGTGCTGGCGGTGGCAGGCTTCATGTGGGCCAACCGGCTGCTGCCGGCGACCTATCCGGAGCGTGCCGGCATCGAGGTCGACAGCTTCTTCGTGGTTTGGCTATTGAGCATCGTGCATGCCGCTGTGCGCAGTGGCAGCAAGGCCTGGATCGAGCAATTGGGTCTGGCGGCGATTGCCCTGGCGAGTGTGCCGTTACTGAGCCTGCTCACCACCAACCATGGCCTGCCGGCGTCCATCGCCGCCGGCGACTGGGTATTGGCAGGCGTCGATCTCAGCGCCCTGGGCTGCGGCCTGGTGCTGGCGTGGGTGGTCATGAAGATACGTCGCCGCGCTGTGCTGGCGGCATTGCCGGTGGCGCGGACGGTGCGTGCGCGTCCTACCATGCCTGGCGAGGTGCACTGATGTTGGCTGCAGGTTTGCTCAGTTATGCCGGCTTCAGTGCCCTGTGCCTGGCCATGGAACGTCATCATCAGGAAATGCTCGGGCATCGACCCAGTCCTTCGCGCAAGGTGCAATTGCGCATGGCAGGCTGGGCTTTGCTGGCCTTGTCGCTGTGGGTCTCGGTGCTCAGCGCTGGCTGGGCCATGGGGCTGGTGCGCTGGACCGCAGTGTTGATGGGCAGCGCGGTATTCCTGGTGTGGCTGTTGCCGTACCGGCCACGCTGGGCCCTGGCATTGGCCGCAGCCGGCCTGCTGCTGGGGCCATTGGCGGCAGTGGCACACTGGTAGCGCGAGCTGCTCGCCAGTCTGCCGTCAGGTGCAAGCCAGGCGATATTCGCCTGGGGATACCGCACTTGCCTGGCGAAACCGATTGCTGAAGTGACTGGCGCTGGCGAAGCCGCATGCCAGCCCCACCTCGCCCAAGGGCAGGTGCGTCTGGCGCAACAGCGAGCGGGCGCGGGCGATCCGTCGAGCCAGCACGTATTGATGCGGCGGCAAGCCAAAGCTGGTGCGAAACATCCGTGCGAAGTGGTACTCCGACAAGCTGCACAAGGCTGCCAGCTGGCCGAGGCTCAGAGGTTCGGCCAACTGCGACTCGATGAAGTCGCGAAGCAGGCGCCGCTGATGAGGTGCAAGCCCGCCTTTGAGCCGAAGCTGCGGACGCGCGACTGCTTGGCTGAGCAGAGCGTGGGCGAGCATCTCGTGGGCCAGGCTGCTGGTGAGTACGCGCTCCCCCGGTTCGTTCCAGTTCAACGTGATCAGACGAGCGAAGCGTCGTGCCTGTGCCGGGTCTTCGAGGAAGGTATTCTCGCGCAACTGCATTTCGCGGGGCTCACGGTCCAGAAGCGTCACGCAGCCCAGCGCAAACTGCTCTGCGCTGAAATAGAGATGGGCCAGGCGGATATCACCGTTGATCACCCACGCCGACTCATGCCCGGCCGGCAGGATGCACTGCTTGCCGGGCGCGCCTTTCTCCCAAGGGCGATCGCGGCGAAAGGTGCCCGTGCCGCCGCCGATGTAGCACGACAAAGTGTGATGGGTCGGCGCCTGATACTCCTGGGCATCGTGGTGATTGCTCCACAACGCCGCCACCATCGAGTCGCCCAGTTCGGCGCTGTGCTCGAGGCGCGCGTGGCGCGAGTTGTGCAGCGCCTGAAACACTTGCAGGTCCAGCAAAGCAGTCATGGTCGATACCTCCGTGGCCATGGTACTGCGTCGCGGGAAAGCTGCCAGTGCAGCGGCAGAAAAAGCGCAAGTTTGTGCAAGCCGGGATCGGCCGCTGCTCGGACAATGGGCCCCTGACCCCGGAGGGCCTTGTCATGAACCTATCGTTGTATCTGCTGACCGTACTGATCTGGGGAACGACCTGGATCGCCCTCAAGCTGCAACTGGGCGTGGTCGAGATTCCCGTGTCCATCGTCTACCGCTTCGGCCTCGCCGCGCTGGTGCTGTTCGTGATCCTGCTGGCCACCCGGCGACTGCAGGGCATGGGTCGGCGTGGTCACTTCATCTGCCTGGCCCAGGGGCTGTGCCTGTTCTGCGTGAATTTCATGTGTTTTCTCACCGCCAGCCAGTGGCTGCCGACCGGGCTGATCGCGGTGGTGTTCTCCACGGCGACCTTGTGGAATGCACTCAACGCGCGGATCTTTCTGGGGCAACGGATCACCGCCAGCGTGATCGGTGCAGGTGGTCTTGGCCTGCTTGGCCTGGGCCTGCTGTTCTGGCCGGAGCTGGCCGGCCATGATGCCAGCCCGCAGACCCTGCTCGGCCTGGGCCTGGCGCTGCTGGGCACCTTGTGTTTCTCGGCGGGCAACATGCTCTCCAGCGTGCAGCAGAAAGCCGGGTTGAGGCCGCTGACCACCAATGCCTGGGGCATGCTGTACGGAGCGCTGCTGCTGGGCGGCTATTGCCTGCTGCGCGGCACGCCGTTCACCATCGACTGGAGCATGCGCTACGTCGGCTCGCTGCTGTACCTGGTGATACCCGGCTCGGTGATCGGCTTTACCGCCTACCTGACCCTGGTGGGTCGCATGGGTCCCGAGCGCGCCGCTTACTGCACGGTGCTGTTCCCGGTGGTGGCGTTGAACGTCTCGGCCTATGCCGAAGGGTACCAATGGACCGCACCGGCCCTGGGCGGGCTGGTACTGGTGATGCTTGGCAACGTGCTGGTGTTTCGCAAGGGCGCCAGGCCGGCGACGCCCCCGTCGACTGGGTCGCTGGGGGCGCAGCCGGTGCCGGGCGGCGCGGCGCTGGTTCGCCCTAGCCCTTGAACGCCTGCGGGTTGACCAGATCCTGAGGGCGTTTGCCGAGCAGCGCCGCCGTCAGGTTGTCGATGGCGCGATAAGCCATGGCATCACGGGTCTGCGCCGTGGCCGAGCCGATGTGCGGCAGCGTCACGACGTTGCCCAGCTGGAACAATGGCGATTCGGCCAGCGGTTCCTTCTCGTAGACATCCAGGCCGGCGCCGCGCAAGGTGCCGTCGCGCAGCGCCTGCACCAGCGCCGCTTCATCGACCACCGGCCCGCGCGAGATATTCACCAGAATGGCGCTCTTCTTCATTTGCGCCAGCTCGGCGGTGCCGATCATGTGCCGCGTCTTGTCGCTGAGCGGCACCACCAGGCAGACGAAATCCGCCTCCGCCAGTAGTTGCTCGAGGCTGCGAAACTGCGCACCCAGTTCCTGCTCCAGTTCAGGCTTGCGGCTGTTGCCGCTGTACAGGATGGGCATGTCAAAGCCCAGCCGTCCGCGGCGTGCCACTGCCGCGCCGATATTGCCCAGGCCGACGATGCCCAGCGTCTTGCCGTACACATCGGTGCCGAACTGGTCGGGGCCGACGCTGGCTTTCCAGTTGCCGGCCTTGGTCCAGGCGTCCAGTTCGGCCACGCGCCGGGCGCTGCTCATGATCAGGGCGAAGGCCAGGTCGGCGGTGCTTTGGGTCAGTACGTCAGGGGTGTTGGTGAGCATGATGCCGCGCTCGTCGAAATAGCTGACGTCGTAGTTGTCGTAGCCCACCGACACGCTGGAAACCACCTCCAGGTTGGCGGCGTCGGCCAGTTGCTTGCGGCCCAATGGCCGGCCGGCGCCGATCAGGCCGTGGGCCTTGGGCAGCGCCTCGTTGAACTGCGCGGCGATGTCACCCGCCTTCGGGTTGGGCACGATGACGTCGAAATGCGCTTCGAGCCGCTCGACCATGGCAGGGGTGATACGGCTGAACGCGAGGACGGTTTTTTTCATTGGGCGTGTGCTCGTCGGGAGGTAATGAGAGCACGCTAACATTCCCGCTCGAGCAGAAACAATCCCGGCTCAGTTGGCGATCTGCAGGTCGAAGGTCTGCAGGTCGGCGTCGTGCGCCGCCAGAATGTCGGGCAGCGAACCGCGCAGGTATTCCACCCAGGTCTTGATCTTCGCATCCAGGTACTGACGGGACGGATAGATGGCGTACAGGTTCAACTCCTGCAGGCGGTATTCGGGCAGCATGCGTACCAGCGTGCCGTTGCGCAGGCCATCGATGGCCGCGTAGATAGGCAGCACGCCCACGCCCATGCCACTGCTGATGGCGGTCTTCATCGCATCGGCGGAATTGACCTGGAACGGTGCGTTGCTGATGTTGACCATTTCCTGACCATCGGGGCCCTGAAACAGCCATTTTTCCAGTTGCACCACCGGGCTGACCAGGCGCAGGCAGGCATGGTCGCGCAGATCGCCGGGCGTGCGCGCCGAGCCATGAGCCTTCACGTATTCGGGGGAGGCGCAGACGATGCTGTAGGTGATGCCCAGGCGTTGCGAGACGAAGCCCGAATCGGGCAGCTCGCTGGCCAGGACGATGGACACGTCATAGCCTTCGTCGAGCAGGTCCGGGACCCGGTTGGCCAGGGTCAGGTCGAAGGTCACGTCCGGATGGGTACGCCGGTAGCGCGCGATGGCGTCGATCACGAAGTGCTGGCCGATGCCGGTCATGGTGTGCACCTTCAACTGCCCCGAAGGCCGCGCGTGGGCGTCGCTGGCCTCGGCCTCGGCTTCCGCCACATAGGTGAGGATCTGCTCGCAGCGCACCAGGTAGCGTTTGCCGGCCTCGGTCAGGGCAATGCGTCGGGTCGTGCGGTTGAGCAGCCGCGTCTGCAGGTGTGCTTCGAGGTTGGACACCGCGCGCGAGACGTTGGCGGTGGTAGTGTCCAGTTGCGCGGCGGCGGCGGTGAAACTGCCGGCTTCGGCCACACAGGTGAACGCACGCATGTTTTGCAAGGTGTCCATGATTCGGTCTCTGGTTCGACGGACAAATTGTCGCATGAAGCAACAATTATACAGAAGGATTATCGCCGGTTCGGTAACAAAGATTCGCAGGAATTCCAGCTTATCGCCGCTGTGCACCCGCTCTAGAATGCCGGCCCAGACCCCTCCGCACGCCTACCCCCTTTCCGGAAATCGCCGCAGTGCCGCGCCGCCTCATCGACGAGTTGAAAACCCTCAGTATCTGGATCTTGACCCTGGCCTTGACCGGCTGTATCGGCACTGCCGGCATCGCTCCTGAGGGCGAAGCCTTGTCGGCCGATGCGCTGGCCACCGACGCTGCCATTCAAACCGCCGTCCAGGATGCTCGCTGGCCTGAGGGCCAATGGTGGCAAGCGTATGGCGACAAGCAGCTCGATGCCTGGGTGAGCCTGGCCTTGCTCGGCAGCCCGAGCATGGCCATGGCGGCCGCCCGCGTGCGCGAGGCCAAGGCCATGGCGGGGCTGGCGGAGTCCGCCGAATCCCTGCACATCGAGGCCAGCGCTCATTTGCATCGCCACGCCTGGCCTGCCGACCCCTTCTATGGTCCCGGCGACCTGTCGCGCCAGACCACGTGGGACAATGACGCCGGTCTGGGCTTCACCTATGCGCTGGACCTGTGGGGCCGTGAGCGCAATGCCAGCGAGCGCGCCGTCGACCTTGCACACATGAGCGTCGCTCAGGCGCGGCAGGCTCGGCTGGAGCTTGCGAGCAACGTGGTGCAGGCGTACATCCAGCTCTCATTGCACTATGCCCAGCGCGACATCGCGCACAGCACCCTGACCCAGCAAGAGCAGATCCTGGCGCTGGCGCAGCGGCGTCTGCGCGGCGGCATCGGCACCCATCTGGAAGTCAGCCAGGCCGAGACTCTGCTGCCGGAAACCCATCGGCAGATCGACGCCCTGGATGAGCAGATTTCCCTCGCACAGAACCAACTGGCCGCACTGGCGGGCAAAGGGCCGGGGCAGGGCAGCCAACTCACGCGTCCTAGCTTGTCTCTGCAAGCGCCGCTTGGGTTGCCTTCGGTGCTGCCCGCACAACTGCTGGGGCAGCGCCCGGATGTGGTCGCCAGCCGCTGGGCCGTGGCGGCGAACGCGCGGGGTATCGAAGTGGCCCATGCCGGCTTCTATCCCAACGTCGATCTGGTCGGCAGCCTGAGTTACCTGGCTACCGGCGGCGGCATGCTGGAGTTCCTCGCCGGGCGGAAGCTGAGCTACAACGCCGGCCCCGCGTTGAGCCTGCCGATCTTCGATGGCGGTCGGCTGCGTGCGCAGTTGGCCGATGCATCGGCCGGCTACGACCTGGCCGTGGCACGCTACAACCAGACGTTGGTGGAGGCGCTCAAGCAGATCTCCGACCAGCTGATTCGCCGCGCCTCCATGGCCAAGCAACAGGCCTTCGCCGAGCAATCGGTGGCGTCGGCGCGCAAGAGCTACGACATCGCCCTGATCGCCTACCAGCGCGGTCTGACCGGCTACCTGGAAGTGCTCGATGCGCAGACTTTGCTGTTGCGCCAGCAGCAGGTCGAGCAACAGGTGCAGGCTGCGCGGCTGGCGGTGCATGCGCAGTTGGTCACGGCCCTGGGCGGTGGTCTGGGGGCGGGCAGCGATACCCCTGCCGCGCAGCGTCTGCAGGTTCCCAAGCCACTGGTGGTGATCGGTAGATGACCACTTGGCTGGGCAGCCTGCCCTGGCGCCGGGGTTTCTTCGACTGGGCACGCAGCGATGGCGTCACCTGGATCTACATCTTCAAGGTGCTGCTGGCCGCATTCACCACGCTGTGGCTGGCCATGCGCCTGGAGCTGCCGCAACCGCGTACGGCGATGATCACCGTGTTCATCGTCATGCAGTTGCAAAGCGGCCACGTCTTCGCGAAAAGTTTCTATCGTCTGCTGGGCACGCTGGCGGGATCGGCGGTGACGGTGGTGTTGATCGCCTTGTTCGCGCAGAACACCGAGCTGTTCCTGTGCGGCCTGGCGCTGTGGGTCGGCCTCTGCTCGACCGGTGCCATGCGCTGCCGCAACTTCCGCGCCTACGGCTTTGTCTTGGCTGGCTACACCGCGGCCATGGTCGGTCTGCCGGCCCTGGCCCATCCGGACGGTGCCTTCATGGCGGCGGTCTGGCGCGTGCTGGAGATTGCCCTGGGCATTCTCGTCGCGACGGCGGTCAGCGCGGCCATTCTGCCGCAGTCGGCCTCCGCTTCGATGCGCAACGCCTTGTATCAGCGCTTTGGCGTGTTCGCCCGGTTCGCCGCCGATGGCCTGCGCGGTGGCAGCGCACGGGAACAGTTCGAAGCCGACAACGTGCGCTTCATCGCCGAAGCGGTGGGCCTGGAAAGCCTGCGCAGTGTGACGGCCTTCGAAGACCCGCACATGCGCCGACGCAATGGTCGGGTCAGCCGACTGAACAGTGAATTCATGGCGGTGACGACCCGCTTCAATGCGCTGCACCAATCACTCGAGCGTATCCGCGCGCGCGGTCATCGCCAGGTGGTAACCGCCATCGAACCGGCCTTGCAGGCATTGACGCACGTGCTGGACGACTTCGCCGGCCAGGCCTTGACCGATGCCGATGCCGCACGTTTGGCCCGGCGCATGGTGCAGTACAAGGACGCGCTGCCAGCACAGGTGCGCAGCTTGCGTGACAGCTTCGAGCAGAGTGGTCCGGAAGATGACGACCTGCTGGACTTTCACACCGCTTCGGAGTTGCTCTATCGCTTCGTCGAAGAACTGCACGGCTATGCCCAGACGCATGCCTCGCTGGCCGAGCATCGGCATGCCCGCGAGCGCTGGGACGAGCCGTACCGTGCGCAGACCAACTGGCTGGCCAGCGCCGCCGCCGGTATTCGCGGCGCGCTGGTGTTGCTGCTGCTGGGCGGCTATTGGATAGCGACGGCCTGGCCCAGCGGCGCGACCATGACCCTGGTAGCTGCAGCCACCGTAGGCCTGTCGGCGGCGTCACCGAACCCGCGGCGGATGTCGTTCCAGATGGCCTGCGGCACCTTGCTGGGGGCGCTGGTCGGCTTCTATACGACCTTTTTCGTGCTGCCGTGGATCGACGGCTTCGCGCTACTGTGCCTGACCCTCGCGCCGGTGCTGACGCTGGGCGCCTTCCTTGCCTCTCGACCTCGCTTCGTTGGCTATGGACTGGGCCTGCTGATCTTCTTTTCCATGGGCTCGGTGCCCGGCAACCTCACCCAGTACGATCCGTATGCGTTCATCAACGACTACATTGGCATGGTCCTGGGGATGCTGTTCTGCGCTGCCGCTGGCGCGGTCATCCTGCCGCCCAACAGTCGCTGGATGTGGCAGCGCCTGGAGCAGGACCTGCGCGCCCTGGTGGTGTTCGCCATCAGCGGCAAGCCGCGCGGCCTGGGCTCGGCCTTCGAGAGCCGCACCCGCGACCTGCTGCATCAGGCCTATGGCCTGGCGGCCGGGCAGCCACAGGTGCAGCGCAACCTGCTGCGCTGGATGTTCGTGGTGATGGAGGTGGGGCACGCCATCATCGAGCTGCGCCGCGAGCAGGAGCGCTTGCCGGTGCACCCGGCCTATGCCCCGTGGCAGCCGTGGCGCCAGTCGATCCGGGTGCTGGGGCGTGCGCTGATTCGCCTGTTCATCCAGCCCCAGGCGGGCAACCTCCAGCGCGCGTTGGCGGCCGTGGAGCAGGCCATTCACCTGGTCAGGAACACCGACGAGCCCTTCGCCCGACATTTCGATACCTCGGCGCTGCGCCGGGTGCAGAGTTACCTGCACTTCATTCGCAGTTCGTTGCTGGACCCGCAATCACCCCTTGCCGAACTGGCCGCGCCTGGAGCCGAGCATGCCCCGTGAGATCGCCTTCCATGGTCTGTACATGCCGACCATGACCCTGTTGTTCGTGCTCGCCGCCGGGTTGGCCTGGGCCTTCGACCGGCTGTTCGCCAGCCTCGATGTGTACCGATTCTTCTGGCACCCGGCGCTGTTGCGCCTGAGCCTGTTCGTCTGTCTGTTCGGCGCCATGGCGCTGACTGTCTACCGGTGAGAACCTGCGCAATGAAAAAGTTTTTCAGCCTGTTGGCGACCCTGCTGGTGCTGGCACTGGCGATCTTCATCGGTCGCCAGTTGTGGGTGCACTACATGCAAACACCCTGGACCCGCGACGGACGCGTGCGTGCGGACATCATCAACGTCGCCGCCGATGTGTCGGGCTACGTCACGGCGGTGCCGGTGCGCGACAACCAGCGTGTGCGCAAGGGCGACGTGCTGCTGCAGATCGATCCGGCGCACTACCGCCTGGCAGTCAAGCAGGCGCAGGCGCTGGTGGCGTCGCGCAAGGCCGCCTGGGACATGCGCAAGGTCAATGCCAGCCGTCGTGCCGATCTCGATGAACTGGTGATCTCCAGGGAAAGTCGCGAGGACGCCAGCAACGTCGCCGCCTCGGCGCTGGCCGACTATCAACAGGCCGAGGCGCGCCTCGAGGCCGCGCAGCTGGACCTGGACCGCACCCGTGTGCTGGCCACGGTGGATGGCTACGTCACCAACCTCAACGTGCATGTCGGTGACTACGCGCGGGTGGGCGAGGCCAAGCTGGCCGTGGTCGATGAACATTCGTTCTGGGTCTACGGCTATTTCGAAGAAACCAAGCTGCCCCATGTGCATGTCGGCGACGCGGCGCAGTTGCAGATGATGAGCGGCGAGACCCTCAAGGGCCATGTGGACAGCATCTCGCGCGGCATCTATGACCGCGACAACCCGCAGAGCCGCGAGCTGACCGCCGACGTCAATCCGACCTTCAACTGGGTTCGCCTGGCGCAGCGAGTGCCGGTGCGCATCCAGCTGGACGAGGTGCCCGAAGGCATGCTGCTGGCAGCTGGCACGACCTGCACGGTGATCGTCACGCCCGCACTGCCGTGACCACTGCGCAAGCGTTCGCCATTACCGGTGCTTATTGGGAAAAACTGCCCTGCAAGCGTTCGGCGCGAAATTCCAGGGTCTGCGGGCGATAGCCGGGGCGCAGTGGCGGCAGCGGCAGGCAGTCCTGCCAGTCGGCACCGGCCTGCAGTTCACCAGGGCCGCGGTAGCGAGGTGCGGTGTAGAGGTTTTCGGCCAGGTTGGCGGTCTGGCCGGGGGCGTAGGCAGCTATCTGCCACTGCAGTTCCTGCATCGGTACGTTGTTGCCGTTGTTCAGGTTCAGGCGCAGCGGACGGTCGCCCGGACAGCCCTGCGGATCGTAGGTGATGCGCATCTCCAAGCGTGCCAGGCGGTGGGCTTCGCGGGTGTCGCTCCAGATCACCCACAGCGAGAGCAACGCCAGGCTGAACAGGGCAGCACCGGAGATCGGCAGCGCCTTGGACGGGTAGCGGACCAGCAAGACGATCCAGGTGATGACCAGAAAGATGCCGATTAACATGACTGCCAGCCTTGGTTGGGAAGAGAGGGGTATCGTACAGAACGTTGGCGTGTCAGTGGCAGGCGCACCCACGCCAGGTCAATCATCCGGGTGATCGCGCAGAAACACCAGGTGGTCGGGCCGTGACTGCTCGGCGCTGTAGCGATAGCCCTGGCGGTCGAAGCCCTTGAGCTGCAGGGGGTCGTGGAGTTTTTCGTCGATCACGAAACGCGCCATCATGCCGCGGGCTTTCTTGGCATAGAAGCTGATGATCTTGTACTGGCCATTCTTCAGGTCCTTGAAGTCGGCAGTGATCAGGCGCGCCTGCAAAGCCTTGCGCTTGACCGCCGAGAAATACTCGTTCGACGCCAGGTTGAACAGCACGTCGTCGCCTTGTTCGGCCAGGGCCTGGTTGAGCCATTGGCTGATGCGCTCGCCCCAGAACGCGTAGAGGTCCTTGCCGCGCGCGTTGACCAGCTTTGTGCCCATCTCCAGTCGGTACGGTTGCATCAGGTCCAGTGGCCGCAGCAGACCATAGAGGCCCGACAGCATGCGCAGATGTTTCTGCGCGTAGTCGAAACCCGCTTTGTCCAAGGTGGTCGCGTCCAGTCCGGTGTAGACGTCGCCCTTGAAGGCGAGCAACGCCTGCTTGGCGTTGGCTGGCGTGAAGTCGGGTGTCCAGCTGCCGAAGCGTGCCGCGTTGAGGCCGGCCAGCTTGTCGGAGAGATGCATGAGCTCGGCGATCTGCGCGGGGCTGAGCTCGCGCAGTTGTTCGATCAGCACCTGGGAATGGTCGAGAAATTCAGGCTGGGTGTGGCGCTGGATGACCGGCGGGGTATCGAAGTCGAGGGTCTTGGCGGGGGATATCACCATCAGCATGCAGAGGTTCTCCTGTGAGCGTGGGCAAATTCTGGAGCAGTGCCCGGAGCGCGTCCACCATTAAGCGTGGGGGCATCCAGATGGACCGCAGCGACCCCGGACGCGGCTCGCGCCGCTGCTACAGGAGATCGCTTGTGCCGTTGGTACGGCGTTCCTCTGTAGCAGCGGCGCAAGCCGCGTCCGGCCACACCGCGAACCCTCTGGCACACCACCCACCCCCAACCGTATTGACGCCATCGATCCCACTCCCCCACAGTGCCCGGAAAAAGGAAATCCGCGCATGGACTACGCACTCATCGACTGGAGCATCATGCTTCTGGCAATCGCCGCCGCCTACATCGTCTTCGGCATTGCCGGCTTCGGCACGGCACTGGTTGCAGGCCCGGTACTCATCCACTTCATGCCGCTGGCCACGCTCATCCCGCTGTTGGTCGTACTCGATTTCATCGCTGCCTTCGGCAATCTGCTTCCTGCCCGGCAATCGGTGGTGGGCGTGGAGCTCAGGCGGTTGCTACCGTTCATGGCGCTGGGCTGCACCTTGGGCGTGGTCTTTCTGCTCAACCTGAAATCCGACCTGCTGTTGCTGCTGATGGGCCTGTTCATCACCGGCTACGCCCTGTACATGCTGCTGACCACGGCGCGACCCGCACGGTTGTCGCCCTGGTGGGCCGTACCGATGGGCACCATCGGCGGGCTGTTCGGGGCCTTGTTCGGCAGCGGCGGGTTTCTCTATGCGATCTACCTGGGCGCGCGGCTGGACGACAAACAGCAGGTGCGCGCCACGCAAAGCGCGCTGATCAGTTGCAGCACCATCGTGCGCCTGACCCTGTTCATCATTGCCGGGGTCTATGCCGACACCCAACTGCTGCTGACTGCCGCCTGCCTGCTCCCAGCCATGGCAGCAGGCCTGTTGATCGGACGACGATTGACCCTGCGCATGTCCCGCGAAGCGTTCGTGCGGCTGGTGACCTGGCTGGTGCTGGCCAGCGGCCTGGCGTTGCTGTACCGCTATTTCAACCCTTGACCTGCGCGAGCAGGGGACTATCCTGCCGCTTTTGCGTACTGTCGGGCCCTTGCATGAACACTCAGAACATTCTCGTTCCGCGCCTCTCCACCCTGCCGGTGCACGAGCCGCGTGCGCGGGCAATCCTGCGCTGGCTGGTACGCAAGAACATCGTCGAAGAACAGCTGAGCACCTGTGGCCGCAGCGGCAACCGCATGGCCTACGCCATCGGCCCGGGCGCGCGCCAGGTCGTCGAAAACCCTGAGGTGCTGCCCTACGGACAAACGGTCAACGGTCTGGAAGTGGTCACCGATCGCTGCATTTTCACGCCCGTGGACGGTTTCCTGCACGAGGCCGGCTGCCCCGAATGCCGTCAGGAAGTGGGCGAGGCGCTGTTCGACAGCCTCGAGGAATGGATGCCCGGCCTGACCGACAACTTCACTTGCCCGCTGTGCGGCCATGAAGATGACATCAATGGTTTTCTGTTCCTGCAGCCCTGCGCCTTCTCCAATCTGGGTTTCATCTTCAATAATTGGGGCCAGACCCCCTTCAAGGCGGAGTTCATCGCCGAATTCGCCGATTGGCTCGACCAGCCGATTGCGCAGGTGCTGGTAAAGTTCCAGGACAATTGACCGCCAGGCCATCTTTGCCTTTCTTGTGGGGGCATGTGTGGGTATAATGGCGCGCTTCCATTTTCCCGCTCGGGAGCCCCCGCATGCTGCGTATCAGCCAAGAAGCCCTGACCTTCGACGACATTCTTCTAGTGCCCGGTTATTCCGAAGTACTGCCCAATGAAGTCAGCCTCAAGACCCGTTTGACCCGCGGCATCGAGTTGAACATCCCGCTGATCTCCGCGGCGATGGACACCGTGACCGAAGCCCGCCTCGCCATTGCCATGGCTCAGGAAGGCGGCATCGGGATCATCCACAAGAACATGACCATCGAGCAGCAGGCTGCCGAAGTGCGCAAGGTCAAGAAGTTCGAGGCCGGCGTGGTCAAGGACCCGATCACCATCGAGGCTGATGCCACCGTTCGCGACCTGTTCGAACTGACCTCGCTGCACAACATCTCCGGCGTGCCGGTGCTGCACGACGGCAACCTGGTGGGCATCGTCACCTCGCGCGACGTGCGCTTCGAAAACCGCCTGGAAATCCCCGTCCGCGAAGTGATGACGCCCAAAGAGCGTCTGGTCACCGTCCGCGAAGGGGCCGACAAGGACCTGGTCCGCGACCTGCTGCACAAGCATCGCATCGAGAAAGTGCTGATCGTCGACGCCGAGTTCCATCTCAAAGGCATGATGACCGTCAAGGACATCGAGAAGGCCAAGGCCTACCCGCTGGCGAGCAAGGATGACCAGGGCCGCCTGCGCGTCGGCGCGGCCGTGGGCACCGGCAAGGACACCGGTGAGCGCGTCAGCGCCCTGGTTGCAGCCGGCGTCGACGTGGTCGTGGTCGATACTGCCCACGGTCACTCCAAAGGCGTGATCGACCGTGTGCGCTGGGTCAAGCAGAACTTCCCCGACGTGCAGGTCATCGGCGGCAACATCGCCACCGGCGAAGCCGCCAAGGCCCTGGCCGAAGCGGGCGCCGATGCCGTCAAGGTCGGTATCGGCCCGGGCTCCATCTGCACCACCCGTATCGTTGCCGGTGTCGGCGTGCCGCAGATCAGCGCCATCGCCAACGTCGCCGCAGCCCTGGAAGGCACCGGCGTGCCGTTGATCGCCGACGGCGGCATCCGCTTCTCCGGTGACCTGTCCAAGGCCATCGTCGCTGGCGCCTACTGCGTGATGATGGGCTCGATGTTCGCCGGTACCGAAGAGGCGCCAGGCGAAATCGAACTGTTCCAGGGTCGCTCCTACAAGGCCTACCGCGGCATGGGCTCGCTGGGCGCCATGTCCCAGGCCCAGGGCTCGTCCGACCGCTACTTCCAGGATTCCTCGGCCGGTGCCGAGAAGCTCGTGCCCGAGGGTATCGAAGGCCGCGTTGCCTACAAGGGCGGCCTGTCGGCGATCATCCATCAGCTGATGGGTGGCCTGCGTTCTTCCATGGGTTACACCGGCAGCGCCGACATCCAGGAAATGCGCACCAAGCCCGAGTTCGTCCGCATCACCGGCGCCGGCATGGCTGAATCCCACGTCCACGACGTGCAGATCACCAAGGAAGCGCCCAACTACCGCGTGGGCTGACCCCGGTAGTCCGCCTGCCGCCCGGTGCACACCCGGCGGCAGACGGAAATTCAATCCAGCGGGGCTGTTCACTACAGCCCCGTGTTGTTTCCGAATACATCTGACGAGAATGAGTCATGGCCCTCGACATTCACGCCCACCGTATCCTGATCCTCGATTTCGGTTCCCAGTACACCCAGCTGATTGCCCGCCGCGTGCGCGAAATCGGCGTGTACTGCGAGCTGCACCCGTTCGACATGGACGATGAAGCGATTCGCCAATTCGCCCCGCGCGGCGTCATCCTCGCCGGCGGGCCCGAGTCGGTCCACGAAGCCGACAGCCCGCGCTGCCCGCAGGCGGTGTTCGACCTGGGCGTGCCGGTCTTCGGCATCTGCTACGGCATGCAGACCATGGCCGAGCAGTTGGGCGGCAAGGTGGCCGGCTCCGATATGCGTGAATTCGGCTACGCGCGCGTCGACGTGGTCGGCAAGAGCCGCATCCTGGAAGGCATCGAAGACCACATCGACGCCGATGGCGTGTTCGGCCTGGACGTGTGGATGAGCCACGGCGACAAGGTCACCGAGATTCCCCAGGGCTTCAATGTGCTGGCCAGCACTCCGAGCTGCCCGATCGCCGGCATGTTCGACGACGACCGCCACTACTACGGCGTGCAGTTCCACCCGGAAGTGACCCACACCAAGCAGGGCGAGCGCATTCTGTCGCGCTTCATCATCGACATCTGCGGCTGCGAGGCACTGTGGACCCCGTCGAAGATCGCCGAAGACGCCATCGCCCAGGTCCGCGCCCAGGTGGGTACCGACAACGTCCTGCTGGGCCTGTCCGGCGGCGTCGACTCCTCGGTGGTCGCGGCCCTGCTGCACAAGGCCATCGGCGATCAGCTGACCTGCGTGTTCGTCGACAACGGCCTGCTGCGCCTGCACGAAGGCGAGCAGGTCATGGCCATGTTCGCCGAGAACATGGGCGTCAAGGTGATCCGTGCCAACGCCGAAGACCAGTTCCTCGACAACCTGGCCGGCGAAGCCGACCCGGAGAAGAAGCGCAAGATCATCGGCCGTACCTTCATCGACGTGTTCGACGCCGAGTCGTGCAAGCTGGACAACATCAAGTACCTGGCCCAGGGCACCATCTATCCTGACGTGATCGAGTCGGCCGGTGCCAAGAGCGGCAAGGCCCACGTGATCAAGTCCCACCACAACGTCGGCGGCCTGCCCGAGGAGATGAACCTCAAGCTGGTCGAGCCACTGCGTGAGCTGTTCAAGGACGAAGTCCGCCGTCTGGGCCTGGAACTGGGCCTGCCGTACGACATGGTCTACCGCCATCCATTTCCCGGCCCAGGCCTGGGTGTGCGCATCCTGGGTGAAGTGAAGAAGGAATACGCCGACCTGCTGCGTCGCGCCGACCACATCTTCATCGAAGAACTGCGCAAGGCCGACTGGTACCACAAGGTCAGCCAGGCGTTCGTGGTGTTCCAGCCGGTCAAATCGGTCGGCGTCGTCGGCGACGGCCGTCGCTACGCCTGGGTCGTCGCCCTGCGCGCCGTGGAAACCATCGACTTCATGACCGCTCGTTGGGCGCACCTGCCGTACGAGCTGCTGGAAACGGTGAGCGGCCGCATCATCAACGAGATCGAAGGCATTTCGCGGGTGACCTACGACGTGTCGAGCAAGCCGCCGGCTACGATCGAGTGGGAATGATCGGGCGGCCGGTATCTTCCGGCACTCGTTGGTAAGAAATGCCCTGGAGCCCGCGTAATTGCGGGCTTTTTGGTTTTTGGGTTCAGATTTTTTCAGCTCTTTCTATGCTGCAGCTGAGAGTGGGCTGTTCGGGAGATACCACCGCAGGCGTCGATTCCAGCGGGATCATTAGACGAACGAAATGCCATCAGTTGTCCCGTTGCTTGCAGATTGCTAAAGTGCAAGCAATCGCAGCAGCTAAGGGGTATGAAAGATGCCATCCGTTACCGTTCGAAATGTTTCTGAAGAGGTGCACCGCGCTATCCGCGTGCGGGCTGCTCAACATGGCCGCAGCATCGAAGCCGAGATGCGTGACATTCTCGAGTCTGCGGTGAGGCCGGAAGGTCGGGTCAAACTGGGCTCGCTGCTGGCCCAGACCGGCCGCAAGGTCAAGCTGACGGATGAGGAGTTCGCTGCCTTCCAAAGCGCGCGCGATAAAGCCCCCGCCCGCGCAGCGAGCTTTGAATGATCCTGCTCGATACCAATGTGATTTCCGAGCCTCTACGCCATTCGCCCGCGGCGTGCGTCATTCAATGGATCGACGAGCAGGCATTGGAAACGCTTTACCTGTCCGCCATGACCGTGGCTGAGCTACGTGCAGGTATAGCGTTGATGCCGGTTGGGCGACGCCGTTCGACGCTGCACGAAAGTCTCGAAAAGCAGGTGCTGCCCATGTTCGTCGGGCGCGTTTTGCCTTTTGATCTGGCCTGCACGCAGGCTTACGCCGAGGTGCTGGCCAAGGCGCGCAAGGCCGGTAGTGGGATCGAGGCTGCCGATGCCTGCATCGCTGCGGTCGCTCTTGCCAATGGATTCATTGTCGCCACTCGCGATACTCACCCGTTCCGGGCTGCAGGTCTGGCGGTCATCAATCCTTGGGAGCTATAGAGCAAGCCTTGCTGCGAAGCCACGAAATGACAGGAAAAACGTAGGGCGCCGTGACCGATGACCAATCAACTCACTTCAACACATGCCCCGCAATCAGCCGCGAAATCTCCACCATCGACGTCTTCCCCGAGAACTCAAAGCGCACCTTCCCCAGCGCCGAAAAATACACCTCCAGCTCCGAGTCCAGATCGAACGTGCCCGACGTTTCGATCGAGTACGCCACGATGTTCTTGTAGGGCAGGGAGGTGAAGTCCTTCTTGCTGCCGGTCAAGCCCTGCACGTTCACCGCGATGATCCGTTTGTTGGTGAACACCACGCCGTCGCGCATGGACTTGTAGGCGTCGACCACCTGCTCGTCATCCAGCAGCAGGGCAGTGACGCGTTCGGCGTATTCGGCGTTTTGCTTGAGTTTGAAGAAGCCTTTGTTGTTGAAGTCGATCATGGCCCGGAGTCCTGTATATAGGGGTGGCCAGAGTTTACCTCGATGACGGTGGCAGCAAGGGTGTCGGGTCGTAGTGAGGTGCCTGAACGGTGAGGCCAAATATGTAGGCCAGGAGGGTCCAGGGCACTTGCCACACTCGCAGCTCCTTCAGAAACCGATCCCTTTGATATGACTGATGTACTTCCCAATACGCAATTAGGCGATGTGCTCGCAGGCATCGCACGGCAGGTCACACAACAAGTGCCGGATCTGCACCAAATGGCTGTCGCCACTGCCACCCAACTGCTCGCGTCCATGGCCATCGACACCCACCCCGACGCTTTTTACTGGCATCGCTTCGACAATGCGCAGTCCAGCCATCGCTCCTTCAGTGGCTACGCGCACATGGGCCCGCCCAGTGAAACGATGACGTTTACCGAACTGGTGATGCGGCGGTTCCGCGCGAGCGACCAGGATAATGCCGACTTGCTGCATGTCATGGGCGGGTTCTACACGGGCGATGCGCGGGCAGGCTGGTTCGATGAGCGCAACGAGGTAAGACTGGCGCCCGACAAGGTACTCAACGCGTTATGGCACATCGATTTCGCGGCGGCCTATCGCCAAGCGCTGGCGACGTTCTGGACCGACAATGGGCCAGGGGTGCAGACGCTGATCCGCATCAACTGCCTGCGCGCCGCCGTGGATGCAGCTCAGGCCGGGGCCATGATGCGCCAACAGGTGCAATGTGTGTTCGACGGTCTGGGTTGCGAGTACGCCATGGCACCGACCTTGGCCGACTTGACCGGTAGCCATCCGCCGAGCCACGGCGTTACGGTCAGCACGCTGCAGATTGCCGGCCACGGGTTCGCCAGTGTGTTGTGTTTCAAGGCCAGCGGGGGCGAGTGTCTGTTGTACCTGGCCGGTCGCGACAAGGCGTTTGAAGTGTTCGCCGATGTGAAAGCGGCGCAGGCATGGTTGCACCAGCAGCTGCAGGACGTGCAGCGCCGGGAGCGCTTGCTCGACCACGGCAGGCTGCTGGAGCCGGCGGCTGCATTGGCGCGTGCGCGCAGCCTGGCGCTGCTGGCGAAGAAGCCGCTGGCGCTGTTCGCAGCAAAGGTGTCCTGGCCATCCATCGCAGCCGATGCGGCCCACTGGCTGCAAGGGCAAACCCGCGAGCAGATGCTGGCCGAGGCCAACCTGCAGTTGCACAGCAACAGCGAGTTGCGCCAGCAGTTGTGGATCGGTTATCTGGGTGCAGGCGTGCACTTGTTCGGCGCGGCAGCCATGGTCAGCTGGCCGATCGCATTGATCGTGGTGGTGGCGAGCGCCGGAAAATTCGCCCTCAATGTGGAACGTGCGGTGAATGCGGGCGCCGCCACGGACCGTCGCGCCGCCTTGTATGCATCGATATTCAGCGGTATCGAGTTGCTGCTGAACATGATCCTGCTGATTTCCCAGCGAGCCCCGCAGAGCGCCGAACTCCAGCCACTGCAGTCGCGACCTCAGGTGTCCGCGCTGACGCCTTTGCTGCCCAGTGCCGAAGGGCTGCTGGCAGTCGAGGGGGAGCAGATGATCCGCTTGCACGGCGATCTGTATCGCGTGCGCTACGACCCCAGCCTGCGTTACTGGTTGATCGTCGATCCGCAGCGCCCCTATGCCTTCACCGGTAATTACCCGGTGCGTTTCAACGACCAATTGCAATGGGAACTGATGCCGACCGGTTGCCTGCGGGGCGGTGGCGGCTGCCTGAGCGTGTCACGGCAAATGGAACTTGAACCGCCACCGGTGAGCTACGTGCAGTTCGAGGTTTCGGCGACTCGCTACGAAGTACCGCTGGTGGCTCGCGCTGCCACCGGCGAGCTGTTGAGCGACCAGTTTCGCAAGATGCTCTCCGGTGAATACTTCGACCCCGACACGCCGCTCAATCCGGTGCTCGACAGCCTCAACAAGCTGCGTGTTCAACTGATCGAGGACGCCAACGCATTCATCGCCGAATGGCGCTCGCCCGGCAGATCGCCGTTGCCTGTGCCCGATGCTTCGCTGCCGCCCTATACCGCCGTGCGCCGACTGTTGGACGAATCCGGGGCACTGGTCATCGGTGAGTCTCATCAGGCTATCGCCAGCAAGCGTTTCCTGATCGAGAACATGCGGGCGCTGGCCGGCGACGGTGTCGACACGCTGTACATGGAGCACTTGATGACCGATCTGCATCAGGCCGATCTGAACCAGGTGGCCAGTGATGGCCGGCTGCCCAGTGGGCTGCAGGACTATCTGCGCGATCAGGATCTTGGCCATCGTACCGATCCGGCTCGACAGTACAACTTCACCACGCTGGTGCAGGCTGCGCGGCGCGAGGGTATCCAGGTGCGCGCCCTGGATTGCGCGGCCAGCTATCGACTCGATGGCATGGACGACCTCTACGGCGCCGGCCAGACGCTGCGCCAGCGGGTGTTCAGCTACCACGCCAGTCGCGTCATTGCAGCACGCACCGCATTGCCCGGCCGGGGCAAATGGATCGCCTTGGTCGGTGACACTCACGCGTCCACCTACAAGGGTGTTCCAGGTCTGGCGCAACTGCACGACGTGACAGCACTGCGCATCGTCGATGCCGGTGCCGGCCAGCAGACCAACATCACCCTGGACCCCGGCGAGTACTACCTGCCGTCGATGGGCCGCGGCGACGGGGTGGTCAAAGCGGACTGGCGCTTGGCGCTGACCGTACGCGAAGCGCCGTTCACCTACCTGGATCCGTCCCTGGCCCCACCCGGCGTGATCAGGCCATGACGTACAGGGCCAGACATCATGTGCCCCTGTAGCAGCGGCGCAAGCCGCGTCGGCGGTGCATGCGATCTGTCCGACACCCAACCGCGCGGCGGCGCAAGTCTTAATCTTTCTCAATTGCAGGTGTATGGTGTCGGCCTTTCACGTTCATCACGCAGGTGCCCATAGCCATGTCTTTCACTCGTCGACGATTCCTCGGTGGCCTGGCGGGCGTTGTCGCGGTCGGCGTGGGTGCCGGGGGCGCTGCCCGTTATTGGTTGGGTACGCCTGTGGACCAGGCCGGCGTGGACTATCAGCTGATTGCCGCGCCGCTGGATGTCGAGTTGGTGGCAGGTCATCAGACTCCGGCCTGGGCGTTCGGTGGTTCGGCACCCGGGCGTGAGCTGCGGGTGCGCCAGGGCGAATGGCTGCGGGTGCGCTTCATCAACCAGCTGCCGGTGGAAACCACCATCCACTGGCATGGCATTCGCCTGCCGCTGGACATGGACGGCGTGCCCTACGTGTCGCAGTTGCCGGTCAAGCCCGGTGAATACTTCGACTACCGGTTTCGTGTGCCGGACGCCGGCAGCTACTGGTATCACCCGCACGTGGCCAGCAGCGAGGAACTGGGCCGCGGCCTGGTCGGGCCGTTGATCGTCGAGGAGCGCGACCCCACCGGCTTCGCGCACGAAGCGGTGCTCAACCTGAAGAACTGGCACGTGGACGAGGAGGGCGCGTTCCTGCCGTTCAGCATCCCCCGCGAAGCGGCGCGCAACGGCACCCTGGGCCGGCTGTCGACGATCAACGGGGTACATCGGGCGACGGTCGATCTGCCGGCGGGTCAAGTCGTCAGGGTGCGCATTCTCAACCTGGACAACACAGCCACCTATCGCCTGAACTTCCGTGGCAATGCCGATATGCGCCTGTATGCACTGGACGGCAACCCCATCGAACCGCGCGCGTTCGGCAAGGATTACTGGATGGGCCCCGGCATGCGGGTTTGTCTTGCAGTCAAGATGCCACCTGCCGGTGAAGAGATCGCCATACGTGACGGTCCGGTTCGCCTGGGCACGCTGCGCTCGGTGCAGGCCGCAGCGGCGCCGACCGATTGGCCGCCGGCGTTACCGCCCAATCCGATCGCCGAGCCGGACCTGGCCAATGCCGAGAAGCTCAATTTCAACTTCGAATGGGTCGGCGAGGTGTCGGATACGACCGAGGGCAAGCCGCCCAGCCTGTGGCAGATCAACGGCATCGCCTGGGACATCACCGACAAGACCTGCGCCGACCGCCCCATTGCCAAGCTGCAGTTGGGCAAGAGCTACGTGCTGGAGTTGAAGAACATGACTCAGTACCAGCATCCTATCCACCTGCACGGCATGAGTTTCAAGGTGATTGCCTCCAACAGGCGCAAGATCATTCCTTATTTCACCGATACGTTCTTGCTGGGAAAGAACGAGCGTGCCCAGGTGGCGCTGGTGGCGGATAATCCTGGTATCTGGATGTTCCATTGCCATGTGATCGATCACATGGAAACCGGACTCATGGCGGCAATAGAGGTTTCCTGAACGTTGAAACAACCCAAGATCATTGATCGCAGCCGCGATCGGTTTTTCATGGCCCAGGCGCTAGAGCTGGCCGCTCAGGGTGCGGCGCTGGGCGAAGTGCCTGTGGGCGCAGTCGTGGTGCAGGACGGCGAGATCGTCGGCCGCGGCTTCAACTGCCCCATCAGTGGCAGCGACCCCAGTGCCCATGCCGAGATGGTGGCCATCCGCAACGCCGCGCAGTCCGTGCACAACTATCGCCTGCCGGGCAGCACCCTGTACGTCACCCTGGAGCCTTGCAGCATGTGCGCCGGGCTGATCGTCCATGCGCGCATCGCCCGGGTGGTGTTCGGCGCGCTCGAACCCAAGGCGGGCGTGGTGCAGAGTCAGGGGCAGTTTTTCAGCCAAGGCTTCCTGAACCATCGGTTGGTGGTGGAGGGTGGCGTGTTGGCTGAAGAGTGCGGGGCGATATTGAGCGAATTTTTCAGGGCGCGTCGGGCGAAGGGCTGAGATTGAAGGAGGGAGTGCTGCCGAGGGCCTTTTCGCGGGCAGAGCCCGCTCCCACAGGATCACTCGGGTGCTCTTAGAGCGGCGGCGTCTGCTGTGAGGGCTTAGTTTGGTCCACACCAGGCACGTGCAGATTGCCATCGGCGACCTGGCTGCCTTCGAGCTGTGGCTGGGTCACCCAGGTGAGGATGTCGTAGTAGCGGCGGATGTTGGCCACGAAGTGCACTGGCTCGCCGCCGCGGGCATAGCCGTAGCGGGTCTTGCTGTACCACTTCTTCTGCGCCAGGCGCGGCAGCATCTTCTTCACATCCAGCCACTTGTTCGGGTTCAGCCCTTCACCTTCTGCCAGCTTGCGCGCGTCGTCGAGGTGGCCACTGCCCACGTTGTAGGCCGCCAGGGCGAACCAGGTCCGGTCGGGTTCCTGAATGCCGGCGTCGAGCTGATCCTTGACATAGGCGAAGTACTTGGCGCCGCCATTGATGCTCTGCTTGGGGTCCAGGCGGTTGCTCACGCCCATGGCCTGGGCAGTGTTCTGGGTCAGCATCATCAGGCCCCGCACCCCGGTCTTGGAGGTCACGCTGGCCTGCCACATGGACTCTTGATAACCGATGGCGGCCAGCAGCCGCCAGTCGACCTTCTCCTGCTTGGCCGAGGCCTGGAAGGTTTTCTCGAACTTGGGCAGGCGCTGTTGCAGGTGCTGGGCGAAGGTGTAGGCGCCGACGTAGCCGAGCACATCGACATGGCCGTAGTAGCGGTCTTTGAGGCGCTGCAGGGTGCCGTTGCCCTTGACCTTGTCGATGAAGCCGTTGACCTCGTTCAGCAGGCTGTTGTCTTCGCCCCCGGCAACGGCCCAGCGCTGGTCGCGGCCATCGCCCAGGTCGAAGGCGACCCGCACGTTGGGGAAGTACACCTGGTTCATGGCCACTTCGTTGGAATCGACCAGAGTCAGGTCGATCTGCCCCTCGTCGACCATGCGCAGCAGATCCACCACCTCCACCGCGTCGGACTCTTCGTACTCGAGCGCCGGGTACTGCAGCTTCAATTTGGCCAGTTGCTCGGCGTGGCTGCTGCCCTTGAGCACCATGATCTTCTTGCCCACCAGCTCGGCGGCATCGGTGGGGCGGTTCTGGCCGTTGCGATAGATGACCTGCGGCGTGACCTCCAGATAGGGGTGCGAGAAGCGCGCCTGTTGTTCCCGCGCCTCGCTGGTGACCAGCCCCGCAGCCGCCAGCACCGGGCCCTGGGGCTGGCTCAGGCCGGCGAAGATGTCGTCGAGGTTGTCGGCGGTTTCGATCTGGAGTTTCACGCCCAGGTCATCGGCGAAGCGCTTGACCAGCTCGTACTCGAAGCCGGTTTCGCCGTTGCGATCCTGGAAGTAGGTGGCCGGGCTGTTGCGGGTTATGACGCGCAGCACGCCGTCCTCCTTGATCCGTTCGAGTGTGCTGGGTTTATCAACGCAGCCACTGAGCAGCAGGAGAAGTCCGGTTGCGAAGAGCCATTTGGCGCAGCGCGAGCGTAAGACGGTCTGGGTGAGCATGGGTGCAGTATACGCAAACGGTCGCTCGAGCCATATCTCGACAGCAGGCGAAGGAGTCTGGTAGAGCGCAGCGCAACCTCTTGCCGGCCCCCGGCAAGGGATCTGACGAACGATCGCGCTGTTTTTCCATCCGTCGGGTGCCTAGGTGAATGGTTTAGGCTAGAATGCACGGCCTCCAAGCACACCCCCTTTCGAGGCTGTCCCGACGATGTTGATCCTGCGCGGCGCTCCTGCCCTTTCTGCCTTTCGCCACGGTAAATTACTCGAGCAACTGAGCCAGAAGGTCCCCGCTGTTACTGGCCTGTATGCTGAATTCGCCCACTTCGCCGAAGTCGAAGGCGAGCTGGCCAGCGACGACCGGCAAGTCCTTGCCCGTCTGCTCAAGTACGGTCCCAGCGTTCCCGTTCAGGAGCCCACCGGGCGGCTGTTCCTGGTGCTGCCGCGCTTCGGTACGATTTCGCCGTGGTCGAGCAAGGCCAGCGATATCGCGCACAACTGCGGCCTGACCCAGATTCAGCGTCTGGAGCGCGGCATTGCCTTTTATGTGTCTGGTGATTTCAGCGAAGCCGAAGCCGAGCTGATCGGTGCCGTCCTGCACGATCGCATGACCCAGGTGGTGCTGGCCCGTCTGGAAGACGCCGCCGGCTTGTTCCGTCACGCCGAACCCAAGCCACTCACCGCCGTGGATATCCTGGGTGGCGGTCGTGCCGCGCTGGAACGGGCCAACGTCGAGCTGGGCCTGGCCCTGGCCGAAGACGAAATCGACTACCTGGTCAGCAGCTTCCAGGGGCTGGCGCGCAATCCGCACGACATCGAGCTGATGATGTTCGCCCAGGCCAACTCCGAGCACTGCCGCCACAAGATATTCAACGCCAGTTGGGACATCGACGGTCAGAGCCAGGAAAAAAGCCTGTTCGGCATGATCAAGAACACCTATCAGATGCACAGCGAAGGCGTGCTGTCAGCCTACAAGGACAACGCTTCGGTCATCGTCGGCAGCGTCGCCGGGCGTTTCTTCCCGAACCCTGAAACCCGCCAGTACGGCGCGGTGCAGGAGCCGGTGCACATCCTGATGAAGGTGGAAACCCATAACCACCCGACGGCGATCGCGCCCTTTCCGGGCGCCTCCACCGGCTCCGGCGGCGAGATCCGCGATGAAGGCGCGACCGGCCGCGGCGCCAAGCCCAAGGCTGGCCTGACCGGTTTCACCGTGTCCAACCTGAACATTCCCGGTTTCGAACAGCCGTGGGAAAAACCCTACGGCAAGCCCGAGCGCATCGTCACCGCGCTGGACATCATGATCGACGGCCCGCTGGGCGGCGCGGCGTTCAACAATGAATTCGGTCGCCCGGCCCTGACCGGCTACTTCCGCACGTTCGAGCAGCGCATCGACACCCCCCACGGTGAAGAAGTGCGCGGCTACCACAAGCCGATCATGCTCGCCGGCGGGATGGGCAACATCCGTGCCGAACACGTGCAGAAAGGCGAGATCACCGTCGGTTCCAAACTGATCGTGCTCGGTGGTCCTGCCATGCTCATCGGCCTGGGCGGCGGCGCTGCTTCCTCCATGGCCACCGGCACCAGCTCGGCGGACCTGGACTTCGCTTCGGTACAGCGCGAAAACCCGGAGATGGAGCGTCGCTGCCAGGAAGTCATCGACCGTTGCTGGCAGCTGGGCGGCAGGAATCCCATCAGCTTCATCCACGACGTAGGTGCGGGCGGCCTGTCCAACGCATTCCCCGAACTGGTCAACGACGGTGGCCGTGGCGGCCGCTTCGAGCTGCGCAACGTACCCAACGACGAGCCGGGCATGGCCCCGCTGGAAATCTGGAGCAACGAATCCCAGGAACGCTACGTGCTGGCCGTGGACGCCGCCGACTTCGAGCGTTTCCAGGCCATCTGCGAGCGCGAGCGCTGCCCGTTCGCCGTCGTCGGCGAGGCCACTGCCGAGCCGCAATTGACCGTCACCGACAGCCACTTCGGCAACAACCCGGTCGACATGCCGCTCGAAGTGCTGCTGGGCAAGGCGCCGCGCATGCACCGCAGTGCCGTGCGCGAGCAGGAGCTAGGCGATGACTTCGATCCGGCCCAGCTGGACCTGGCCGACTGCATCGAACGCGTCCTACATCACCCTGCGGTGGCCAGCAAGAGCTTTCTGATCACCATTGGCGACCGCACCATCACCGGCCTGGTGGCACGCGACCAGATGGTCGGCCCGTGGCAGGTACCGGTGGCCGATGTCGCCGTCACCGCCACCAGCTTCGACGTCTACAGCGGCGAGGCCATGGCCATGGGCGAACGCACGCCGCTGGCGCTGCTCGACGCCCCGGCTTCGGCACGCATGGCGGTCGGTGAAACCCTGACCAACATCGCCGCGTCCAGCATCGCGAAAATCTCCGACATCAAGCTGTCCGCCAACTGGATGTCCGCTGCTGGCCATCCGGGCGAAGACGCGCGTCTGTACGATGCCGTGCAAGCGGTTGGCATGCAGCTGTGCCCCGAGCTGGGCATCACCATTCCGGTCGGCAAGGACTCCATGTCCATGAAGACCCAGTGGAGCGAAGAGGGCACCGACAAGAGCGTGACCTCGCCGATGTCGCTGATCATCACCGGCTTCGCGCCCGTGGTCGACATTCGCAAGACCCTGACTCCGCAACTGCGCATGGACAAGGGTGAAACCGACCTGATCCTCATCGACCTGGGGCGTGGCCAGAACCGCATGGGCGCCTCGATCCTGGCCCAGGCACACGGCAAGTTGGCCAGCCGCGCGCCGGACGTCGACGATGCCGAAGACCTCAAGGCGTTCTTCGCCGTGATCCAGGGGCTCAATGCCGACGGCCACTTGCTGGCCTACCATGACCGTTCCGACGGTGGCCTGCTGGCCAGCACGGTGGAAATGGCCTTCGCCGGTCACTGCGGTCTCAACCTGCAACTGGCCACCGTGGCGCACAGCCGCGAGGAAATTGCGGCAGTGCTGTTCAACGAAGAACTGGGTGCAGTCATCCAGGTGCGTCAGGACGCCACGCCGATGATTCTGGCGCAGTTCAGCGCCGCGGGCCTGGGCAACGACTGCGTGGCGGTGGTCGGCCAGCCGATCAACAACGGCGCGGTGAACATTCGCTACCACGACGACCTGCTGTTCAGCGGCGAGCGCCGCCTGCTGCAACGTCAGTGGGCCGAGACCAGCTACCAGATCCAGCGCCTGCGCGACAACGCTGCCGGTGCCGATCAGGAATTCGATGCGCTGCTCGAAGAAGACAATCCAGGGCTGAGCTTCAACCTCAGCTACGATGTCGACGAAGACATCGCCGCCCCGTACATCAAGAAGAACGTCCGTCCACAGGTCGCCGTGCTGCGCGAACAGGGCGTCAATGGTCAGGTCGAAATGGCTGCGGCCTTCGACCGTGCAGGCTTCAACGCCATCGACGTGCACATGAGCGATATTCTCGCCGGACGTGTCGACCTGAACGAGTTCAAGGGTCTGGTTGCCTGCGGTGGCTTCTCCTACGGCGACGTCCTGGGTGCCGGTGAAGGCTGGGCCAAGTCGGCACTGTTCAATGCCCGTGCCCGTGATGCGTTCCAGCAGTACTTCGAGCGCAGCGACAGCTTCACCCTCGGCGTGTGCAACGGCTGCCAGATGATGTCCAATCTGCACGAGTTGATTCCAGGCAGCGAGTTCTGGCCGCACTTCGTGCGCAACCGGTCCGAGCAGTTCGAGGCACGGGTTGCCATGGTCCAGGTGCAGGAGTCCAACTCGATCTTCCTCCAGGGCATGGCCGGTTCGCGCATGCCGATCGCCATCGCCCACGGTGAAGGTCATGCCGAATTCGCCACCGCGGACGCCTTGGTGCAAGCCGATGTGTCGGGCTGCGTGGCGCTGCGCTTCGTCGACAACCACGGCAAGGTCACCGAGCAGTACCCAGCCAACCCGAACGGCTCGCCGCGCGGGATCACCGGATTGACCAGCCGCGACGGCCGCGTGACCATCATGATGCCGCACCCGGAGCGGGTATTCCGCGCTGTGCAGAACTCCTGGAAGCCTGAGGAGTGGAACGAGGACGGCGCCTGGATGCGCATGTTCCGCAATGCCCGCGTGTGGGTGAACTGACAGGTCGGTGAACCAGCAGATGTTCAAACTGGCCTTCTTCGTTCCCGACAGCCATGTCGAAGCCGTCAAGAGCGCTGTATTCGCCGCCGGTGGCGGTCGCATCGGTGCTTACGACAACTGCGCATGGCAGGTGTTGGGGCACGGTCAGTTTCGGCCATGTGATGGCAGCCAGCCATTTCTGGGTCAGGCCGATACACTGGAAAAGGTCGAAGAGTGGAAGGTCGAGCTGGTAGTGGCCGATTCACTCATTGAACCGGTGGTCCAGGCATTGCGCCTGGCCCACCCGTATGAAACCCCTGCCTTCGAAGTGTGGCGACTGCACGATCTGTGAGTCGCCACGTTCCCCTCAGCGGATGCGTACCTGCTCATACAACCGCTTGACCGCCTCCAGGCCTGTGTTGCCCGTGGCTAGCTTGTGGCTGGTCTGCAGTTCATGGGCGCCTGCTGCCATTGCGTGAGTCGTGCCTCGTGCAACTTTGAGGCTCATGGGCTCGCTGCTGAACATTCCGGATTGTTCGCTCACGCCCGTTTTGTCGGTGCGGGTGAACTCGAAATTGGCCTGTTCGACTTCGCCTTTGCCAGCGTTTGGCTGCTGCGCCAGAGCTTCCTTGACCGGCGAATTCCACTTGCCGCCCAGCGCTGCCACTTCATTGAGCATTGTGCCTGGAGCCGTACCTTCGGCCAGCACGACACGCCCCTCGACACCGAGGATTTGCGTGCTGTCGGCGCGATGAGTGATCGCCAGCTTGCCCTTGACGTTGCCGCTCAGGTTGTCGGCCTGCAGACGTGCGCCGTCCAGACGTGCATCCATCTGGCTATCGAGCCTGAGCGTCGCAGCTCGTAGCTGCGCATTGTGCTGTGTCTGCTGCTGCTCGTTGCGGTAGCTGAGGCCAAGAGCCGGCTTGAGCGGATCACTGGCATCGGCGCTCAGTTGCTTGCGGTCCGATTGACGCTGGTCGCTGGCGCTTTCCAGATAGACACCGCCTGCGGTGGCCGCCAGCTTCATGCTGGCTGCGTCGGCCTGGACACCCTGCAGGTGCAGGGCGCGTGCCTTGCGAGCGCCGGCCTGCAGCGCCATGTCGCCCTTTACCTGCCACTGATTGCCGTGCTGATGTTGCGTGCTTTCGTCTCGTTGACCGAAGGTATGCAGACCTTCGGCACTCCTGGATTCACCACCACCCTTGAGGGTTGTCTTGTCCACGGCCGCGAGGCTGGTGAGGGTGCCTCCCGCCGTCACCTTCAGACTGCCAGCGGGCTTGTCCGGCGTGCCTATGTCCACACCGTTGAGCTGCACATCGCCGCTGGCGCGCAGGATCACGTCGCCTGGCGCATCGATCCGCGCCTTGCTCGCCGTGCGTTGCTGGTAAGCGCCGTCCTTGCCCATGCGGTCGAGGGTGGCGTGGGCGGGGTTGAACGCCAGGTTGGCACCGGCGTCGATCTGCACCGCGCCTTGCGAGGTGCCGATGCGGGTGCCTTCGTAGCGACCACTGCCGGTCAGGCGGATGTCGATGCCTTCGGCCGCGCTCAGGCTGCCGGCCTTGGCTGTGCTGGTGGTTGCCGCGCCCGCCTGGACCTTGTGCATGGCCGCCTTCATCTCATGGCTGTCGGCATGGATGGCGATCTTGCCCAGGGTGCTGGCGTACTCGGTACCGGTATCAGCCAGTTTGCCGCTGACATCCAGCGATACCGTGCCGCCCTGCAGGCGACTTGAGCCGGTATTGACCATGGATGCCGCGTTGACCTTCAACAGGCCGCCGCTGTTGATCTCCGCACCCTGGCTGCGCACACCGTCGGCGAGTAGGCGCACATCGGCTTCGCTGGCCAGGCGTGCCGCGCCCAGATTGAGCTGACGGCCGGCTGCCAGGTGGATCTCGCCCGCTCCGCCGTGCAGTTCGGTGGGGGTCTGTGGCTTGCCGGCGCGCGCAGGTGCATGCAGCGTGAGGTCGCCGGCCGATTCGATACGGATGCCTTGACCGGCCGTGAGTCGAGCGCCTGGCATCTTGATACCCGCGCCTTCCTCACTGCTGACGATGCGGATGCGCTTGTCCGTGGCCATCGCGCCGAGCAGGTTGGCATCGATGAGTTTGGTCGTGCGCGTGCTGCCGATCACACCATTGCTGGCGTAGTCGACGACATTGCTGCCCAGCACCAGGTCGATATCGGCGCCTGCGGCCATTGGCCCGCTGCTGACGATACTGGGTGCTATCAGCGCCAGGCTGCCGGCCGGGTTGCTGACACCGCCGCTGTCGACACGCAGCAACTGGTCGGTGGCCTGCGTATCGAACGTTGTCAGCCGACCGTCCTGGACAGTGGCCGCGCCGACCACGAAGGTGGCTCGTGGCGCGTTGACCAGGCTTGCGCCGTTGAGCGTGATGCCATTCGGGTTGGCCAGGACATAGTCTGCCGCGGCGCCGAAAACCACTTGCGGGCCGTTGATGTTGGAACGGTTGTGGCCGACCACCTCGTTGAGGATGGTGCTGGCGGCCGTGCCGCCCAGTTGTGGATTGGCCTTCAGCTCGCCGGCCATTTCACTCTTTCCAGCCACCAGGCTGTTGTTGAGCACCAGGCCCTGGGTGCCGACGTTGTATTCGCTGTAGACGTTGTGCGAAAGGCCGTTGGCATTGGGCGCAACGATGTCGATGACCGGTACTTTGTACTGGCCGTTGATGATTGGCGCCGTTTCGCCACCCGCAAACGCGGTCAGGCCATCGGCCCAGGCAGGGGAGCAGGGCACCAGCAGCGCGCTGGCGATGGCCAGCGGCAGCGAGCGCAGGGTCAGGTGGCGCAATTGTTCCATGGTATGAGGCATCGAGGTCTTTCCTTAGGTCCAGGATTGGCTGTGCATCGACCTGGGGGCCGATGCACGAGAGCTACCTTAGGAAGGGTGGGGCGGACGCGATAGCGGCAGCGCGCGCGGCCCATCGTAGGATGCGGCCCAAACGGATGTCGGGCCGGCGGAGAGTCATGCTCAGAGCGCGAGTTTTTCCACGCCCCCTGTCAGATACTGAGTGCGGTTGTGCCCGCCGGCGCGGAACAGCCCGGTATCGATCATCACCTCTTCGGGCTTGTCCTTCTGCAGATGGCTGTACAGGTCCTTGATCGCACCCAGTGACGGCGTCAGCGCCAGCAGGGAGACCGTTACCAGTCGGTCGCGCGCAGTCAGGTCACTGGTCTGCATCGAGTTCGGGTCCGGGTGCAGCGCAGTGCCACTGGTCTGCAATTGTGCGCCGACCAACTGGGTTGTCCCCAAGACCTCCAGGCCCAGGGTGTCGCGGCCATTGAGTACGGTACTCTGGGCCACGGTATCGCGCAGTTCGCGACGCATGTCGAAGCCCAGCTTGGCCGAGATATCGGTGGAGTAGGCCGCATTCAACTGGTCCAGGCGCTGCTTGCCCTTGCTTCCCCACTCGCCTGCCAGCTTTGCCAGGCTGCCGATCGCGCCCCACGGATCGCCACCGTTGCCGACTTCGGCCTCGGCATTGACCTTGGTCGCGTCAACGTTGTCCCTGACGCTGACTGCCCGCAGGCTGCCCACCGAACCGCTTATTGTGCCGGCATGCACTTGCGCGCCGCCCAGCAACAGCTCGCCCGGGCTGTTGTATTCCACTGTGCCCGCGGTGAGCCTGGCGTTGGCATAGGTGTCGCTCTTGAGCTTGTCGTAGTCGAGCTTGAACTGAACGTTGAACTCATCGAGTGCGTAGGACTGCTTCGCGCCGCCTGAATGGCCACCCAGGCTGAAGGTGGCGGAAATCAGCTTGTTGTCGCGATCGCTGGTCGACCGCGCGGCGATCACGGCGATACCCCCCTTGCGTGCGTCCAGCTTGATCCGGTCGGCCGTGGCGTGCAGGCCTTCGAGCAGTATCGCTGCCGCATGGTCACTGCCTGCCGTGACCGCCATGTCGTTGAGCACATGCCACTGTGCGCCGCGACGCAGTGCCGAATCCTCCGCAGTCTGACCGAATTCGAAGCCTGCGCTGCCTGCCACCGGCAAGCCGCCTGTCGATGGCCTGGCGCTGACCTTGAGCGAACCGCTGCCGCCATAGACATTGCCTTGGGCCCTGGCAGTGTCGATGCCGGCCAGTGCCACGGCACTCTGGCCAGCGTCGATCGACAGGCTGCCCACCGGCGTCTGTTGCGAGCCGATGGCAGTGCCCTGCAGCATCACGTTGCCTTGCGCGCTCAATGTAACGGCGCCGGGGGTGTCCAGCCTGGCGCCGACGGCGAAGGTCTGGGTACTGTCGAGTACGGTGTATTGCCCGCTGCCGCCGATGGCGCCACCCTGAACCACAGGGGCTGGTGCGACCACCCCATTGAGCTGCGCTGCGCCCCGCCCGCGCGTGCCATCGTCATGCTTGACGATACTGTTGCCGGCTTGCAGGAACTGCAGGTTACCGCCGCTGTGGATCTGGATTGGCCCCTGCACACTGCTCATGACCGTGCCTTCATACAGGCCATCGGTGCCCATCTGGATACGGATACCGTTGTTGCCGAGCAGACTGCCGACTACTGCCGTATCCACCGTCTTGTATTGTGCGCTGCTGTGACCGCGGGCTGCGGCGCCCATGGCCCAGTCGGCGCCGGTCGAGGTTTCCAGCCTGGCAATGGCGTCCACCCCCAACGCGTCGATTGCGCTACGCACGCTGTTTCTGGCAGCGTCCATGACATGCCTGTCCGCGCTCAGCGCGATGGCGCCGATCGTGCTTTCGTACTGGGTACCGATGTCGTGCAGCTTGCCGGTCACGGCAATATCGAGCTCACCCCCCGTGAACTGCGACACCCGGGCAATGTGCGTCAGCGACTGGGTATTGCGGTCCAGGTAGTCACCCTTGAGATTGATGCCCACGCTCCACGGCAGCAGGCCATCCTCCAGGCCACTGGCATACAGGCTGGTCTGGTCAACTCCGCTCCACAGCTTCTGTACCTGACGGGTAATGGCGCCGTAGTCCAGCGAGCTGCCCGCACTGAGCTTGATCTTGTTGTAGTCCAGGGCGGTCTTGGTGCTGTCGGTAACGGCCTGATTGTGGACACGGTCGGCGCGCACCTTCAACAACTGGCCTGCTTCCACCTGCGCTGCCTGGGTGGTCAGTGCCTTCGCGGTCAGGCGTACGTCGTTGCCGGCCTTGATCGAGCTGCGCGTGTGTACGTTCTCGCTGCGGCCGTCGGTGTCGGTCTGCAAGGCGAAAGCGGCGCCGATACCGAAACGGTCAACGCCCGCAGTGATCTCGTAACCCACCGTTCTTCCGGTTTCCTGGTTGCGGAAACTGCGTTGCGCCTCGGTGGCCAGAATGCGCATGTCATCGGCATCGAGCAGCACGTTCTGTTCGGCTTGTACCGACGAGCCGACGATGGCCAGGCCCTGCCCGGCCTCGAGTGCGACGTTACCGCCCTTGAGCTGGCTGGCTTGATGCGTGTTCAGCCGGGCGGTGTCCAGCGTCCACTGCTGGCGCATCCCGGCACCGGCGTCCCACTGCCCGGCAGATCCCTGTGCGTCGCCTGGCTGGCCGGAGCCTGGCGTGGTCTGTTCGCCGAAAACGGTCAGTTTCCAGTCCTTGCCCTTGAGGGTGGATTCGCTGCTCTGCTGGCCGGCAGCGACCATCAGGTTGCGCTCGGCCTTGACCGTCAGATCGCCAGCGGTGGCAAGGCTCGAGCCCACGATCAGGGTGTCGCGCTTGCCGTCCAGAAGCAGGGCGCCACTGGCGCTGAGGGAGCTGCCTTGATAGGTACTTTGCCTGCGGTCGTAGCGGCGGTCGGACGCGCTGAACAGCGCCGTGTCCTGGCGCGCATTGTCGATACGCTGGTGGGCTTGGGCACCTTGTACCCTGAGGTCTTGCGCAAGGCTTCGCAGGTCAATGTCCCGGGCCTCCAGCTGCGCGGCTATCAGGTCCACGCGATCGGCCTGGGCGGCGAGCTTGCCATTGCCTGCGGCAAGCCGGCTGCCGCGGTGGTCCAGGGTCTGCTCGCGGTCGTGCAGTTCGGTCGCCGAACGGCGGACGATCACGTGGCCCTCGCGACTGTCCTGCGCAACCGAGCCATGCAGAACGACGGTACCGATCTCCACCGCTTCGGTTGCTGCGAGGTTGAGGTCGCTGCGACTGTTCAAGTCGCTGCCCATGACTGTTATTGCCCGTCCCGTGAGGCTGATCGATTGGCCGTCGATCAACGTCGAGGCTGCGCTCTGAGTGGTCTGGGTGGCCGTGCTGTCCAAGCGTTGAGGGCCCTGGCGTTGGTTGCTGACGGTGACGCGGTCAAGCCTGCGGTCGACATTGGCGGTCAGCTCCAGCGTATTGCCCGCGCCAATGCCTACGTCGCCGAGGCTGTTGACGTGGGTGGCGGCGAGCCTGGCATCGTTGCCCGCAGTCAGGGTCACGGACTGCGTGGCGTTCAGCGCATTCGCCAGATGCTCGGTATGCGTCAGCTCGACGGTGGTAGTGGTCGCACCTGCAGGCAGGATGTACCAGTCGTTCTCCACACCGCTCCTGCGGCTGGATTCGACGGTGCGGGTCAACGTATCCAGGTTCAGATCGGCACCGGCGTCGGCGCTGATCGACGCGCCACTGATCGCCACCGACTTGATGTTCAGGTTCGCTGCCGAGCTCAGCCGCACATCGCCAGTGCCGGCGTCGAGTACACCCTGCGTGGCCAAGCCATCGCGCTTGGCGGTGCTGATCATGTTCAGTGCGCCCTGCGAAGCGATCTCGATGCCTTCACGCGCTGCGGTCCGACTGAGGCCCATGTTGATGCCGGCACCTTCGCGGGTGCTCAGAATATTGATGCGATTGGCGTGCATGGCGCCCATCAGGCGCGCGTCGGTACTGAACGCGTTCTGCTGGACGTGGCTGACCTTCAGATCGCTGGCATCGACCTTGTGTGTGCCCAACAGAATGTCGAGCCTCTGCGCTGCGCTGATCGGCCCGCGCTGGTCGATCGTGGGGGCGATCAAGGCCAGCGAACCGCCATTCACGGTCACCCCGCGGGTGTCTACCCTCAGCGCGGTGCGTGGGTCGACACCACCGTCGGTATTGAGCCCGGTGATCCTGCCGTTCTCGATCTGCGGCCGGCCAACCAGAAAGGTCGCCTGCTTGTCCATTTGCAGGTTGATCCGTGCGCCATTGAGCGAAATCCCGTTGGGGTTGCTCAGTACATAGTCGGCCGCTTGGCCGAAGATCACTTGTTCACCGTTGATGTCGGAGCGGCGTCGGCCGATCACTTCGTTGAGAATGGTGCTTGCCGCCTGGCCCTTGAACTGGCCGTTGGCCCGCACATTCAAGAATTCGCCGGCGACGTGCGCACGGCCGGCCTTCAGGCTGTTGTTCAGTACCACGCCGGGGACACCGACGTTGTATTGCTCGTAGCGGTTGTGCGAAAGACCGGCGGCATTGGGCGCCACGATGTCGACGATCGGGGCGGCACCGGCATTGGTCATGACGATCGGTTTGGCACCCGGCTCGAAGGCCGGCTGGATGACGTCGGCGCTGGCCATGTAAGGCGCCAGTACGACACCGGCGATTGCCAGGCGCAAGGCGTCGCGCTGAACACAACGTGATGGTTTGGTCATGGGGATATCTACCTGTTTTTCAGAAGACTTGCGAAAGCCCGAAGGTCCAGAAACCTGGTTCCGGCGAAGCGCTGGCACGCCGATGCAGGCCGCGCTGATAATCCAGAGTGATCTGGCCGTCTGCCCAGCTCAGGGTGGCCCCGGCGCTCAAGCCGATGGCGTGCTGGGTCTCGACCTGGTTGTACGTGTGCCGGCCCCAGCCCGAGTCCAGCCCCGCTTGGGGGGTCAGGTACAGGCCTTGGGCGAGTAGCTGCGAAGTGCTCAGGGTGTTGCGCAACGTGGCCCCCTTGGAAACCGGCTGGCTGTCCAGGCGATAGCCGCGCACGCTGGCGCTGCCGGCCAGGCGCATCTGCTCCAGGCTCGGTAGCGGGTCTGGGCTGTACTGCATGTCCAGTTCGCTGCTCCACGCCCAACGTCGATCGAGCAGATCGAACAGCGATCGGCGAGTGACGGTGCCTCGGTATTTTTCGAAGTGCGGTTGCGGCGCGTCATGCCGCAGGGGTGTGCGATCGCCCCCCAGCCAACCCTGCCCGCGGGAGTAGCCCAGGGCGCCACTCCACACCGAATCACCCAGGTGAGTCAGGTTGAGCCCGACGCTGGCGACGCTCAGCGTGGTGCGACCGTTGCGTACGGTAGTGCCGTCGAACAGCAGATCGGTACGGGTCTGGTCCAGGCGCAGGTGCCCATTGAGCAGGGTCGTCTGGTTGCGCCACAGGCTGCGATCCAGCTTCAGGCCATAGCTGTCCAGGCTCTGCGCCACCTCATGGCGGTTGGGCAGCGGGGCGCGGGATTCGAAACGACTCGCCGAAGCGTTCAGGGTCCAGCGCCCGTAGGGTATTTCGTAGAACATCCCGCCTTGGCGACTGCGGCCCGATCCACCGTCCAGGCTGTTGGCATAGCTGGCAGCCAGCGAATCATTGAGACGAAACGGGTTGTCCAGGCTCAGGCTCAGCTGTGCCTGGTGGCGCCCCGATGCATCGCTGCCACGGTTGTTCAGTCCGGTGCCCAGGGTCCAGGATTTGTGCGTGCCCTGTGGGCGCAGAACGATTCGCGTACCCCCCACCTGCTCGCCGGGAGCGATGTCCAGGATCAGGTCGACGGAGCGCAGCCGGTTGAGCTGGTCCAGGCCACTTTCCACATCGGTGAGCTTGAGCGGGCGACCGATCATCCCAGGGAAAGCGCTGCCCAGCGCCAGGTCGTCACTGCCGTCGGCGATTTCAATGGATTCGATGAAGCCTTCGAGCATGGCGATGACCAGCTCGCCATCTGCTGCGGGCATGCGAACGATATAGGGCCTGGCCGCGATATAGCCGGCCTTCACGTAGGCACCGGTCAAGGCCAGCAGCATCTGGTTGATGTCATCGACGCCGCTGCACGGCGCCACCCATGGCTGCAGGACACCTTGCAGCGCAGCGGTGTCCAGCAGCTGGTTGTCCTGCACGCGCACCGCGGACACCGGCCAGCACTCGCCATCACCTTGCTCGACCCGCTGCGGTGCGCGGCTGGCTGGCTCCGCCGCGTCTTCACGAAGGGTTTCCAGCCGTTGCGCCTGTTCGGCAGCGGCGCGCTCGTGGCGCTGGGTATCGAACTGACGCAGGATCTGGTCATTCAGCGGTTGCGCGCCGGTTTCGCCCAGCGCCATGGCGGGTGCGAAAAGCAGTGCGGATAACAGCCGGTCCTTGCGGAAAATCGTCATTGCAGCCCAGCCCCAATCGTCGACCAATCAATAGGCGGCCACTTTAAGAGGGGGGACTTCCCAGGGAACGGGCAGGGGAGAGGGGTTGTTGGTAGGAAGAATCTGACAGACAGTAGGAAAGGGCGGATTCGAAAAAGGAACCAGTTGTAGGATGGTTCCTATGACAGCTGAAGGAAGGTCAAGGCTGGGTCGGTAAAGAGAACGCCGTGCTCACGGCCGGATCTCGATCATCGTGCCGTCCTTGACCAGGCTCCACACCTCCCGCATGTCGTCGTTCTTCATGGCGATACAGCCATCGGTCCAGTCCAGGGTGGCGAAGTACCATTCCGGGTACTCCTCGTCGATCGGCGTGCCGTGGATCATGATCATGCTGCCCGGTGGAACGCCCTCGCGGCGGGCGCGGGCCGAGTCGCTGATGTTGGGATAGGAAACGTGCATCGCCAGGTTGAAGCGATCGCTGACCTTGCGCCAGTCGAGCCAGTAGAAGCCCTCGGGCGTGCGCTTGTCGCCCTCGCGCGCCTTCGCGCCCTGGGGTTGCTTGCCCAGCGAGATGCGGTAACTCTTGAGCGGCTCGCCACCGCTGATCAACTGCAACTGGCGACTGGTCTTGAGCACCAGCACCTTGTCGATCGGGTCCACGCCCAGGCGCTTGCTCGATTGCACCGCAGGGGCGATCTGGTCGACCGGCTTGCGTTCAACGGTAACGGTGAAGGCAGCCTGGGCGCTCACGGCGAAGCACAGGCAGAACAGGGCGGTCAGGCAACGCATCTATGGGATATTCCTGCAATGGAAACGCGCCGCTGGCGCCGGTGCGATGGGTCAGGCCTGTGGCCAGCGCGCGAGCAGCGGCCCCAGGCACTCGTTGCGAACCGGGTAGCTGTGCTCCAGCCGGTCGGCGAAAAAGTATTCTAAGGTACGGCCGACGGTGGGGAAAGCCAGCTCCGCCCAAGGGATCTGATTTTGCGCGAACAAGCCCACTTCCAGGCTTTCCTCGCCCACGGCAAACGAAGGCTCGGACATTTCGGCTCGGTAGAACACCTGCACCTGGCTGATGTGCGGCAGATCGAACACGGTGTACAACGCAAGGTTGGTCACCTGTGCGCAGGCTTCTTCGACGGTTTCCCGGCTGGCAGCCTGTTGCAGCGTTTCGCCGTTTTCCATGAAGCCTGCCGGCAGGGTCCAGAAACCACGGCGCGGCTCGATGGCCCGGCGGCACAGCAAGACCTGGTCCTGCCACACGGCGATGCAGCCCGCGACCACTTTGGGATTCTGGTAATGGACGAGGTGGCAATGCCCGCAGACGAATCGGGGGCGAGTATCGCCGGTAGGGATGCGCAGGGTTACCGGGTTGCCGCAATGGCTGCAGAAATTCATGCTCAGATCCTTGATGGCTGCCGCTATCTTGGCCGTAGTGCCGAGGTGCCGCAAGCCTGCGGCACGGCAAATCGAGCTTGGGCTGCCAGCGGCTTTTGGTGCATCATGCCAGCAGGCCACGGATCGAGAAACGCCATGCTGGACGAGCTACTTCGCCGAGTGAGCAACCATACGCCACGGACACTGGAAACCGACAGCCGTTTTCCCGAAGCGGCCGTGTTGCTGCCCATCACCCGCAGCGACGAGCCCGAGCTGGTGCTGACACTGCGCGCCTCGGGGCTCTCGACCCATGGTGGCGAAGTGGCTTTCCCCGGCGGACGCCGCGACCCGCAAGACCCTGACCTGATATTCACCGCTCTGCGCGAAGCCGAAGAGGAAATCGGCCTGCCGCCCGGGCTGGTGGAAATCATCGGTCCGCTCAGCCCGCTGGTGTCCAAGCACGGGCTCAAGGTCACGCCATTCGTGGGCATCATTCCCGACTATGTCGAATACCGACCCAACGATGCCGAAATCGCCGCGGTGTTTTCCGTGCCGCTGGAGTTCTTTCGGCAGGACCCACGCGAGCACACCCACCGCATCGATTACCAGGGTCGCAGCTGGTACGTGCCCAGCTATCGCTTCGGCGAGTACAAGATATGGGGATTGTCGGCGATCATGATCGTCGAACTCGTCAACCTTATGTATGACGCCCGGATCAGCCTGCATCGGCCTCCCGAGCATTACACCGCCATCTGACCGTCATCTGAACGTAGTGCGGCGGGGCGCCGTGCCGACCATTGCCGCGTCGAGGAGATCACATGAAATACCGTCTGGGCGACTCGCGCGTCGAAACCCATCCCGACAGCTGGGTCGCACCCAATGCCACCCTCATCGGCAAGGTGCGCCTGCAGGCCGGGGCCAGCGTGTGGTTCGGCGCCGTGCTGCGCGGCGACAACGAGCTGATCGACATCGGCGAGCACAGCAACGTGCAGGACGGCACCGTGATGCATACCGATGCCGGCGTGCCGCTGACCATCGGTCGCGGCGTGACCATTGGCCACAATGCCATGCTGCATGGCTGCACTGTGGACGACTTCAGCCTGATCGGGATCAACGCCGTCATTCTCAACGGCGCCAGGATCGGCAAGCACTGCATCATCGGCGCCAACTCGCTGATTGCCGAGGGTAAGGACATTCCCGATGGATCGCTGGTCATGGGCTCCCCGGGCAAGGTCGTGCGTGAGCTGAGCGAAGCCCAGAAGCGCATGCTCGAAGCCAGCGCCGCGCACTATGTGCACAATGCCCAGCGCTATGCTCGCGAACTGATCGAGCAGGACTCGTGAACCCTCTGCCCAAGCCGGTCAAGTCTCCCTGCATCAGTGTCTGCGCCCTGGATGAGCAGGATGTGTGCACGGGCTGCCAGCGCACCGCCGCGGAAATTACCCAGTGGGGGCGCATGAGCGACGACCAGCGCCGCGCCGTGCTGCGCCTCGCCCATGAGCGAGCCGTGGCCCAGGGCCTGGTATTTGCGGGCGGCTGATCCGGCCCTTGCCTGTGGGCGGCGAGACTGGCGCACGCAAAGCCGCGTTGAGTTAAAATGCCCGCCCCTGTCGGGTCGGCCTGCGTGCTGCCCCTCGATCCAGACGATTCCCTGAGGACCTGAAATGACCCGTATCGGAACCCCCCTGTCGCCGACCGCGACCCGCGTACTGCTGTGCGGCTGCGGCGAGCTGGGCAAGGAAGTGGTGATCGAGCTGCAACGCCTGGGCGTCGAAGTCATCGCCGTAGACCGTTACGCCGATGCGCCGGCCATGCAAGTGGCCCATCGCAGCCACGTCATCAACATGCTCGATGGCGCCGCCTTGCGGTCGGTCATCGAAGCGGAAAAACCGCACTACATCGTGCCCGAGATCGAGGCCATCGCCACCGCCACGCTGGTGGAGCTGGAGTCCGAAGGCTTCACCGTGGTGCCGACTGCGCGCGCAGCCCAGCTGACCATGAACCGCGAGGGCATTCGCCGCCTGGCCGCCGAAGAGCTGGACCTGCCGACCTCGCCGTACCATTTTGCCGACACCTTCGAAGACTACGCGCGGGCCGTGCAGGACCTGGGTTTCCCGTGCGTGGTCAAGCCGGTCATGAGCTCTTCGGGCAAGGGCCAGAGCCTGCTGCGCTCGGCGGCCGATGTGCAGGAAGCGTGGGACTATGCCCAGGAGGGCGGCCGCGCCGGCAAGGGCCGTGTGATCATCGAAGGTTTCATCGACTTCGACTACGAGATCACCTTGCTGACCGTCCGCCACGTTGGCGGGACGACGTTCTGCGCACCGGTTGGCCACCGGCAGGAGAAGGGCGACTATCAAGAGTCCTGGCAGCCCCAGGCGATGAGCCCGGTGGCCCTGGCCGAGTCGGAGCGGGTGGCGCGTGCAGTGACTGAAGCCCTGGGTGGGCGCGGCCTGTTCGGCGTCGAACTGTTCATCAAGGGTGATCAGGTGTGGTTCAGCGAGGTCTCGCCGCGTCCGCACGATACCGGCCTGGTCACCCTGATTTCCCAGGATCTGTCCCAGTTCGCCTTGCACGCACGCGCCATTCTCGGGTTGCCGATCCCGCTGGTTCGTCAGTTCGGGCCATCCGCCTCGGCGGTGATCCTGGTCGAAGGCAACTCTCGCCAGACCGCCTTCGACAACCTCGGCGCGGCACTGGCCGAACCGGATACGGCGCTGCGTCTGTTCGGCAAGCCCGAGGTCAATGGGCAACGGCGCATGGGCGTGGCCCTGGCCCGCGACGAATCGATCGAGGCAGCCCGGGCCAAGGCCACGCGCGCCTCGCAAGCGGTCAAGGTCGAACTGTAAGGTCTGAGTCGACCGGTGCCTGCCGAGCGGCGGCGCCGGTTTTGCGAGGGCGCGACACCGCCGTCACGCTGCTGGCAGGCTGCTCGCGTGCCATATAAGCACCCGTGACGCGCGGTTTTCCTCGGTCTCGAGAATTTCCATGCGATAGCGACCGATCTTCAGGCACACCGCGCTGGCCGGAATGCTTTCCAGCGCCTCGGTGACCAGGCCGTTCAAGGTCTTGGGGCCATCGCTGGGCAAGTGCCAGCCCAGGCTCTTGTTGATGTCGCGAATGGAGGCCTGGCCTTCGACCACGAAGCGGCCATCCAGCTGCGGATGGATATGCGGATTGGCCAGCGCATCGTCATCTTCGAACTCGCCGACGATCTCTTCCAGAATGTCTTCCAGGGTGACGATGCCCTGCACCTCGCCGTATTCGTCGACGACGATGCCCAATCGGCGTTGCTGCTTGTGGAAATTCAGCAGCTGCATCTGCAGGGGCGTGCTTTCCGGAACGAAGTAAGCCTCATAGCAGGCGGCCAGCAAGGCCTCGATGGTGAGTTCGCGGTGCGGCAGCAGGTGGCTGATCTGGCGGGTATTGAGCACCCGTTCGACATGGTTGATGTCGTTGTGGAAGACCGGCAGGCGGGTATGGCGGCTGATCATCAGCTGGTCGATGATCTCGTCCAGCGAATCTTCCAGGTTGATGCCGTCGATTTCGTTGCGCGGCACCAGGATGTCGTTGACGGTGATCTTGTCCAGCGCATGGATGCTGTTGGCCAGGTGCGGTTTGTTGCTGCGCGCTTCGGCGGCCAGTTCGTCCAGCACACTGCGCGGTATGGCAGGCTCCTGCTGGGCGCCTTTGCCGGGTTCCTTGCGGGCGAAGGGCACGACCAGCAGCCGTGCGGCGCCGTCCAGTAGCCATGCCAGCGGCCAGACCAGCTTGAGTGGCGGCGCCAGCAACGCATTGGCCATGCCGATGAACGGCCGCGGGTAGCGCTGGGCAAGGCGGCGTGGCAGGTAGTCGGCCAGCACCAGCAGGGCGAGCGTGGTGCCCAGGCCACCGAGCCAGGCGCCATGGGCGCCGCGCAGATAGATGCCAAGCGTTACCCCCAGGGTCACCGCCATGGCACGGGCCAGGGTATTGAGCAGCACCAGGCTGGGCAGCGGCGCCTGCAGCGCCGGTCGATCGCCATTGCGCCCGGTAGGGCGCTGTGCGGCCAGCGTGTGCAGCGCGGCTTCCACTGCGCAAAGCAGCGCGGCGAGGAGAATTGCCAGCGCCAGCGCGCCGAGCATCGGCCCTAGGGGCAGAGTGTCCATGGGTGACCTGTCAGATGTGCAGAATGTATTCGCGAACCAGCTTGCTGCCGAAATAGGCCAGCATCAGCAGGCAGAAGCCGGCCAGCGTCCAGCGAATGGCCTTGTGCCCGCGCCAGCCCAGGCGATTGCGTCCCCACAGCAGCACGCTGAAAACGATCCAGGCCAGGCAGGCGAGCAGGGTCTTGTGCACCAGGTGTTGCGCGAACAGGTTCTCGACGAACACCCAGCCTGAAATCAGTGACAGCGACAGCAGTGCCCAGCCGGCCCAGATGAAACCGAACAGCAGGCTTTCCATGGTCTGCAGCGGCGGGAAATTCTTGATCAGCCCTGCCGGATGCTTGTGCTTGAGCTGGTGGTCCTGGAGCAACAGCAGCAACGACTGGAACACGGCGATGGTGAACATGCCATAGGCCAGGATGGACAGCAGGATGTGCGTGAGAATGCCTGGCTCTTCGTGGATCAGCGGTGCAGTCCCGCCGGGCGCGAACTGGGCGATCAGAATGGTCGCCAGACCCAGGGGAAACAGCAGCACCAGCAGGTTTTCCACGGGTATCTGGCTGGTGGCCAGCAGGGTCAGGGCGATCACCGCCACGGCGATCAGGCTGGCCGCGCTGAAGAAGTCCAGGCTCAGCCCCAGGGGGGTGAGCAACTGCGAGAACAACGCGCAGCCGTGGGCAATCACGGCCAGGAAGCCGAACAGGTAGAGCACGCGCTTGTCAGCCTTGCCGCCTTGGCCGATACGGGTTGCCTGATAGGCAGTCGCAGCGGCGTACAGGCAGGCGGCGGCGAGGGTGGGGATTAGACTGGGTGACAAGGGGAGCATAGGTCCTGTGGAGCACAAGCCGGAAAGTGCCTGAGTTTGGCATCAAATGCCCGCCGACGAAAGACTGCATACCGCGCAGTGTCCGTGGCACCCACTCTTGGTTATAATCGCCGGCCTGCTCTTGCCGCCACAACCTCGGCTCAACCAGAGCCAGAAAGGATCGCGACATGTTTGAAAACCTTACAGACCGCCTCTCGCAGACGCTTCGCCACGTTACCGGCAAAGCCAAGCTGACCGAGGACAACATCAAAGACACCCTGCGCGAAGTGCGCATGGCGCTGCTCGAAGCCGACGTCGCCTTGCCGGTGGTGAAGGACTTCGTCAACAAGGTCAAGGAGCGTGCGGTCGGCACCGAGGTTTCGCGCAGCCTGACCCCAGGCCAGGCGTTCGTGAAGATCGTCCAGGCCGAGCTCGTCGAGATGATGGGCGCGGCCAACGAGGAACTGAGCCTGGCGGTGACCCCGCCGGCGGTCATCCTCATGGCCGGCCTGCAGGGTGCGGGCAAGACCACCACCGCCGGCAAGCTGGCGCGCTACCTCAAGGAGCGCAAGAAGAAGACGGTGATGGTGGTGTCGGCAGACGTCTACCGCCCGGCAGCCATCAAGCAGCTGGAAACCCTGGCCAACGATATCGGCGTGACCTTCTTCCCGTCGGACATCAGCCAGAAGCCCGTGGACATCGCCAACGCCGCGATCCGCGAGGCCAAGCTCAAGTTCATTGACGTGGTCATCCTCGACACCGCCGGGCGCCTGCACATCGACGCCGAGATGATGGGCGAGATCCAGCAGCTGCACGCGGCGGTCAAGCCTGCCGAAACCCTGTTTGTGGTCGACGCCATGACCGGCCAGGACGCAGCCAACACGGCCAAGGCCTTCGGTGATGCGCTGCCGCTCACCGGTGTGATCCTGACCAAGGTCGACGGCGACGCTCGCGGCGGTGCCGCACTGTCGGTGCGTGCCATCACCGGCAAGCCGATCAAGTTCATCGGCATGGGCGAGAAGAGCGAAGCGCTCGAGCCGTTCCACCCCGACCGCATCGCCTCGCGCATCCTGGGCATGGGCGACGTGCTCAGCCTGATCGAGCAAGCCGAGCAGTCGCTGGACAAGGACAAGGCCGACAAGCTGGCCAAGAAGCTGAAGAAGGGCAAGGGCTTCGACCTCGAAGACTTCCGCGACCAGCTCGTACAGATGAAGACCATGGGCGGCCTCGGTGGCCTGATGGACAAGCTGCCGAGCATCGGCGGTGTGAACCTCTCGCAGATGGGCAACGCCCAGAACGTTGCCGAGAAGCAGTTCAAGCAGATGGAAGCCATCATCAATTCCATGACCCCGGCCGAGCGCCGCGACCCCGAGGTGATCAGCGGCTCGCGCAAGCGTCGCATCGCCATGGGCTCGGGTACCCAGGTGCAGGACATCGGTCGCTTGATCAAGCAGCACAAGCAGATGCAGAAGATGATGAAGAAGTTCTCGACCAAGGGCGGCATGGCCAAGATGATGCGCGGTATGGGCGGCATGCTGCCCGGCGGCGGTGGCGGCATGCCCAAGATGTAACCCATTGCGTCGGTACGAGAACCCTGTGGGAGCCTGCTCCCACAAGCACATCCCTCTTGCCGATGAATACCCTGGCCATGTGGCCAAACTCCGTTGCTTGCAACGGCTCATAGGCAAATCCTCGCTGCAAGCCTCGACCTATCGGAAAAAGGCATTTGCAAATGTCCGTGTATTCCTTGAGAATATGCGGCCTTTCGGGCACCCGTGTGCCCGCTGTGCATTATGATTTGCAGCACCGACTACAGGAACGATGTTCAATGCTAACCATCCGTCTTGCCCGTGGCGGCTCCAAAAAGCGCCCGTTTTACCAACTGACCGTAACCGACTCGCGCAACCCGCGTGACGGTTCCCACAAAGAGCACGTGGGTTTCTTCAACCCTGTTGCCCGTGGTCAGGAAATCCGTCTGTCCGTGAACCAAGAGCGCGTCAACCACTGGTTGAGCGTTGGTGCACAGCCTTCTGAGCGCGTTGCTCAGTTGCTGAAGGAAAATGCCAAGGCCGCGGCCTGAGCAATATGAACGCGACGCCAGATTCCGCTGATGACTTGATCGTCGTCGGCAAGATTTTCTCGGTACACGGCGTTCGCGGCGAGGTGAAGGTCTTTTCCTTTACCGATCCGATTGAAAACCTGCTGCAGTACACCTCCTGGACGCTCCGGCGCGAAGGCGTGACCAAGCAGGTAGAGCTGGTCAGCGGCCGATCCACGCAAAAGGATCTGGTTGCCAAGTTGAAAGGCCTGGACGATCGCGACGAAGCACGTCTTCTGTCCGGTTACGAGATTTGCATCTCGCGCAGCCTTTTGCCCGACCTGGCCGAAGATGACTACTACTGGTATCAGCTTCAGGGCCTGAAAGTCATCGACCTGCAAGAGCAATTGCTCGGCACCGTCGATCACCTGTTGGAGACCGGCGCCAACGATGTAATGGTGGTGAAGCCCTGCGCGGGCAGCCTGGATGATCGTGAACGCCTGTTGCCCTATACGGCGCAATGCGTGTTGAAGGTCGACCTGGCCGCTGGCGAGATGAGGGTGGATTGGGACGCGGACTTCTAGGCGATGGCAACCCTTCGCGTGGAAGTGATCACCCTGTTCCCCGAGATGTTCTCGGCCATCAGCGAGTACGGCATTACCAGCCGCGCGGTGAAACAGGGGTTGTTGCAATTGACCTGCTGGAATCCGCGGGACTACACCACGGACCGTCACCACACAGTGGATGACCGGCCCTTCGGCGGTGGTCCGGGAATGGTGATGAAGATCAAGCCCCTGGAAGACGCTCTGGTTCAGGCCAAGGCTGCGGCAGGGGAAGCGGCGAAGGTGATCTACCTTTCGCCCCAGGGCCGACCGCTGGTACAGGGTGCGGTGAAACAACTGGCGACCTCCGAATCCTTGATTCTGATCGCCGGGCGGTACGAAGGCATCGACGAGCGTTTCATTGAAGCTCATGTCGATGAAGAGTGGTCTGTTGGCGACTATGTGCTGTCGGGCGGTGAATTGCCTGCCATGGTCCTGATCGATGCGGTTACACGGCTGCTGCCCGGAGCTTTGGGGCATGCGGACTCTGCGGAGGAAGATTCCTTCACCGACGGTCTGCTGGATTGCCCGCACTACACCCGACCGGAGGTGTATGCGGATCAGCGTGTTCCCGACATATTGCTTAGCGGCAATCATGCACACATCCGGCGCTGGCGTTTGCAGCAGTCCCTTGGGCGGACCTACGAACGACGTGCCGATCTTCTGGAAAGACGCTCGCTTTCTGGAGAAGAGAACAAGCTGCTGGCGGAGTACCTCCGCGAGCGGGACGATAGTTAACGTATCGATGGTAAGTCAGACGATTTACCTTAGGAGCACAGCATGACCAACAAAATCATCCTTGCACTCGAAGCAGAGCAGATGACCAAAGAAATCCCTCCCTTTGCCCCGGGCGACACCATTGTCGTTCAGGTGAAAGTGAAGGAAGGCGATCGCTCGCGTCTGCAGGCGTTCGAAGGCGTTGTTATCGCCAAGCGCAACCGCGGCGTGAACAGTGCTTTCACCGTTCGTAAAATCTCCAACGGTGTAGGTGTAGAGCGTACTTTCCAGACCTACAGCCCGCAGATCGACAGCATGGCCGTGAAACGTCGTGGTGACGTGCGCAAAGCCAAGCTGTACTACCTGCGCGACCTGTCGGGTAAAGCAGCACGTATCAAGGAAAAACTGTCCTGAGTACAGTTTGTTTCTGATGCAGGAAAAGGCAGCCTTCGGGCTGCCTTTTTTGTGGGCGAAAGTGTGTAGGCGAGCGTGAACGGGTGGGTAAGGTTCATGTGGGAGCGGGGCGGGTGGCGAGCCCTCTGCCCGCGAAGGCGTCGCCCTGACGCTGCGCCCTGTTATCATCCCCGCACCCCCACAGCCCTGCGATTGCGATGCCTGCCCTCGACCACCCCCTGATCGACCAATTTCTCGATGCCTTGTGGCTGGAAAAAGGCCTATCGGAAAACAGCCGCAACAGTTACCGCAGCGACCTTGCATTGTTCAACGGTTGGTTGCACGAGCGCGGCATCGCGCTGGAGGCGGCGGGCCGCGATGTATTGCTCGATCACCTGGCCTGGCGGGTCGAGCAGGGTTACAAGGCGCGCTCCACGGCACGCCTGCTGTCGGGCGCGCGCGGCTTCTATCGCTACCTGCTGCGCGAAAAGCTGATCGGTGCCGACCCGACGCTGCAGGTCGACATGCCGCAACTGGGCAAACCGTTGCCGAAATCGTTGTCCGAAGCCGACGTCGAAGCGTTATTGCAGGCGCCCGATCTGAGCGAGCCGATCGGCCAGCGGGATCGCGCCATGCTCGAGGTGCTGTATGCCTGCGGCCTGCGCGTGACCGAGTTGATCAGCCTGACCCTGGACCAGGTCAATCTGCGCCAGGGTGTATTGCGCGTGGTGGGCAAGGGCAACAAGGAGCGCCTGGTGCCGATGGGTGAGGAAGCGGTGGTCTGGGTCGAGCGGTACCTGCGCGACGGACGTCACGAACTGCTCGGCGGCAGGCCCAGCGACGTGGTCTTCCCCAGCCAGCGCGGCGAGCAGATGACGCGACAGACCTTCTGGCATCGGATCAAGCATCAGGCCCAGGTCGCCGGCATCGCCAAGTCGCTGTCGCCGCACACGCTGCGCCACGCCTTCGCGACGCATCTGCTCAATCACGGTGCGGATCTGCGCGTGGTGCAGATGCTGCTCGGCCACAGCGATCTGTCGACCACGCAGATCTACACCCACGTGGCACGCGCGCGTCTGCAGGAGCTTCATGCCAGGCATCATCCGCGCGGATGAAACAACGTGCTCAAAGGCTGTGTCGAGGGTTGTCCAGAGTCGGTCTTGGCCAATGAATGTGGTAGGCTTGCCCGGTTTATGCAGCGGGCTGTGACGAGCTGATCGTCCACCGCCCCTCAAGTCCGTCGCTCCAGGAGTTCCCATGCGCGTGACCCGCCTTTTCGCCGCCGCAGCCCTTGCGCTGGCCAGCACCTTTGCCGTTGCCGACCCGGCTGCGGAACAAGCGATTCGCAAGACCCTGCAGACCCTGCAACTGGAAGTGCCGATCGAAAGCGTCGCCGCCAGTCCGCTCAACGGCTTGTACGAGGTCAAGCTCAAGGGCGGTCGCGTGCTTTACGCCAGCGCCGACGGTCAGTTCGTCATGCAGGGCTACCTGTTCCAGATCCAGGACGGCAAGCCGGTCAACCTCACCGAGAAAACCGAGCGGCTGGCCATTGCCAAGACCGTCAACGCGATCCCGGTAGCCGATACCGTTGTGTACCCCGCAGTGGGCGAAACCAAGTCGCACATCACGGTTTTCACCGATACCACCTGTCCGTACTGCCACAAGCTGCACGCCGAAGTCCCCGAGCTGAACCGCATGGGTGTCGAGGTCCGCTACGTAGCGTTCCCGCGCCAGGGCTTGAAGTCGGCCGGTGACGAACAGCTGCAGGCTGTCTGGTGCTCCAAGGACCGCAAGGCAGCGATGGACAAGATGGTATCGGGCGATACCATCAAGGCGCCTTCATGCGCCAACCCGGTGGCCAGGCAGTTCGAGCTGGGCCAGTCGATCGGCGTCACCGGCACGCCAGCCATCGTGCTGGAGAACGGTCAGGTCATTCCGGGTTACCAGCCGGCCGCCAACGTCGCCAAGCTGGCCCTCGACGCGAAAGGCTGAGTGGCACTCGCACGTCATCAATAGCCGAAGGCTCACGGCCTGCGGCCAGTATCACGACCGTCATCGAGGCGGTCGTTTCATGGGGAGTTCAGAGTGAAACCGGTCAAAGTAGGCATCTGTGGGTTAGGTACCGTCGGTGGCGGCACCTTCAACGTACTTCAGCGCAACGCCGAGGAGATTGCCCGCCGTGCCGGGCGCGGTATTGAAGTGGCGCAGATTGCGATGCGCTCGCAGAACCCCAATTGCCAGATCGCCGGTACCCCCATTACCAACGATGTCTTCGCCGTGGCCTGCAACCCGGATATCGATGTCGTCATCGAACTGATCGGTGGCTACGGCATCGCGCGCGAGCTGGTACTCAAGGCCATCGAAAACGGCAAGCACGTGGTCACCGCCAACAAGGCGCTGATTGCAGTGCACGGCAACGAGATCTTCGCCAAGGCACGCGAGAAGGGCGTGATCGTTGCGTTCGAAGCCGCCGTGGCGGGTGGCATCCCGGTGATCAAGGCCATTCGCGAAGGCCTGTCGGCCAACCGCATCAACTGGGTCGCGGGCATCATCAACGGTACTGGCAACTTCATCCTGACCGAAATGCGCGAGAAGGGTCGTACCTTCGAGGACGTCCTGGCCGAAGCGCAGGCCCTGGGTTATGCCGAGGCCGACCCCACCTTCGACGTCGAAGGTATCGACGCGGCGCACAAATTGACCATTCTGGCGTCCATCGCCTTCGGCATTCCGCTGCAGTTCGACAAGGCCTACACCGAAGGCATCACCCGCCTGACCACGGCCGACGTCAACTACGCCGAAGCCCTGGGCTACCGCATCAAGCATCTGGGTGTGGCGCGCAGCACCGAGCGCGGTATCGAGCTGCGGGTGCACCCGACGCTGATCCCGGCCGACCGTCTGATCGCCAACGTCAATGGCGTGATGAACGCAGTGATGGTCAACGGCGACGCGGCCGGTTCAACCCTGTTCTACGGTGCCGGTGCGGGCATGGAGCCGACTGCCTCGAGCGTGGTCGCCGACCTGGTCGACGTGGTCCGCGCCATGACCTCGGACCCGGAGAATCGCGTGCCGCACCTGGCCTTTCAGCCGGATTCGCTTTCCGCTCACCCGATCCTGCCCATCGAGGCCTGTGAAAGCGCCTACTACCTGCGCATTCAAGCCAAGGATCATCCGGGCGTGCTGGCGCAGGTGGCGAGCATCCTCTCCGAGCGTGGCATCAACATCGAGTCGATCATGCAGAAAGAGGTCGAGGAACACGATGGCCTGGTGCCGATGATCCTGCTGACCCACCGCGTCGTCGAACAGCACATCAATGATGCTATCAAGGCGCTGGAAGCCTTGCAGGGCGTGGTTGGCCCGGTCGTGCGCATCCGTGTCGAGCACTTGAACTAAGCGGCAGCTGCCAGAGGAATTCGCAATGCGTTATATCAGTACTCGCGGTCAGGCCCCGGCCCTGAACTTCGAAGAGGTTCTGCTCGCCGGTCTGGCCAGTGACGGTGGCCTCTATGTCCCGGAAAACCTGCCGCGCTTCACCCAGGAAGAAATCGCCTCGTGGGCGGGGCTGCCTTATCACGAGCTGGCATTTCGGGTCATGCGCCCGTTCGTCACCGGCAGCATTCCGGATGCCGATTTCAAGAAGATTCTCGAAGAAACCTACGCGGTATTCGCCCATGCATCCGTCGCACCTTTGCGCCAGCTGGGTGGTAACGAGTGGGTGATGGAGCTGTTCCACGGGCCAACGCTGGCGTTCAAGGACTTTGCCCTGCAGCTGCTGGGGCGGCTGCTCGACTACGTACTGGCCAAACGCAGCCAGCGTGTGGTGATCGTCGGCGCCACCAGTGGCGATACCGGTTCGGCCGCAATCGAAGGCTGCAAGCACTGCGAGAACGTCGATATTTTCATCCTGCATCCGCATGAGCGCGTGTCTGCGGTTCAGCGTCGGCAAATGACCACGATTACCGGCGACAACGTGCACAACATCGCCATCGAAGGCAATTTCGACGACTGCCAGGAAATGGTCAAGAACAGCTTCGCCGACCAGAGTTTCCTCAAGGGCACGCCGTTGGTTGCAGTGAACTCGATCAACTGGGCGCGGATCATGGCCCAGATCGTCTACTACTTCCACGCGGCCCTGCAGCTGGGCGGCCCGGCACGCTCGGTGGCGTTCTCGGTGCCCACCGGCAACTTTGGCGATATCTTCGCCGGCTATCTGGCGCGCAACATGGGCCTGCCGATCAACCAGTTGGTGGTGGCCACCAACCGCAACGACATCCTGCACCGTTTCATGAGCGGCAATCAGTACGTCAAGCAAACCCTGCACGCGACGTTGTCGCCGTCGATGGACATCATGGTGTCGTCGAACTTCGAACGCCTGCTGTTCGACCTGCACGGTCGCAACGGCGCGGCCATTGCAGGCCTGATGGACAACTTCCGCCAGGGCGGCGGTTTCAGCGTCGATGAGGAACGCTGGACCGAGGCGCGCAAGCTGTTCGACTCGCTGGCGGTCACCGACGAGCAAACCTGCGAGACCATCGCCCAGGTGTTCGCCGAGTGCGGCGAGGTCCTCGATCCACACACGGCCATTGGCGTACGCGCGGCGCGCGAGTGTCGTCGCAGCCTCGACACGCCCATGGTGGTGCTGGGAACGGCGCACCCGGTCAAGTTCCCCGAAGCCGTGCAAAAGGCCGGCGTAGGCAAGGCCCTGGAGTTGCCTGCGCACCTGGTCGATCTGTTCGAGCGCGAAGAGAAGTGCACCGTGTTGCCCAACGACCTGTCGGCCGTACAAGCCTTCGTCAGCCAACATGGCAATCGCGGCAAACCGCTGTGATGGCATGCAGCCTCGCGTCTGACGCGATCTGAAACACATAAAGCCCGCCCGATGCGGGCTTTATGCTTTTTACAGTGCCAAGCTTATGCAACTTTTTCCTGGGCCCCTTTGGCCCGCAGGCAAGGATGCATGGCATGAAACCCACACTGACCTCGTTTCTCACGCTCGCAGGGGTGACGGCGTGGATGGCGGGGTTGTTCATGGCGGTTGCCATGCTTTCGCCCGGCCTGGCGTTCGCTGCCCAAAGCCTGCCCTTCGCCTTGGTTGCACCGTTCGCGCAGCTTTCTCCACTGCCCCTTTCCAGCACCGAACAGCAGTGGCTGCAACGCCACGGCACGCTCAGGGTGGGTGTTTCCCTGGCCGATCACGAACCCATCGACATCACCAGCGATCGCAACCGCTATCAAGGTGTGAGTGCCGACTACCTGAGCCTGATCGGCAGCCGCCTGGGGGTCGATCTGCGGGTGTTGGGGTTTGCCCAGCGCAGCGAGGCGGTGCAGGCGCTCAAGGATGGCGAAATCGATCTGCTGACCAGCGCCAATGCCTTCGAACAGGCCATCGATGGCCTGGCCTTTTCCAAGGAGTACATGCCTGACCGCGGCGTCATCGTACGGCGCGCGGGCAGCAAGCACAGCAGCGGCCTGGCCGGGGAGAAGGTCGCGCTGGTGGATGGCTATGCCGACGATGCCACGGTGCAGCGCGTGTATCCCGACAGCCGCATCGTGGTCGCACCCAGCCTGAGCAGTGGCTTGCAGGCGCTGCACCAGGGCGATGTCGACGCCATGATCAGCAACGAGGTGATCGTGCGCGCCTACAACGCACTGCGACCCTACCTGGCTCTGGATATCGTCGGCCCCAGCGGTCTGCCACCCGTGGGTTACACCATCGCCAGTCGCCAGGCCGATCCGATATTGGGGCAGATGGTCGAGCGGGCCCTGGCCAGCCTCGACGATGGTTTGCGCCGCGAGATCCTGACCCGCTGGACCACCGGGCTGGGGTCGGAAATCGGCCACCACCGGGTACCGCTGGAGCCTGCCGAACAAGCCTGGATCGCCCGGCACCGCCAGGTGCGTGTGGTCGCGACGCAGTATCCTCCCTACCTGTACCGGGACCGCCAGGGAAACTGGGTAGGGCTCAACAGTGAAGTGCTGGCAACGCTGTCGCACATGACGGGGCTGCAGTTCGTCTACCTGCCTTCCCACTCGATGGCCCAGAGCCTGGAAATGCTGAAGCTTGGCAAGGCCGATATGAATACCACTCTCTCGGAAACGCCGGACCGCAAGGCCTTCCTGAGTTTCAGCCATTCGTTCGGGGGCCAGGGCTGGGTGTTCATCGTGCGCGCCGAGGACCTGCCCATCGGTCATCTGGACGAGCTGGCCGGCAAGGTCCTGGCGATTCCGGCCGAGCACGCCCTGGAAAGCGCGATCCGCAGCCAGTACCCGCACATCAAGCTGCGCCTGGTCAGCACCTACGACAAGGCGCGCGAGATGGTGGCGAGCGGCGAAGCGGATGCCACCATCGACAGTGAAGTCGGCGCCTATCGCGCGGTTGGCCGTTATCCGCCCGGCGTGCTCAAGGTCGGACGCAACGTCGCCGGCGAATGGTCGCCCGACCGTTTTGCCATTCGTGCCTCGGAACCCGAGCTCACGTCCATCATCAACAAGGCGCTGGAGGCCTATCCGGTCGCGGAACTGCGTGCAGCGCGCCTGAAGTGGCTGGGGGCGGTAGTGCCTCCAGAGCCCATGTGGCAACGCATTGCCACCTGGGTCTATTGGCTGCTGGCAGCAGCGCTGGTGCTGGGCGCGGTGTCGCTGTTGTGGAGTGGTCGACTCAAGGCGCAGATTCGTCAGCGGCTCAAGGCCGAGCAGGCACTCAACGATCAGCTGGCATTCCAGCACGCGCTGCTCGATGGCATCCCCGGGCCCATCTATGTCCGCGACCTGCAGGCGCGGCTGTTGTCCTGCAACAAGAGTTACGAGCAGAGCTTTGCCACCCGTCTGCAGGACATCAAGGGTCGTACATTGCTGGAAGTCGCCGTGGTCAATGCCGACGAAGCGCAGCAGATGCACCGTGACTACCTCAGGCTGCTGGACGATCAGCAGCCGGTGTCGACCGATCGGCAGATCCAGATGCGCGGCCGCAAGGTTCACGCCTGGCAATGGATCGTGCCGTTCTACAACGCCGAGGGGCAGTTGCAGGGCCTGCTCGGTGGTTGGATCGACATTTCCGAACGCAAGCGCCTGGAAGACCAACTGGTCGAAGCGCGGCACATTGCCGAACAGGCCAACCAGGCCAAAAGCGCTTTTCTGGCGACCATGAGCCATGAGATCCGTACGCCCATGGCAGCCATCATCGGTCTGCTCGAGCTCGAGCGTGAACGGCGCAAGCGTGACGACCAGCCAGTGTCGCAGGCGCTGGAAGTGGCCTGGCGTTCGGCGCGGGACCTCATCGCCCTGATCGGCGACAGCCTGGACCTGGCGAAGATCGAATCGGGCAGCATGTTGCTGGCCGAGGAGGTAACCGAAGTGAGGCCGTTCTTCGAGGGCATGCTCAGCCTGTTCTCGGCCCAGGCTCAGCGCAAAGGCGTAGCGCTGCACCTCGATATTGCGCCGGGCGTGGCCAGCGCGTTCTGGTTCGATCCGCTGCGATTGCGGCAAGTGGTGCACAACCTGCTCGGCAACGCCTTGAAGTTCACCCGCCAGGGCAGCGTCAACCTGGCGGTCGCGGCGCAGCCACTCAGTTCAGGCCAGTGGCACATGACCATTACCGTCAGCGACACAGGTGCGGGCATCACGCCCGCTCAACAGGCCAGGCTGTTCAGGCCGTTCGTCCAGGGTAACGTGGATGTGCAGCAGGAATCGGTCGGCACCGGCTTGGGTTTGAGCATCTGCAAGCAGCTGGTCCAGCTGATGGGTGGCACGATCAGCCTGCACAGCACCGAAGGCGAGGGGACACGGGTGGAAGTGCAGATCGAGGTGCGGCATCAGGCTGAACAGGACGCGATGCCGACCGTGCACGCTCGGCCCGACAGCGCTGCACTGGACATACTGGTCGTGGACGATCTGTCGGCTAACCGGATGGTACTGACCCAGCAGTTGCAGTTCCTCGGGCACCGGGTGCAGGACGCCAGCGACGGTGTGAGTGCGCTGGCGGCCTGGCAGGCCGGGCATTTCGATCTGGTGCTGACCGACTGCAATATGCCGGGCATGAACGGCCATGCCTTGTGCAAAGCCATCCGCCTGCAGGAGGCCGCGTCCGCCGCGCCTCCGGTCAGGCTCATCGGTTGCACCGCCAATGCCATGCAGGACGAGCGGTTGCGCTGCGCCGAAGCGGGCATGGACGAACTGCTGGTCAAGCCGATAGCGTTGGACAAGCTGGCGCAGATCATCGCCGACATGCAGCAGGGCCCGGCATTCTCCATGCAGGCGCTGCATCACCTGACCCAGGCGGATAACGCGGTCATTAGGCGAATGCTCGATGAGCTCTCGCGCAACCTTGAGGCTGAAAGCCAGACGTTGGCGAAAAGTGTCGAGACGCTCGATCGTGTGCGGTTGCACGAGGTGCTTCATCGGCTCCACGGCATCGCTTGTTTGATCGATGCCGCACCTCTGGCACGCGTGCTGGCCAAGGTGAACACATGCTGCCGGTCGGGCAGCGATGAACAGTTGACCGTTCACGCTGCCGAGCTGAATCGCGAGATCGCCAGGCTGGCGACGGCGATAGCACGCTGCTAGGAAAATTCTCGGAAACTTTCGGACTTGTCCTATCCCAAGCGTGCCGCTTGCCCTTTAGAGTGCCTGTCAATGCGCAGCTCGATGCGCTCACTCGAGGTTTCCTTCATGCGTTCGCTCAGAGTTCTGGTGCTTGAAGACATTCCGTACCAGCTGATCGCCATGCATCAGGTGCTCAATGCGTGTGGCGTGTTCGATGTCCTGACCGCGCAAAGTTTCAACGCGGCATGCCTCTCGCTGGAGAAGCGCCAGGGCGTCGACATTGTCATCTGCGAAATGACCGTGGCCGGCCTGGACATGGGCGAGCTGATCGGCCATCTGGCCGCAACCGGGTTGGCACGGGCGCTGGTCATCTACAGCAATGGGTCACAGCCGGTGGAACCGTTCACGGCATTGGCGCGGCAGCATCGGCTACCGCTGCTGGGCGTACTGCACACACCGGTGTCGGCCGCAGCAGTGCATGGCCTGTTGCAGGATTACCAGCGAAGCATGAGCGCACGGGCCTTGTTGCCCCTGCCGGAAGTGCACGAAATCAGTCACTTCGAGGGCGCCTGGTCTTTGCCTTTGCGTCCTTAGAACGGCCCGCCTACCCTGCGCACACCTGCCGCGGCCGGGTTCATTTCAGCCCGTGAGCCTGCAGGTAGATATACAGCGCAGCATCGTTGCCGATGCCCAGCTTGCGCATGGCGCTCACTTTCTGTGCACTGATCGTCTGCTTGCTGCGGTTGAGCTGCGCGGCGATTTCGTTGACCGAGAGCCCCTGCGCCAGCAGTCGCGTTATCTCGAGCTCGCGAGGTGACAGGTCGACATGGCCGGTGATCCGTCTTGCGGGGGTATCGCTGGGCAGTGCCAGGATGCTCTTCACCGATTGCGCCACGTAGGGTTTGTTGCGCTTGAGGCTGGCAATCGCCGTAGGGAGTTCATTAACCAGGCTGGCCTTGCCCAGCAAACCAGCTACCCCCAGGTTGAGGATCGAACGCAACAGACCCGGGTTGGTCAGCATGGTCACCACCAGCACGGGCAGCTTTGGCCAATGCCGGCGAACGTAGGCGATCAGCCGCAGGCCATCGCCCTGTTCCGTGGAGGGCATCATGAAGTCGGTGATCAACAGGCCACATTCGGTTTCGCCCAGGCAGCGTGTCAGCTCCTCCGGCGAGGAAGCTTCGGCCACCACGCGCAAACCGGGGTCTCGTTCCAGTACGGCGCGCAGGCCAACGCGAAAGATCGGATGGTCATCGGCCAGCACGATCCGCAGCGGGGCGATCAGTGGGTCGGTCAAGGCAGGCTCCGGTGACGGGCAAATCAGGCGATGAATTCTGGCACACCTGTGGTCCATTCCTGATCTGTTTTGTAGTCCATTTCTAAGCATGCAGGCGCCAAATCTGATATTCAGAAATGTCCTACATTCGCGCTGTCATATTCTATCGGCAACCTCGGTAATAGTCTGACACGGCTTGCTCAGAACTTTTTTCGCAGGGCAGGGGTCAGTGTCATGCACCTTAAGAATTCGAACAGACGAGTGGTGATGCGATGAAGAATATCAGCCTGTTGCTCAATGAAGCCCTGACGCCGTATCGCGTGACGCTCGAAGGGCAGGATAGCCTTGGCAATTGCCAGGTCGTGGTGATGAGCGCGGCTGGGAGCGTGGTGACCAAGCGTTTGGTCAACCGCAGTCAGTTCGAGGATCTGCGTTCGTTTACCGACGTGGTCGATGGTCTGCACCGCGATCTTCTGGTGGCAGAAGGGCGGCTGGAGCCGTCGATGATCGCGGCGCTGCGCAATGTTTCGCAAAATGCCGCTTTCAGCCACGCGCTGGTCTGACATTCATCGATGGATGGCCGCCTGTGTAATCCTCACTCAGCGCTGACTGCTCATGGCCTCTTTGCGCTGGGCATCGAACAGCGCAGTGGTTTCCCGCAAGTACGCCGGCCGTTCGGCGGGCGCCAGCCATTGGGCGTAGAAATCTGCCAACTGACCGTTCCTGAGGTCCAGCAACACCGAATTCAGTGCTGTCAGTACGCGCCGGCTGGCAGGGCTGTCGGAGCAACCGACATGAATGAACTGCGAGCGCGCTGAGCCCTCGATGGGGACTTGCACCAACTGTTCCGGATCCAGACCTTCCTGACGTGCCTGGTAGCGCGCTTCGTGCCAGTAGCCGAGCAGCGCCTTGATCCGGCCGAGTCTTTCCATGCGCAGCAGGCTGCCCATGGCGTCGTTGCCATGATGGGCCAGAAGCTGATAGCTGTCGGTGTCGGCGAGAATCCGGTCCACCACAGGGCCATAGCTGCGCTCGGCAATGATGCCCAGGGCCAGGGTTCTGCTGCGTAGAAGCGCGCCCAGGTCGACCTTGCCGTCTCGCATGAACTCGGCAATCAGCGGCAGGTCGCCGCGCTGCATGATCAGCATATTGCTCAGCACATTCATGCTGGGCACGGAATAAAGAATGCTGCGCGCCCGCTGTGCGGTCCAGAGCAGCGCAGGGTCGCAGTTGAGGCCGGGTTCGCCAAGCATCTGCGAGGCACGCGCCCGATTGACCCTGAGGACATTGTGGTCGTACTCGGGCAAGGCTGCGCGCAACAACGGCAGGGCCAGGTCGACGGCGCCCAGGTTACGCGCCGGGCCGCTGGCGATGGTCAGCGGCGCCAGGTCGCGCAGCAGCCATGTAATGGTCTCGCGACCATGGGCGAGCGGCGAAGTGAGCAGGCACGAGCACACCGCCAGTGCCAGGAGAAGGCTGCTGGGCGGCAGAGTTCTGGAACACGAGTCCATGGCATTCCTTGCGCGGGGTGTGGGGCGTGGGTGTCCGTTTTTGAAACACTGCGCCATCTTTACCACACCCGGACCCATGATCAAAACGTGCCGCAGGGTCGCACTGCCCCGTGGTGGTCGTTGATCGGGCCCGCATCGGGTAGACTGTCGGCCTTTTCCTGTCCCCAAGAAGCCTGCCTAATGGCCCAGCCGTCGACCACCTACAAATTCGAACTCAACCTCACCGATCTTGACCGCAGCGTTTACCAGACCGTCAAGCAGACCATCGCGCGTCACCCCTCGGAAACCGAAGAGCGGATGACCGTGCGCTTGCTTGCCTACGCGCTGTGGTACAACGAGCAGGTGTCTTTCGGCCGTGGTCTGTCGGATGTCGACGAGGCTGCTTTGTGGGAAAAGAGCCTGGATGGCCGGATCCTGCATTGGATCGAAGTCGGCCTGCCCGATGCCGATCGCCTGACCTGGTGTTCGCGGCGTACCGAACGCACCAGCCTGTTGGCCTACGGCAGTTTGCGCGTATGGCAAACCAAGGTGGTCGATGCGGTGAAGAACCTGAAGAACGTCAACATCGCCGCGGTGCCCCAGGAGGTGCTCGAGACCCTGGCCAAGGACATGCCGCGGGTCATCAAATGGGACGTCATGATCAGCGAGGGCACGGTGTTCGTCACCGATGACCGCGGTCAGCACGAAGTTCAGCTCGAGTGGCTGCTGGGCGAGCGCTAGGCCGCCCAGGTTTCAACCTTCTTCCCTTGTCTTGCAGTGAGAACCGCCCCAGGCCCCATGCGCATCGAACCCCGTCAGTTGCCCCAGACCCTGCCTTTCCTCGGCGACATGCCGCCCTTGCTGAATCGTCTTTATGCGGCACGTGGCGTGTCGAGCGCAGAGGAGCTGGACAAGAGCTTGGCGCGCCTGATTCCCTTTCAGCGGCTCAAGGGCATCGAGGCCGCCGTCGAGCTGCTGGTGACGGCGATCGACCAGCGCCAGCGCATCCTGATCGTCGGCGATTTCGATGCCGACGGTGCCACGGCCAGCGCGGTCGGTGTGCTCGGCCTGCGCCTGCTGGGCGCCGCTCACGTCGACTACCTGGTGCCCAACCGCTTCGAGTATGGCTATGGCCTGACCCCGGAAATCGTCGCAGTCGCCCTGCAGCGCGAGCCGCAATTGCTGGTTACGGTCGACAACGGCATTTCCAGCGTCGAGGGTGTGGCTGCGGCCAAGGCTGCCGGGCTGCAGGTGCTGGTCACCGACCACCACTTGCCGGGGCACGAGTTGCCGGCTGCAGATGCCATCGTCAACCCCAACCAGCCAGGCTGCGAGTTCCCCAGCAAGAATCTGGCGGGCGTCGGGGTGATTTTCTACGTGCTGATGGCACTGCGGGCGCGGCTGCGCCAGCTGGGCCGCTATGCACAGGTGCCGCAGCCCAATATCGGCGAGCTGCTGGACCTGGTGGCACTGGGCAGCGTGGCGGACGTCGTGCCGCTGGACGCCAACAACCGCATCTTGGTGCACCAGGGCCTGGAGCGCATTCGTGCGGGCCGTGCGCGGCCGGGCATCACGGCAATCCTTGAAGTGGCACGCCGAGAGCATGTGCGCATCACCTCGACCGACCTGGGGTTCATTCTCGGGCCGCGACTCAACGCAGCCGGCCGCCTGGACGATATGAGCCTGGGCATCGAGTGCCTGCTGAGCACCGATCTGCCCAGCGCCCAGACCATCGCGGCGCAGCTCGATGGCTTGAATCAGGACCGCAAGTCGATCGAGCAAGGCATGCAGCGCGAGGCCCTGGCTCAGCTCAAGGACCTGGCGCTGGAGTCGATGCCGTTTGGCTTGTGCCTGTTCGATGCGCAATGGCATCAGGGTGTGATCGGCATCCTCGCTTCGCGTCTCAAGGAGCGCTACCACCGTCCAACGATTGCCTTCGCCGACGCCGGTGACGGGCTGCTCAAAGGCTCGGCACGCTCGGTCCAGGGCTTCCATATCCGTGACGCGCTGGACGCGGTGGCGGCCAGGCATCCGCAATTGATCAGCAAGTTCGGTGGGCATGCGATGGCCGCCGGGCTGACCCTGCCGCAGGAGAATTTCCCGGCGTTCTGCGAGGCATTCGACGCGCAGGTGCGCACCCAGCTGTGCGAGGAAGACCTGACCGGACGCCTGCTGTCGGACGGTACCCTGGGCGTCGAGGAATTCCATCTGGAGCTGGCGCGCGCCCTGCGCAATGCCGGCCCGTGGGGGCAACATTTCCCGGAGCCGATGTTCCACGGGGTGTTCCAGTTGGTGGAGCAGCGGGTGGTTGGCGAGCGACACCTGAAGGTGACGCTCAAGACCGAGTGCGGCAGCGTCAGCCTGGACGGCATCGCTTTCGGCGTCGACCGCGAGGTGTGGCCCGATCCATCGGTACGCTGGGTGCAGTTGGCCTACAAGCTGGATCTCAACGAGTTCCGCGGGCGGGAAACGGTGCAGTTGCTGATTACCCACATCGAGCCGCGCTGAGCCGTACGACCCTGCTCGGCCGCGGAACCACGCTCGCGGCTCGGTTGTCGACTAGTCTTCGAGAACGAGACAGGCACGTCCGCAGCCGTGTTCGAGCGGACGCTTCTCGTCCTATCTGAAACTGCCAACCGAGGTGCCCGATGAGCATGTTGCTCGAACCCTATACCCTGCGCCAGTTGACCCTGCGCAACCGCATCGCCGTATCGCCGATGTGCCAGTACTCCAGTGTCGATGGCCTGGCCAACGACTGGCACCTGGTGCACCTGGGCAGTCGCGCCAGTGGCGGTGCCGGTCTGGTCTTCACCGAGGCCACCGCAGTGACGGCAGAGGGTCGCATCACGCCTGAAGACCTGGGCCTGTGGAACGACGAGCAGATCGAACCGCTGCAGCGCATCACCCGCTTCATTACCTCGCAAGGCGCGGTGCCGGCCATCCAACTGGCCCACGCCGGGCGCAAGGCCAGCACTTGGCGGCCTTGGCTGGGCAAGCATGGCAGCGTGCCTGTCAATGAAGGCGGCTGGGTGCCGGTGGGCCCGTCGCGTATCGCCTTCGACCCGCAGCACACCGCGCCGACCGCACTGGATGAAGCAGCCATCAAGGACATCATCCAGGCGTTCGTCGACGCGACTCGTCGCGCGCTGACCGCCAATTTCAAGGTAGTCGAGGTGCATGCGGCGCACGGCTATCTGCTGCACCAGTTCCTGTCGCCGATCAGTAACCAGCGTCAGGACAGTTACGGCGGCAGCTTTGAAAATCGCATCCGTCTCACTCTGGAAGTCACCCAGGCGATTCGCGACATCTGGCCTGAAGAATTGCCCGTGTTCGTGCGTGTGTCGGCCACCGATTGGGTCGAAGACGGCTGGAACCCGGACGAGACCGTCGAGCTGGCCAAGCGCCTGAAAGCGCTGGGCGTGGATCTGATCGACGTGTCGTCGGGCGGTACCTCGGCCAATGCCGAGATCCCGACCGGGCCTGGTTATCAGACGCGCTTTGCCGAGCGAGTCCGCAAAGAGGCGGATCTTGCCACGGGCACCGTCGGGATGATCACCGATCCCGCGCAGGCCGAACACATCCTGCGCACTGGCCAGGCCGACGTCATCCTGCTGGCGCGTGAGCTGTTGCGTGATCCGTACTGGCCGCTGCACGCCGACGAAGACCTGGGTGGTCGTCTGGCCACATGGCCCGCCCAGTACCAGCGCGCCACCCATCGCGACCAGCCGATTGTGGAATCGGACCTTCGCGACTGAGTGGCGCTGCGGCGTTTCGGTGATGTCATCCTCGCCCGCAAAAAGGGCGGGCGAGGATGCTGGCTGAGGTCAGCGCATCACACGTACTTGCGTTTCTCCGCTGCGGGCGGCAGGTACTGATAGAGCCAGGTTTCGCTGAGGGTACGCCCCTGGGTCTTGATGAACAGGCGCATGTCCACCGGATCGACGCTGTCGCTGGTCGGGTACCAGTCGAACAGCACGCGGAAGCCCTTGATGTCGGGCAGCTCGAGTACCTGAACGTCCTGCACCTTGCCACCCGAAGCCGTGATGATGGGCTCGATCGGCGTTTTCAGCGATTCAAGCCCGCCGCCGGCGAAGTCCACGGCAAAACGCCGCGCCCAGACATTCGGATAGTGTTCACCCGGTGCCCAGCCTTCGGTGAAACCGCCCATCCCCGAGCGCGTCGCTGCAACGCGGGCCAGCGGTGTACCGATCGGCGCCAGGGCGCTCCAGTACAGTTTGTAACCGAAATTAAGGGCATCGCCGGCCTTGACCGGTGATTTGGGTGTCCAGAAGGCAACGATGTTGTCCATGGTTTCACCGGTGGTCGGCAGTTCCACCAGGTCGATGGAGCCTTCGCCCCAGGCGGTGGTGGGCTCGACCCACAGGCTGGGGCGCTTGTGGTACCAATCGACCGTGTCCTGGTAGTTGCTGAAGTCGTGGTCGGTCTGGATCAGGCCGAAGCCTTTTGGATCGACATCGGCGAAGGCGTTGAAGCGCACCCGGTCCGGGTTGTTCAACGGCCGGCAGATCCATTCGCCGTTGCCGCGCCACATGGCCAGCCGGTCGGAGTCGTGGATTTGCGGGTGGATGGTGTCGCACATGCGCCGCTCGTGGTTGCCGCAGCTGAACATGCTGGTCATCGGCGCCACGCCCAGTTGCTCGATGTCCTGGCGCGCATGGATGTGCGCGTCGATGTCCATCACCACGCGCTCGGCCTGGCAGTCAATGTCGAAACGATAGGCGCCGGTGGCGCTGGGCGAGTCGAGCAGGGCGTAAACCACGAAGCGGGTACTGTCCTTGCCAGGCGTTTCGAACCAGAACTTGGTGAAATCGGGGAACTCTTCCTGCTTCTTGGCATAGGTGTCGATGGCCAGGCCGCGCGCGGACAGACCGTACTGCCCGGTGGCATCGACGGCGCGGAAGTAGCTGGCGCCGAGGAAGGACACCACGTCATGGCGGTCGAGCTTGGGTGCCTTGAACAGCTTGAAGCCGGCAAAGCCCAGGTCGCCCTTGAGCTGCGAGGTATCCACCGTGGTGTTCTTGTAGTCGAACAGCGGCGGATGGAAATGCACTTCACGCGCTTGTTTGCGCCCGGCGTCGACGCTGTACATGCGCACCGGCGTGCGGAACCCCATGCCCACATGGAAGAACTGCACGTCCAGTTGGCCCTTGAGGTCGTTCCACAGCGAATGATTGGCGTCGTAGGCAATTGCATTGAATTGCTGGGGGGTCATGTTTGCCAGGGTCGGCGGCAAGGTCTGCTTGTTGCTGACATAAGCCTGCGCGGCGAGACTCTTGGCCTGGGCCTTGAGCATGTCGAAAGTGAACGGTTCGGCTTCGCCGTCGGCGGTGGCGGCCAGGGCCTGGGCAGCGAACAATCCGGTGCCGGACAGTCCGGTATAGGCCGCGAGGGCCATCGACGCTTTCAGAAGGTGCCTGCGGTGCATAGATAACCTGTTCTGAATCAACCTCGGTCGCTCCAAGCGACCGGCGAGGCTCAAGTAGGAAGGTTTGGGCCTGCCTTGTCCAAACGCAGAGAACTGTACACAGATACCGTAATGACCGATGTGTTCGCAAACTCCTGTAAAAATTTTTTCACGTGCACTTTGTATCGACAGCGAGATCGGTGGTCGAGGCGCAGTGTTGAGAGCAAGCCTTTGCGCAACATCCCGAAGCAAATCACCGTGCGAGCCAGGCAACGGAATGCCCTTACTCTCGTCAAACGTATCTCCCATTGACGAGACCAAAAAATGAACACGCGTGGCTTGCTCGACCAGTTGTTCAAATCCGGCCAGGAACTGCTCAAGAACAAGGGCGGCGGTTCTTCCCCCCTGGGCGGTGCCGGTAGCACCGGTGGTGTTGCCGGCGCGCTCGGCGGCCTGCTCTCGGGCAAGGGCGGTGCGGGCGGCGCGCTGGGTGGCCTGCTGTCCGGCGGCAAGGGCGCACTGACCGGCGGCGCCATGGGCTTGCTGCTCGGCAACAAGAGCGCGCGCAAGTACGGTGGCAAGGTCTTGGCCTACGGTGGGTTGGCGGCACTGGGCGTGATTGCCTACAAGGCCTACGGCAATTGGCAGGCCCAGCAGCAGAACGCCCCTCGAGGCGAACCGCAGACGGTCGACCGAGTGCCACCCCAGCAGGTAGAGGAACACAGCCAGGCTATCCTCAAGGCGCTGGTGGCAGCAGCCAAGTCCGATGGCCATGTGGATGATCGCGAGCGCGAGCTCATCGAAGGCGAATTCACCCGCCTGGATTCGGACAACGAACTGCAGCAGTGGCTGCACGCCGAACTGAACAAGCCGCTGGACCCGGCAGACGTGGCGCGGGCAGCCAAGACTCCGGAGATCGCTGCCGAAATGTACATTGCCAGCGTCATGATGGTGGATCAGGAGCACTTCATGGAGCGTGCCTATCTAGACGAGCTGGCCAAGCAGTTGGCCCTCGACCCTGCGCTCAAGCTCGAACTGGAGAAGCAGGTGCGTCAGGCCGAAGTCGAAGCCGTCTGACCCCGGACGTCAGGTCCGAAGGCTGACGCCGCCACTCATCTGCCGGAACTTACGTTGGTTGGCAATAGTGGCGCATTGATCTACCAGTAACTGGCAATACCCTCGCGGATGAAGGAAAGTCAGGTACCAGCGCGAAATCGTCTGAGGTAGGGCTATACTCAGGCGATTTTTCGTTTGTAGCTGCAGGAATTTTCGAGGGTTGACTGTGAAGAACTGGTCCTTGCGCCACCGCATTCTGGCGAGTTTCGCCGTTGTCATTGCAATCATGCTGTTGATGGTCGTGGTCTCCTATTCACGTCTGCAGACCATCGAGACGAACGAAACCAAGGTGCGCACCGACAGCGTTCCGGGCGTGGTCTTCAGTTCCATGATCCGCAGCGCCTGGGTAGACAGCTACGTGTACACCCAACAACTGGTGGGCTTGAGCTATCAGCGCGAGTTGCTCACGGCCGACGTGGACCAGTACAAGAGCTTCGCCGAGCGCCTGACCCAGCAGATGGCCAATTACCGCAGCACCGTCCAGGACAGCGACGACCAGGCGGCCTTCGAAGAATTCGCGCGGATGCGCGTGACCTATGAAAAGACCTTGGCCGATGTGCTGGAGGCCTATCGACTGCGCAAGTTCAGTGAAGCCCAGCAGATGGCCATCGACGACCTCACGCCCGCCTGGGTGGCAGGTCGCAAGCAGCTCAATACCTTGATCGACCGCAATCGTGAAGCGGCCGAGAAAGCCACCAGCGCCATTGACGCTTCGGTCGCGGCGGCCAAGGTCAGCCTGGTGATTTCCCTGTTGGTGGCAATCATCGTTGCCGGTATTTGCGGGCTCTGGCTGCTGCGCACCATCATGGCGCCCATGCAGAAGATCGTGCGGATTCTCGAAGTGATGCGCACCGGTGACCTGAGCACGCGCCTGAGCCTTGCGCGCAAGGACGAGTTCAACGAGGTCGAACTGGGCTTCAACGACATGATGACCGAGCTCACCGCGCTGGTCGCCCAGGCGCAACGCTCCTCGGTGCAGGTCACCACCTCGGTGACCGAAATCGCGGCCACCTCCAAGCAGCAACAGGCCACGGCGACCGAGACTGCCGCAACCACCACCGAGATCGGCGCGACCTCCCGGGAAATCGCTGCCACGTCCCGTGATCTGGTGCGAACCATGGGTGAAGTCACCTCGGCGGCCGATCAGGCTTCCTCGCTGGCCGGCTCCGGCCAGCAGGGTCTGGCGCGCATGGAAGAAACCATGCACCAGGTGATGGGTGCCGCCGAATTGGTCAACGCCAAGCTGGCAATCCTCAACGAGAAGGCCGGCAACATCAATCAGGTAGTCGTGACCATCGTCAAGGTCGCCGACCAGACCAACCTGCTGTCGCTCAACGCGGCCATCGAAGCCGAGAAGGCCGGTGAATATGGTCGCGGTTTCGCCGTGGTCGCCACTGAAGTGCGCCGCCTCGCCGACCAGACCGCCGTGGCCACCTACGACATCGAGCAGATGGTGCGAGAGATCCAGTCGGCAGTGTCGGCCGGCGTCATGGGCATGGACAAGTTTTCCGAAGAAGTGCGCCGCGGCATGTTCGAGGTACAACAGGTCGGCGATCAGCTGTCGCAGATCATTGGCCAGGTCCAGGCCTTGGCGCCGCGCGTGCTCATGGTCAACGAAGGCATGCAGGCTCAGGCGACCGGTGCCGAACAGATCAACCACGCCCTGTCGCAGTTGGGCGATGCCAGCAGCCAGACGGTCGAATCCTTGCGTCAGGCCAGCTTTGCCATCGACGAGCTCAGCCAGGTCGCTACCGGCCTGCGCGGCGGCGTCTCGCGCTTCAAAGTCTGATGAACGCATTGCCGGTCACATCGCGCAGCAAGTTGTTCCTGTTGTTTCGCATTGCGCAGGAACGCTTCGCCCTGGATGCGCTGGAAGTCGCAGAGGTGCTGCCGCTGCTGCCGCTCAAGCCGGTCGCGCATGCCCCGGCCTGGGTGGCCGGTGTGTTCGCCCATCGTGGCCGGGTGGTGCCGGTGCTGGACGTCAGCGCGCTGAGCTTCGGCGTGGCTGCCGTGCGGCGCACCAGCACGCGTCTGGTGCTGGTGCATTATCCGCACGAGCAGGCCGGCCCCGAGGCGCGCCTGGGGCTGATCGTCGAACACGCCAGCGAAACCCTTCGCTGTGACCCCAACGGTTTCAAACCCATGGGAGTGCATAACCGTGCCACGCCCTATCTGGGGCCGGTGCTCGAAGACAGCCAGGGGCTGTTGCAGTGGTTGCGGGTACAGGATCTGCTCGAACCGTCGGTGCGCGACTTGCTTTTCGCACCGCAGTTGGCGGCCTCCGTATTGGGTGAAACAGGGTGATGGGTGATGCATCGTGATGGGTGAAGAGCAGCGCTTCGTACGTTTTCTGCGTGAGCGCATCGGCCTGGACGTGGCCTCGGTAGGCCCGGCGCTGATCGAGCGCGCGGTCGCGCAGCGCAGCCAGGCTGCGCATGTCCGCGACCTGGATGCCTACTGGAAGCTGCTGCAGGGTTCGGCGGCGGAACAGCAGGCGCTGATCGAGGCGGTGATCGTCCCGGAAACCTGGTTCATGCGTTATCCCGAGTCCTTTGCCGCGCTGTGCAAGGTCGCCAAGGCGCGGCTCGCCGAACGGCCGGGCGTGGCGCTGCGTATCCTCAGCCTGCCGTGTTCCACTGGCGAGGAGCCGTACTCGATCGCCATGGCCTTGCTCGACGCCGGGCTGGCGCCGCAGCAATTCAGTGTGGACGGCGTGGACATCAGCCCCCTTTCGGTGGCCCGGGCAACGCGAGGGATCTATGGCCGCAATTCGTTTCGCGGCGCACCACTGACCTTTCGCGACCGCCATTTCGTGCCTGCGGACGAGGGGTATCTGCTCGATGCTCAGGTTCGGGCCCAGGTTCGCTTGCAGGTCGGTAACATTCTCGATCCGTTGCTGCTGGGCGGTGAACTGCCCTATGACTTCGTGTTCTGCCGCAACCTGCTCATCTATTTCGACCTGCCGACCCAGCAGCAGGTGTTCGAAGTGCTGAAGACATTCACCCGTGAAGACGGCGCGTTGTTCATCGGTCCTGCCGAAGGCAGCCTGCTGGCACGGTTGGGCATGCGCCCGATCGGTATTGCCCAGTCCTTCGCGTTCGTCCGCGATCGCCACGTCGCACCAACGCCCACGCCGCTGCCCCCGGCAACGGCGCGCCTACAGATGCCGATCAAGTTGTTGCCCGAGCCGGGCAGGTTGCCCGTGCGAACGCGAACCCGTGCGCTGCCGGTGGCGAATGCCGCCGAGGCAGTGGCAAGCGATGGCGCCGGTCTGCTCGCGCAGATCGCCCGCTTGGCCAACGAAGGCAAGAGTGCCGAGGCGCAGGCCGCGTGCGACGCGTTCCTGCGCAGCCACGGTCCCGACCCCCAGGTGTTCTACTGGCTGGGCCTGCTCAGTGATGTCGGCGGCCAGGTGCTGCAGGCGCAGGGTTATTACCGCAAGGCGCTGTACCTCGACCCGCAGCACGCCGAGGCCCTAGCCCACCTGGCCATGCTGCTCACCGCCCAGGGCGACATTGCCGGGGCGCGGCGACTGCAGGAGCGCGCAGCACGCAACGACCGGCCGCACGTCCAGGAGCATAAGCGATGACCGCCCTGGACCTGATCGACAGCGACGCCCAGCAGATTGACGACTGCTGGAACCGTATTGGTATTCATGGCGACAAATCCTGCCCGTTGCTCGCCGAGCATATCCACTGCCGCAATTGCGCGGTGTACGCCTCGGCGGCCGTGCGCCTGCTGGACCGCTACGCGCTGGACCGCCAGCACGCGCCGATGCACTACAGCGAAACCCTGGGCCGGGTCGAAAGCAGGTCGCTGGTGCTGTTTCGCCTGGGCGATGAGTGGCTGGCGCTGGCCACCCGCTGCCTGGTCGAAGTGGCCCCGGTGCAGGCAGTGCATTCGCTGCCGCACCAGCGTTCGCGCGCCTTGCGCGGGGTCGCCAACGTGCGCGGCGCACTGGTGCCATGCCTGGCGTTGGAGGAACTGCTGGGCATCGACACCCAGCACGTCGCACCGGCCGCTTCGGCGCGGGTCATGCCACGCATGCTGATCATCGCCATAGACGGCGGCTCGGTGGTGGTACCGGTGGAAGAGGTGGATGGCATTCATCGGATCGACCTGGTCGAGCTCGAACAGGCGTCTACCGCCACCACCCAGGCGGGCGCCCGTTTCACTCAAGGGGTTCTGCCGTTTCGCCAGCGCAGTGTGCGCCTGCTCGATGACAAGGCGCTGCTGATCGCCATGAACCGGAGCCTGACATGACCCCGGAACAGATGCGCGACGCCTCGTTGCTGGAGCTGTTCAGCCTGGAAGCCGAGGCCCAGACCCAGGTGCTCAATGCCGGGCTGCTGGCCCTGGAACGCAATCCGACCCAGGCCGATCAACTGGAAGCGTGCATGCGCGCGGCCCACTCGCTCAAGGGTGCGGCACGCATCGTCGGCCTGGATGCCGGGGTGCGTGTGGCTCACGTGATGGAAGACTGCCTGGTCGCGGCGCAGGAGCGGCGTGTCTACCTGATGCCCGAACACATCGATGCGCTGCTGTTGGGCACCGACCTGCTGATGCGCGTCGGCACGCCCGGCCCTGGCGCACCGGGTACCCTCGATATCAATGCCTACGAGGCGCAGATGGCCGCGGTGATGGACCCGTTGGCGGCCGCGGCAGCGCAGATACAGGTCAGCGTGCCCGTATCGGCCGTCCCGCTCGCGCCTGCCGAGCCGCCCATGGAGGTCGCGGCCGAGCCGCCTCGGGACATCGATCCGTCGCAAGCGATGCCCGGCCAGGACGACTCGGCCGCCGAACTACTTGCCGGCCGGGCGCGCCGGGTCAGCGATACCGGCGAGCGCGTGCTGCGGGTCACGGCGGAGCGCCTGAACAGCCTGCTGGACCTGTCGAGCAAGTCGCTGGTCGAAACCCAGCGCCTCAAGCCCTATCTGCTGACCATGCAGCGCCTCAAGCGCATGCAGGCGCAAAGCATCCGCGCGCTTGGCGGGCTTGCCGAACAATTGCAGCTCGAGGGCCACAGCGCAGAGGTACGCGACGCCCTGGCGCAGGCGCAGTCGCTGCTGGATCAGACCCAGCAGATGCTGCTGCAGCAGACCGCCGAACTGGACGATTTCGGCTGGCAGGCCAGCCAGCGCGCGCAGTTGCTGTACGACACGGCGCTGGCCTGCCGCATGCGCCCATTCGCCGACATGCTCGGTGGTCAGGAACGCATGGTCCGCGACCTCGGTCGTTCATTGGGCAAGCAGGTGCGCCTGGATATCGAAGGCGAGAAGACCCAGGTCGATCGCGACGTGTTGGAAAAGCTCGAAGCGCCCCTGACCCACCTGCTGCGCAACGCCGTCGACCACGGCATCGAAACCGCCGAGCAGCGATTGCTGGCCGGCAAGCCCGCCGAAGGTCGCGTGGTGCTGCGCGCTTCGCACCAGGCGGGCTTGCTGGTGGTGGAACTGAGCGACGACGGGGCGGGTGTCGACCTTGCCGCGCTGCGGCGCAGTATCGTCCAGCGCGGTTTGTCGGCCGCCGATACGGTGGAGCAGCTCAGTGAAGAAGAGCTGCTGAGCTTTCTGTTCCTGCCCGGCTTCAGCATGCGCGACACGGTAACCGAGGTCTCGGGCCGCGGCGTTGGCCTGGATGCGGTATTGCACCTGATTCGCCAGCTGCGCGGCTCGGTCGAACTGATTCAAGTGCCAGGGCAGGGCAGTCGCTTCCATATCGAGGTGCCGCTGACCCTGTCGGTGGTGCGCAGCCTGGCAGTGGAAGTGGGGGGCGAGGCCTATGCGTTTCCGCTGGCCCACATCGAACACACCATGGACCTGCCGGCCGAAGACATCATCCAGCTCGAGGGGCGCCAGCACTTCTGGTTCCAGAACCGCCATGTGGGGCTGGTTGCCGCCAGCCAGCTGCTGCAGAGGCCGGCCAGCCAGGGCGACGAAGCGAGCCTCAAGGTGGTGGTGATTCGCGACCGTGAAGCGATCTACGGCGTGGCCGTGGAACGCTTCATCGGTGAGCGCACGCTGGTGGTGCTGCCGCTGGACGCCCGCCTGGGCAAGGTCCAGGATATTTCCGCCGGTGCCTTGCTCGACAATGGTTCGGTGGTGCTGATCATCGACGTCGAAGACATGTTCCGCTCGGTGGAAAAGCTGCTCAACACCGGCCGCCTGGAGCGTATCGACAAGCGCAGCCAACAGGCCGAATCGGCTCGCAAGCGGGTACTGGTGGTGGATGATTCGCTCACCGTCCGCGAGCTGCAGCGCAAGCTGCTCAGCCATCGTGGCTATGACGTTGCGGTGGCCGTCGACGGCATGGATGGCTGGAACGCGTTGCGCAGCGAGGACTTCGACCTGCTGATCACCGACATCGACATGCCGCGCATGGACGGTATCGAATTGGTGACTCTGCTGCGCCGCGACACCCGCCTGCAATCGCTGCCGGTCATGGTGGTTTCCTACAAGGACCGGGAAGAGGACCGCCGCCGCGGCCTCGACGCCGGGGCCGATTATTATCTGGCCAAGGCCAGTTTCCACGACGATGCCTTGCTCGATGCGGTGGTTGAATTGATCGGAGGAGCGCGGGGATGAGGATCGCCATCGTCAATGACATGCCCATGGCCGTGGAGGCGCTGCGTCGCGCGATCGCCTTCGAACCGTCCCATGACGTGGTGTGGGTGGCCGCCAACGGTCGTGAGGCGGTCGAGCGCTGTCAGGCCGTAACTCCGGACCTGATCCTCATGGACCTGATCATGCCGGTCATGGACGGCGTGGAAGCCACCCGGCAGATCATGGCCAATACGCCCTGCGCCATCGTCATCGTCACCGTCGACCGCCAGCAGAACGTCCACCGCGTATTCGAGGCCATGGGCCATGGCGCCCTGGATGTGGTCGACACCCCTACACTGGGGGTGGGCGACGCTCGCGAAGCCGCAGCGCCGCTGTTGCGCAAGATCTTCAATATCGGCTGGCTGGTGGGCCAGCGCAGCCCGGCGGTGCGCAGCGAGTTGCCGCTGCCGCGCTCGGGCGGCGTGCGGCAGAAACTGGTGGCCATCGGTTCGTCGGCCGGCGGTCCGGCCGCGCTGGAAATCCTGCTCAAGGGGCTGCCACGCGATTACCCGGCGGCGATCGTGCTGGTCCAGCACGTGGACCAGGTGTTCGCCGCCGGAATGGCCGAGTGGCTGAGCAGCGCAGCCGGCTTGCCGGTGCGTCTGGCCCGCGACGGAGAAACGCCGTTGGCTGGCACTGTGCTACTGGCAGGCACCAATCATCATATTCGTCTGCTGAAAAATGGTACCTTAACCTACACGGCAGAACCGGTGGACGAGATCTACCGGCCCTCCATAGATGTTTTTTTCCGAAGCGTGGCGCAATTCTGGAATGGCGATGCAGTGGGCGTACTGCTCACCGGCATGGGCCGCGACGGCGCACAGGGCTTGAAGTCGATGCGTCAGCGCGGCTTCCTGACCATCGCGCAGGACCAGCAGAGCAGCGCTGTCTACGGAATGCCCAAAGCGGCGGCGGCCATTGACGCAGCTGTTGAAATTCGTCCGCTGGAGCGGATCGCACCCCGACTGATGGACGTATTTTCACGATGAACTCGAGCCACCGCGTAGGCAGTATCCAGGTGACAACGCATGATTGATCTACAGATCGAAGCCTTCAGGTCCAACGACAACAACAAGTCGATGGTACTTCTGGTGGACGACCAGGCCATGATCGGTGAAGCCATCCGTCGCAGTCTCAGCGACGAGGCCAACATCGACTTCCACTTTTGCGCCGATCCGCAGCAGGCCATCAACCAGGCCATGCGAATCAAGCCGACGGTGATCCTCCAGGACTTGATCATGCCGGGGCTCGACGGCCTGTCGCTGGTGCGTGACTATCGCAACCATCCGGCCACCCAGGACATCCCGATCATCGTGCTGTCGACCAAGGAAGACCCGCTGATCAAGAGCGCTGCCTTCGCCGCCGGTGCCAACGATTACCTGGTCAAGCTGCCCGACACCATCGAGCTGGTGGCGCGCATACGCTACCACTCCAAGTCGTACCTGACCCTGCTGCAGCGCGACGAAGCCTACCGTGCGCTGCGCGTGAGTCAGCAGCAGCTGCTCGACACCAACCTGGTGCTGCAGCGGCTGATGAACTCCGATGGCCTGACCGCGCTGTCCAATCGTCGTCATTTCGACGAGTACCTGGAACTGGAATGGCGTCGCGCGATGCGTGACAAGACCCAGCTGTCGCTGTTGATGATCGACGTCGACTATTTCAAGTCCTATAACGACAACTTCGGCCACCTGGCAGGCGACGAAGCCTTGCGCCGCGTCGCCGACGCCATTCGCCATTCCAGCAACCGCTCCAGCGACCTGCCGGCGCGCTATGGCGGCGAAGAGTTCGCCCTGGTGCTGCCGGGTACCTCGCCTGGCGGCGCGCGGCTGGTTGCCGAGAAACTGCGGCAGACCATTGCCGCCCTGAACATCCCCCACATCGCGCCCCAGGCTGATGCCTGCCTGACGGTGAGCATCGGCCTGTCGACCATGACTCCGCAGCAGGGCAGCCATTGCCGCGAGCTGATCCTGGCCGCCGACAAGGGCCTGTATACGGCCAAGCATGCCGGGCGCAATCAGGTAGTGGTCGGGGATCAGGGCTAGGCCGCCCGATCTTCCAAAAAAAAAGCCCGTCCCCTGCTCGGCGGGCTGCTGTCATTGGCCGGCTGCGGTATACTCTCCGGCTTTTGACACGTTACGCACGAGAGCTGCCCGCCATGGAAATCAACCCGATCCTTAACAGCATCAAGGACCTGTCCGAGCGCTCCGAAACCATTCGGGGGTATCTTTGACTACGATCAAAAGCATGAGCGTCTGACCGAAGTCAATCGCGAGCTTGAAGATCCCGCTGTCTGGAACAACCCTGCCTACGCCCAGGAACTGGGCCGCGAGCGTTCGCTGCTGGCGCAGATCGTCGACACCCTCGATGAAATGAACGCCGGCCTCGGCGATGCCCGCGACCTGCTGCAAATGGCGGCCGAAGAAGAAGACCAGAGCGCCGTCGACGACGTCTCCGCCGAAGTCGAGCGCCTGCGTGCCCAGCTCGAGAAGCTGGAATTCCGCCGCATGTTCAGCGGCGAGATGGACGCCAACAACGCCTACCTGGACATCCAGGCCGGCTCCGGCGGCACCGAAGCCCAGGACTGGGCCAACATCCTGCTGCGCATGTACCTGCGCTGGGCCGACAAGCGCGGTTTCGACACCACCATCATGGAGCTGTCGGCCGGTGAAGTCGCCGGTATCAAGGGCGCCACCCTGCACATCAAGGGCGAGTACGCCTTTGGCTGGCTGCGCACCGAAATCGGTGTCCACCGCCTGGTGCGCAAAAGCCCGTTCGACTCCGGCAACCGTCGCCACACCTCGTTCTCGGCCGTGTTCGTCTCGCCGGAAATCGATGACAACATCGAAATCGACATCAACCCGGCCGACCTGCGCATCGACACCTACCGCTCCTCCGGTGCCGGCGGCCAGCACGTCAACACCACCGACTCGGCGGTGCGTATCACCCACGTGCCGACCAACACCGTGGTCAGCTGTCAGAACGAACGTTCGCAGCATGCCAACAAAGACACGGCGATGAAGATGTTGCGTGCGCGCCTGTACGAACAGGAAGTACAGAAGCGCAATGCCGCCTCGCAGGCGATGGAAGACAGCAAGTCGGACATCGGCTGGGGTCACCAGATTCGCTCTTATGTGCTCGACGCTTCGCGGATCAAGGATCTGCGTACCAACATCGAACGCAGCGACTGCGACAAGGTGCTCGACGGCGACATCGACGAATACCTCGAAGCCAGCTTGAAACAAGGGCTGTAACACCGCCTGGCAGGCTGGCGCAGCCATTGCGTCGGCCTGCCACGGCTGGCCTGCCCGCGATCCCGGCGCCGTAGTCGGGAGCAACGAACCCGTGATGGAAAATCCAAGACATGAGCGACCAACAACCCGACCCGCAAGACCTGCAACAGGAAGAGAACAGCCTGATCGCCCTGCGCAAGGAAAAGCTTGCTGCCGTGCGTGCCCAGGGCCAGGCCTTCCCCAACGATTTTCGTCGCGACAACTATGCAGGCGACTTGCAGAAGCAGTACGCCGACAAGACCAAGGAAGCGCTCGCCGAAGCGGCGATTCCGGTCAAGGTCGCCGGTCGCATCATGCTCAACCGTGGCTCGTTCATGGTGATCCAGGACATGACCGGGCGGATCCAGGTCTACGTCAATCGCAAGACCCTGCCCGAAGAAACCCTGGCTCAGGTGAAAACCTGGGACATGGGCGACATCATCGCGGCTGAAGGCACCCTGGCCCGTTCCGGCAAGGGCGACCTGTACGTCGAAATGACCAGCGTACGCCTGCTGACCAAGTCGCTGCGCCCGCTGCCCGACAAGCACCATGGCCTGGTCGATACCGAGCAGCGCTACCGTCAGCGCTATGTCGACCTGATCGTCAACGAGGAGGTGCGCGACACCTTCCGTGTGCGCTCCCAGGTCATCGCCCACATTCGCAGCTTCCTGGCCAAGCGCGACTTCCTCGAAGTCGAAACGCCGATGCTGCAGACCATTCCCGGCGGCGCTGCGGCCAAGCCGTTCGAAACCCACCACAATGCCCTGGACATGGAAATGTTCCTGCGCATCGCCCCGGAGCTGTACCTCAAGCGCCTGGTGGTCGGTGGCTTCGAAAAGGTCTTCGAGATCAATCGCAACTTCCGTAACGAAGGCGTTTCGACCCGGCACAACCCCGAGTTCACCATGCTCGAGTTCTACCAGGCCTACGCCGACTACGAAGACAACATGGACCTCACCGAAGAGCTGTTCCGTGAGCTGGCCCAGTTGGTACTGGGCAGCACCGACGTGCCCTACGGCGACAAGGTGTTCCATTTCGGCGAGCCGTTCGTACGCCTGTCGGTGTTCGACTCGATCCTCAAGTACAACCCCGAGCTGACGGCAGACGACCTCAACGATGTCGACAAGGCGCGTGCCATTGCCAAGAAGGCCGGCGCCAAGGTGCTGGGGTTCGAAGGCCTGGGCAAGCTGCAGGTGATGATTTTCGAAGAACTGGTCGAGCACAAGCTCGAGCAGCCGCACTTCATCACCCAGTATCCGTTCGAGGTGTCGCCACTGGCGCGCCGCAACGACGACAACCCCAACGTCACCGATCGCTTCGAGTTGTTCATCGGGGGCCGCGAGATTGCCAACGCCTATTCCGAGCTCAATGACGCCGAGGACCAGGCCGCACGCTTCATGGCCCAGGTGGCGGACAAGGATGCCGGCGACGACGAAGCCATGCACTACGACGCCGATTTCGTTCGGGCGCTCGAATACGGCATGCCGCCGACGGCCGGCGAGGGTATCGGTATCGATCGCCTGGTCATGCTGTTGACCGATTCGCCTTCGATCCGCGATGTGATCCTGTTCCCGCACATGCGACCACAAGCCTGACGGTCGTTGATCAGCCGCCCCATGGGGCGGCTTTTTTATGAGCGCAGATCAGCGGTGTCATTGCCGGCCCCGACGCGGCTTGCGCCGCTGCTACAGGGATTGCGATCTCACGCCGTCGTTACAGGCGATTACGCTATCGTGTAGCAGCGGCGCAAGCCGCGTCGGCACCCACTCCCACTCACTCAAAGGATACGAGCAGTGATCCCAGCCACACCCAGACAGGGAGCCGCCAGCGTTGCCTCGACGCTCGCCCGCAACGTCCAGTATCAAGGCCGCAAGGCCAGCCGACAGGGCAGCGAACTGCGCCGCCAGGAAATCCTCGACGCAGCCATGCGCATCGTCGTGCGCGATGGGGTGCGGGGTGTGCGCCATCGCGCCGTGGCCACCGAAGCCGGGGTGCCGCTGTCGGCTACTACCTACTACTTCAAGGACATCGATGACCTGCTCAACGATGCCTTCGCCCAGTACGTCGAGCGCAGCGCCGTGTTCATGGCCAAGCTGTGGAGCAACACCGAAGAGCTGCTGCGCGCCCTGATCGCCCGCGGCGACGGCAGCCCCCAGGCCCGCGCTGCCCTGGCCGACGAAATCGCCCGCCTGACCGCCGACTACGTCATGCATCAGCTGCAGACCCGTCGCGACCAATTGATTGCCGAGCAGGCTTTCCGCCAGGAAGCGTTGCTCAACCCGCGCCTGGCCGAACTGGTGCTGGCGCATCAGGACATTCTGCTGCAGGGCGGGCGGCAGATGCTCGAGGTGCTTGGCTCGCGCGAACCGTCGCAGGACGCACAGGTGTTGACGGCGATTATCGGCCGGATGGAATATCAGGGTCTGCTGGCCAGTGCCCCTGCCGATGCCGACCGTGAAATGCTCGGCATCCTTACCCGTTTCATGCAGTGGGTACTGAGCTGAGCCCCATGCAGTGAGAGGTCCGCTGCCGGCGGGCCGAGCCAGAACGAGGAGCAGTACGGTGGACGAGTATCAGCAGACGATTCGAGACCTGTCCGACCGCATCGTGCACGCGCAGACGCCGATCCGCGTGCTTGATGCGGTGAAATGGGACGACTCCATTCGTCACGGCTTTCTGCAGGCGGGCGGCAAGCAGATGCCTGCGGTCGACCGCGACTATTACCAGAACCGCGCACTGGGCTTCGACTCCAGTGCGGTCAAACTGGAATTCCAGAACATCGAGCGCGACATCACCCGTCAGCTCGGCCAGTTCAACCCGGTCGGGCAGATCATGCGGCGCATGTGCAAGGAGTACCGCATGGTGGTGCGCATGCTCGAGGCGCGTGGCACCGAGGACTTCGGCCTGATCTCGCAGGAGCTGTACGGCGCCGCGTCGGATGCGTTTCATGCCGGCGATCCGACCCTGGCCGACCTCGGCCTGATGCTCTCCGATTACCTGAACAACATTGCCGGGCGTGGCGATCTCAAGGACGAAGCCAAGACCCTGACCGCCAAGGATGCAGTGAACATGCTGCAAGGACGCCTGAACCGTGTGTTCGGCGAAACCGAGGGCACCATCCGCGTGTTCGAATCCGATGGCATCGTCGCCGACGCTGCCGCAGGGGCGGACTACATCAAGATCCGCAGCGATGCCATGTTCAACGAGCGCGATGTGCGCGCCCTCGAGGTGCACGAGGGCCTGGTCCATGTTGCCACCACCCTCAATGGCCAGAACCAGCCGATCTGCACCTTCCTGTCCAAGGGTCCGCCGTCGTCCACGGTGACCCAGGAAGGCTTGGCGATCCTGATGGAAGTGATCGCCTTCGCTTCCTACCCCAGCCGCCTGCGCAAGCTGACCAATCGCACGCGCGCGATCCACATGGTCGAGGAGGGCGCCGACTTCCTGCAGGTGTTCGAATTCTTTCGCGAAGAAGGCTTCGAGATGCCCGAGGCCTACGGCAACGCCAGCCGCGTGTTCCGCGGCTCGACTCCGACCGGGCTGCCGTTCACCAAGGATTTGTCGTACCTCAAAGGCTTCATCATGGTCTACAACTACATTCAGCTGGCCGTGCGCAAGGGCAAGCTGGAACAGGTGCCGCTGCTGTTCTGTGGCAAGACCACCCTGGAGGACATGCGCACGTTGCGCCAGTTGGTCGACGAAGGACTGGTGACGCCGCCCAAGTACCTGCCCGAACAGTTCCGTGACATGAACGCACTGTCCGCCTGGATGTGCTTCTCGAACTTCCTCAATCACCTGAGCCTGGACCGAATTGAAGCCGACTACTCGAACATCCTCTGACCTGCCGACGCAGCTGCATCGACCCCCTGTAGCAGCGGCGCGAGCCGCGTCCGGGCGTTGCACATGAAGGCCTGCCTGCCGCGACGCTCGCCGACATTGCTGCATCGCCCCCCTGTAGCAGCGGCGCGAGCCGCGTCCGGGCGTTGCACATGAAGGCCTGCCTGTCGCGACGCCTGCCAGCGCTGCTGCTACTGACCGCGCTACTGACTGGCTGCAGCTCATTATTGTTCTACCCCGAGCGGGGGTTGCCGTTCACCCCGGAAAAAGCCGGGCTGGGTTTCGAGGACGTCAACCTCACGGCCGCCGACGGTACCCGATTGCACGGTTGGTGGCTGCCTGCCAAGCCCGGTGTCGAGGTCAAGGGCACCGTGCTGCACCTGCACGGCAACGGCGGCAACCTCGCCTGGCATCTGGGCGGCAGCTGGTGGTTGCCCGAGCAGGGCTATCAGGTGCTGATGCTCGACTACCGTGGCTACGGGATGTCCGGGGGGTCGCCCAGCCTGCCGGCGATCTACCAGGACATCGACGCCGCGTTCGCCTGGCTGGCGAGCAAGCCTGAGGTGCAGGCCAAGCCGTTGGTCTTGCTGGGGCAAAGCCTGGGCGGCGCCATGGCCGTGCACTACCTGGCCGAACACCCCAGGCAACGCCAGCGCCTGCAGGCGCTGGTGCTCGATGGCGTCCCTGCCAGTTACCGCGCCGTTGGCCAGTACGCACTGAGCACATCCTGGCTGACCTGGCCACTGCAGGTGCCGCTGTCCTGGCTGGTGCCCGACAGCGACAGTGCGATCCGCTCCATCGCCCAGCTCGAGGGCACACCGGCGCTGCTCTTCCAGAGCATGGACGACCCTATCGTGCCATTGGCCAACGGTATCGCGCTGTACCAGCAGGCACCGCTGCCGCGAGTCCTGCAACTGACCCGCGGGGGACACGTGCAGACGTTCGCCGACCCTACCTGGCGCCAGGTCATGCTGCGCTACCTGGATGACCCGCAGCATTTCAATGGCCTGCGCCGTCTGGGCGAGATTCCCAACTACCCAGCGCCCGCTGCGGACAAATGAAAACGCCCCGGTGAGCACTCACCGGGGCGTTCGATTACAGCGCGAGGATCAACGCATCGACGAGCGTGGAGCCACTGGCTGGTTGTCGTTGGAAATGGTCACTTCCACGCGACGGTTCTGGGCGCGGCCCGAGTTGCTGGTGTTGTCGGCAACCGGGTATTCCTTGCCATAGCCCTGAGCGACGACGCGCGAAGGCTCGACGCCAGCGCGGACCAGTGCGGCCATTACCGAAGTAGCGCGACGCTCGGACAGGCTCTGGTTGTAGGCAGCCGAACCGGTGCTGTCGGTGTAGCCTTCGACGATGACCTTGCGATCGGGGTTTTCCTGAAGGAACTGGGCCAGCTTGGCCACGTTGACGAACGCGGACGATTTCAGCTCGGCCTTGTTCAGGTCGAACAGCACGTCACCAAAGGTCACCAGGGTGCCGCGGTCAGTCTGCTTGGCGTTCAGGCTTTCCTGAAGCTTCTTGATCTGAGCGTCGCGGGCATCCAGGCGAGCCTGAGCGCGCTGGGCAGCTGCGCCTTTGAGGTTTTCCTCGGCGCTGCGCAGGGCGATGGTCTGCTTGGCCACTTCAACGCGCTGGTTGGTCAGGTAGGCCAGTTGATCGACTTTCTTCGCGTCGGCGTCGTCGCGGAAGGCTTTGTCAGCCTTGTCCAGCCACTCCGACGCGTCCTTGGTTTCCAGGGCCGCCAGTTGTACCGACTTGGGGTTGGTCTGCAGGGACGAGAAATTGGTCCGCGCCTGTTCCAGGTTAGGGTTCGGCGGAGTGGAGCAAGCTGCCAGGCCAACGCTGAGAGCCAACAGAGCAGGAACCATCAATTGTTTACGCATAATCTTCATCCTTTATTCGAGTTCAAGTCGCGATGGGCAGCTTACTGAACGCTGCGGCCGGCTTCGTCACGCAGGTCCTGTACACCCTGCTTGGAGTCTTGCAGGGCCTTGGCGGCTTTGCCGGCCTGGGCCTTGCGCTCGGCCAGACGTGCGTCCCACTCGGCCTGTTCGGCCAGCATCTTGGCTTTCTCGTAGTTCTTGTCATGCATGGCGATTTCCGCCTGCTTGAACTTGTCCTGCGCCGCTTTCATTTCGACGGCAGCGTATTCGGTACCGCCAGCGCTAACGGCGCTGTTCACAGCCGACTCGGTCACAGCGTACTGTTCGGTCGGTGGCTTGCCGGCGCAGCCAGCCAGGACGAAGGTGGTACCCAGTGCCAGGGCAGCCAGTTTCAGCCCGCGCAGAGGGTTGGACGAGGTTTTGGCAGTACGGGTATTCATGGCTTTCAACTCCATTGGATAGCTCCTGAAAAACATCAAAATCCATGACAGTCGAACGTTTCGCGCGCCTGGGTCAAGCCCGGCGACTCACTGACGCCGCTGGCTGTAATGGTTAAACGTTGGGACACAAGAGAATTTTGAATAGTTCAGAAATTTGTCCGAATGGGCGGTTTTTTTCTGACGCCGTGGGTTTGGCGCCATGAAAAAGCCCGTGATACGGATGTCGACTACATACCGTGTACACAGCTGCCTGGAACTCGACTAGGACTCGGCGCCCAGCTGGGTAGCAAAGCTCTCGACCGCGCCTAGCACGCGCTTCGCACCGTCCTGAATTTCGGTGATGACCGTGCCTGCCTGGTTCGCCAGTTGCAGGCCAGACTCGGCTTTGTGTTTGCCGGCGCCGATGGTGGCTACTGCACCGGTGGCCAGTTTCTGGTTCTGCTGCACCACGCTCTCGATCTCTGCAGTGGCTTGGGTCGTGCGCGATGCCAGCTGCCGGACTTCATCGGCGACGACTGCAAAACCGCGACCCTGTTCACCGGCTCGCGCAGCTTCGATAGCGGCGTTCAGCGCCAGTAGATTGGTTTGCGCGGCGATTCCGCTGATCGTCTTGATGATGTTGGAAATGACCTGGCTCTGCTCGTCCAGCGCCTCGATGCCTTCGGCGGCGCTTTGCATATGATGAGCCAGATCTTTCATCACTTCGACCGTCTCACGCACGACTTGCGCCCCGCGCAGTGCAGTTTCATCCGTGCGCACCGACGTGTCGTACGCCACCGTGGCGGCTTCGGCGATGGCTATTTCACGCTCTACCATCTCGGTAATGACGGTAGCGACCTTCACCACCTTGTAGACTTTGCCATTGCCATCGCGGACCGGGTTGTAGGACGCTTCGAGCCACACATCCCGGCCCTTGCTGTCGATGCGTTTGAAGCGCTGGGCAACGAACTCCCCCCGGCGCAGCCGATCCCAGAACGCCTGGTATTCGCTGGAGTCGGCGATGTCGCTGCTGCAGAACAGCCGGTGGTGCTTGCCCTTTACCTGCTCCAGGCGATAGCCCATCGCCTGCAGAAACAGGTCGTTGGCGGTGAGCACGTGCCCGCCGAGGTCGAACTCGATCACCGCAGTAGAGCGCAACAGTGCCTGGATGAAGTTCTCGTGGGCGCGAGAGGTTTCGATGGTATTGGTCAGGTCGCTTGCGTAGCAGGAGAACTTGAGCAACGTGCCGTCGGTGGCGCGTACAGGGTGCATGATGACGCGCAGCCAGGTTTCGCCGCCGTCCTTGCGCAACAGCCGCCAGGCGCCACAGAAATGTTCGCCCTGCCGGATCGCGGTCCGCACCCGCGCATAGTGCGGGTCGCTGCGCACCTGTTCGGCAACGAGGCTTTCCAGCGGTTTGCCCGCCAGCTCGTCATTGCGGTATTGCAGCACTTCCTCGAAGTTGGCATTCACGCCGAGAATGCACCCGCGAGGGTCGAGCCTCAGGTGGATGGTTTCTTCGTCCAGGCCCTGACGGATCTGCCTGACCATTGCCACTTCCTCACGCAAGGCGGCCATTTCGTTTTTCATGCGTTTGAAAGAAAACATGTGGCAGGCCTCGGGTAGGGGAAGGGCACCTAGATTATCGACCGCGCAGAACCATACTTAAGGCCAAGGTGCTCGCGAACCGACCGCGCATTCGTCGCGATGAAACGCCCGGGCATGAAAAACCCGGCGCGCAGGCCGGGCTTTTCGAGGCATCGTGGATCAATGCAGCGAAGCGCGGCTCCTGACCGGCTGGTTGTCGTTGGAAATGGTCACCTCTACCCGGCGATTCTGTGTCCGACCCGAGGCGTCGCCGTTGCTGGCAACCGGGTAGGCCATACCCAGCCCCTGAGCCACGATACGTTCGGCACCCACGCCCGTACGCACCAGCTGCACCATGACGGCATTGGCGCGTCGCTGTGATAGGGCCTGGTTGAAGGAAGCCGAACCCGTGCTGTCGGTATGCCCTTCGACGATGACCTTGCGGTCCGGATTGTCGCGCAGGAACTGCGCCAGGCGGCCTATGTTGTCGTAGGCATTGGCGCGCAGCTCGGCATGGCCCACTTCGAACAGTACGTCGCCGAAGGTCACCAGGCTGCCGCGCTCGGTCTGTGCCACGGCCATCACTTCGGCTGCGGGCTGCTTGGCATTGAGGCTTTCCTGCAGTTTCTTGATCTGCGCATCGCGAGCTTCCAGGCGGGCCTGCGCACGCAGCGCGGCAACACCCTGGATCGCGTGCTCGGCCGTGCGCAGTTCGATGGTGTGCTTGGCAACTTCGACACGCTGATTGCTCAGGTAGGCCAGATGACCCACGTGCTCATCGGCCTCGTTGGCGCGAGCGGCCGCTTCGGCGCGCTCCAGCCAGTCGGCGGCGTCCTTGGTCTCCAGGGCGGCCAACTGTACCGACTTGGGGTTGCCCTGCAGGCCGGCGAAGTTGGCCTGGGCCTGCACCAGTTGCGGGTTGGGGGTCTTGGAGCAGGCAGCCAGCAGTACGACCAGCGCCGACAGGGCGGGGAACTTGAATGTGTTGTTCACGGTATTTTCCTGAATCTTGATAGAAGAACGCGAAGGCCAGGCTCAAGAAGCAGCGCGCAGGCCTTCCTCGCGCAGGTCCTGAACGCCCTGGCGGGCATCGTCGACGGCGCGGCGAGCCTTGGCGGCCTGAGCCTTGCGCTCGGCCACACGGGCATCCCACTCAGCCTGCTCGGCGAGGCGCCGGGCTTCATCGTGGTGCTTGCGGTGCAGGGCGATTTCAGCGTTCTTGAGTTTGTCCTGGGCGGACTTCATTTCGATGGCGGCGAACTCGGTGCCACCGGCGCTCACCGCCGCATTGACGGCCGACCGGCTCAGCGCATATTGCTCGACCGGTGCGTTGCTGGCACAGCCTGTCAGCACGACACCGGCAGCAAGGCATACAAGGGCTGTTTTCAACGGGCCGAAAGACGACCTTACGCTGGATGTATTCACGCGATAGTGCTCCATTGGACAGCGATTGATTGCTTCGTCCGCTATCCGCGACGCGCCGGAGTGGGCCTGTCGCTGGGATGCGCTGCGGACGGATCGGTGGCCATTACCTGGCTCTTTTTTTCGAGTCTACAATCGCTATGGAACACTATCCTATTGATTTATATGGTTTTATACGTGGAGGCCTGGTTTTTTTTCTGACCATTTGACCCGGCGCGTTATGGGTGTAGGAATATTCTTAAAGTTAATAGTCCATGTTCAGTCTGGAGTGTCATCCGCATTGTGTTTCAAGCGCCCAAGGTGTTCACGCGACAGCGCCAGGAAACGCGGCGTCGCGCCGATGTCTTCGTACATCGGGTCGCCTTCTTCGTCGGTAGCGATGACCTTGGTCCCCTTGACGTAGGGAAAGCTGCCTTCGAGTTCTTCGAGTGCCGCACCGATCAGTTCGCCCAGCAGTTCCTGAGCGTGATGCTTGGGGTACATCTGGGTCAGGGCCGCCAGGCGTGCGGCCGACTCCATGTCCAGATGTATGTTGATACCCGTGTCGGTCAGTCGGCCCTTGGCGTTCTGTTCCCAATGCTCGGCCAGTTCATGAATCTTCATAAATACCTCTTGCCCAGGTTGTTCACGCCCCGTCCAGCACGCTTGTCAGCCTCGGCTCGGCTGGGGCACTCTTTACTGTACAGCCGTCGTTGCATGGCAGTAGTTGTTGCGTACCAGTAGTTTGTAGAGCCATTTTTCCCGTGCTTGTTCAGTGGCCATGGCGACCGAATCACCGGTCGCGCCGCGCGGGCTGGAAGGGCACACCGTTTCCAAGCAATGGAGAAAATGCCGATGTCCGATATCGATCTGCGCCTGCGCGAAGACGTGCACCTGCTGGGTGAATTGCTGGGCAATACCATCCGCGAGCAGTACGGCGACGCCTTTCTGGAAAAGATCGAGCGCATACGGCGTGGCGCCAAGGCGGACCGTCGGGCTGATCCGTCCGGTGATGCGGTCAGCGCCGAACTGCGCTCCAGCCTGGACGACCTCGGTGAGCAAGAGCTGCTGCCCGTGGCCCGCGCCTTCAATCAATTCCTCAACCTGGCCAATATCTGCGAGCAATACCAACTGATCCGCCGTCGCGACGAGGGCCAGCCCGAACCTTTCGAAAACCTTGCCCTGGGCGAGCTGCTGGGGCGGTTGAAAAACGCCGGGCACAGCCCTGAAGCCTTGGCGCAGCAGTTGCTGGCGCTGGATATCGAGCTGGTGTTGACCGCGCACCCCACCGAAGTGGCTCGCCGCACGCTGATCCAGAAATACGACGCCATCGCTGCGCAGTTGGCCTTGCATGACCACCGCGATCTCACCACCGCCGAGCGCAACGCGGTGCGCGAGCGCCTGCAGCGGTTGATCGCCGAGGCCTGGCACACCGAGGAAATCCGTCGTACCCGACCCACGCCTGTGGATGAGGCCAAGTGGGGCTTCGCGGTCATCGAAAATTCGCTGTGGCAAGCGGTGCCCAACCACCTGCGCAAGGTCGACGCGGCATTGCAGGCCGCCACCGGCCAACGCCTGCCGTTGGGCGCTGCACCCATACGCTTCGCTTCGTGGATGGGCGGCGACCGCGACGGCAATCCGAACGTGACAGCCAAGGTTACTCGCGAAGTGCTGCTGCTGGCGCGCTGGATGGCGGCGGATCTGTTTCTGCGCGATGTCGATCAACTGGCCGCCGATCTGTCCATGCAGCAGGCCAGTGCGCCGCTCATGGCCCAGGCGCCCGACAGCCGCGAACCCTATCGCGCCGTGCTCAAGCAACTGCGCGAACGCCTGCGGGCCACGCGCAACTGGGCCCATGCCTCGCTGCCGGGCGATCAGCCCGGCGATGACCAGGTGCTGCAGGACAATCGCGAGCTGATCGAGCCGTTGCAGTTGTGCTTCGATTCACTGCACGCCTGCGGCATGGGCGTGATCGCCGATGGACCGCTGCTGGACTGCCTGCGCCGCGCCGTGACCTTCGGCCTGTTCCTGGTGCGCCTGGACGTGCGTCAGGATTCGACCCGCCATCGCGCAGCGTTGAGCGAGATCACCGAGTACCTGGGGTTGGGTCGCTATGCCGACTGGGACGAAGAGGCGCGGGTCGAATTCCTCGTGCGCGAGCTCGCCAATCGCCGGCCGTTGCTGCCGACCTGCTTCGAACCCAGCGAAGACACCGCCGAAGTGCTGGCTACCTGCCGCGAGGTAGCGGCCGCGCCGGCTGCGTCGCTGGGCTCCTACGTGATCTCCATGGCGGGCGCCGCCTCTGACGTGCTGGCGGTGCAGCTTCTGCTCAAGGAGTCCGGGCTGCGTCGATCAATGCGCGTGGTGCCGCTGTTCGAAACCCTGGCCGACCTCGACAATGCCGGCCCGGTGCTCGAGCGCCTGCTGCAGCTGCCCGACTACCGCCGCTCGCTGCAGGGTCCGCAGGAGGTGATGATCGGCTACTCCGATTCGGCCAAGGATGCCGGGACCACCGCCGCCGCGTGGGCGCAGTACCGGGCCCAGGAAACCCTGGTGAACATTTGCCAGGCGCACGGCGTCGAGCTGTTGCTGTTCCATGGTCGCGGCGGCACCGTCGGCCGCGGCGGCGGTCCGGCCCATGCGGCCATTCTGTCGCAGCCACCAGGCTCGGTGGCGGGGCGCTTCCGCACCACCGAGCAGGGCGAAATGATCCGCTTCAAGTTCGGCCTGCCGGACATCGCCGAGCAAAATCTCAACCTGTATGTCGCCGCCGTGCTGGAAGCCACCGTGCTGCCGCCGCCGCTGCCCGAGCCTGCCTGGCGCACCGTGATGGACGAGTTGGCGGAGCAGGGCGTCAAGGCCTATCGGCAGGTGGTGCGCGAGAACCCGCACTTCGTCGAGTACTTCCGCCAGGCCACGCCCGAACAGGAGCTCGGTCGTTTGCCACTGGGCAGCCGTCCGGCCAAGCGCCGGCAGGGCGGCATCGAAAGCCTGCGCGCCATTCCGTGGATATTCGGCTGGACCCAGACGCGGCTGATGCTGCCCGCCTGGCTGGGCTGGGAGGCGGCCCTGGGCGCAGCGCTGGCGCGTGGCCAGGCTGCACAACTGGCTTCGATGCGCGCCCACTGGCCGTTCTTCCGCACGCGCATCGACATGCTCGAGATGGTGCTGGCCAAGGCCGATGCCGAGATTGCGGCGCTGTATGACGTGCGGCTGGTCGAACCCGAGCTGCAGCCATTGGGCGCGCAACTGCGCGACCTATTGTCGCAGTGTTGCGCGGCCGTGCTGGGCCTGACCGGGCAGACTCACCTGCTTGCGCACAGCCCGACGACCCTGGAGTTCTTCAGCCTGCGCAACACCTACCTGGATCCGTTGCATCAGTTGCAGGCCGAACTGCTGAAACGCTCGCGCGCCCGCGAAGCGGCGCTGGACAGCCCTCTGGAACAGGCCCTGCTGGTCACCGTGGCAGGCATCGCCGCCGGGTTGCGCAATACTGGTTGAGACTGGTGGTCGATCGGTGCAGCCGGGCAGCTGTCAGCTCGGGTGCAACCGATTGGCGGTGATACCCGGTACAACCCCTGCAGGATGCCGTCCTCGGGGGCAGGTGCCTGCGACTTTCGGTGGCTTGTGTGCCCCGTGCCCGCTGTGTATCTTGATCAGCCTTTGGCCATCTTGCGGCCATCATTTTTCTTGGGAAGGGCTTCTGCCGTCAGCGCGGCGGAAGCAGATTCGACGACTATCTATAAAAATCGAGAGGAGCACATCGATGCGCGTGATTCTGCTGGGAGCTCCCGGGGCCGGTAAAGGTACTCAGGCAAAATTCATCACCGAAAAATTCGGTATCCCGCAAATTTCCACGGGCGACATGCTCCGTGCTGCCGTCAAGGCCGGTAGCGAACTGGGCGTGCTGGCCAAGAGCGTCATGGACAGCGGTGGCCTGGTGTCCGACGACCTGATCATTGCCCTGGTCAAGGAGCGCATTGCCCAGCCCGACTGTGCCAACGGCTTCCTCTTCGATGGCTTCCCGCGCACCATTCCGCAGGCCGAAGCGCTGGTCACCAATGGTGTGGAGCTCGATCACGTTCTGGAAATCGCCGTCGACGACGAAGAGATCGTTCAGCGTATCGCCGGCCGTCGGGTCCATGAGGCATCGGGCCGGGTCTATCACACCGTCTACAATCCACCGCGCGAAGCGGGCAAGGATGACGTGACCGGTGAGGCGTTGGTGCAGCGCAAGGACGACACCGAGGAAACCGTGCGTCATCGCCTCTCGGTCTACCACTCGCAGACCAAGCCCTTGGTGGCCTTCTACAACGAACTGGCGGCTGCCCATGGCAAGCCCAAGTGCAGCCACGTCGAAGGCGTCGGTTCGGTCGCCGACATCACCGCCAAGGTGCTTGCCGCACTGAGCTGAGTGCTGGCATCCAGACGCCTGGCATCCACACACTGGGTGTCGGCCACTGCCTTGCCATGAACGGCCCGCTTGCGGGCCGTAGTTGTCTATAATCGCCTATTCCCCCTTGCTTGGACCCTTTCGATGACCACCCTGCTGGCCCTGGACACTGCCACTGAAGCCTGTTCCGTTGCGTTGCTGCACGATGGCAAGGTGTCGAGCCACTATGAAGTGATCCCGCGCCTTCACGCGCAGAAGCTGCTGCCCATGATCAAGACCTTGCTGGCCGAAGCGGGGGTAGCGCTGACGGCCGTCGATGCGATCGCTTTCGGGCGCGGCCCGGGCGCTTTCACCGGGGTGCGCATCGCGGTGGGGGTGGTCCAGGGCCTGGCGTTCGGTCTGGATCGTCCCGTGTTGCCAGTGTCCAACCTGGCCCTGCTGGCGCAGCGCGCCTGGCGCGAGCATGGCGTCGGCCAGGTAGCGGCCGCGATCGACGCGCGCATGGACGAGGTGTACTGGGGTTGTTATCGGGAGCACGCGGGAGAAATGCGCCTGCAGGGTAAGGAGGGGGTATTCGCTCCCGAACGTGCCCTGCTGCCGGCCCAGGCCTCTGGCGAATGGTTCGGCGCAGGCACCGGCTGGACCTATGCCGAGCGGATCGCCGTGCCCATCGTAGGGCGTGATGCCGATCTGCTGCCTCATGCGCAAGACCTGCTCGAGCTTGCACGGTTTGCCTGGGCACGTGGCGAAGGCTTGCCCGCCGATGGCGCCCAGCCGGTCTATCTGCGTGACAACGTTGCCACACCGAAGAAGTCGCCGTTGTAGTACGCTTCGTCGGCGTTCAACCCTGTAGTGCGCATTTCATCGGCATAATCTGCCATGAAGATAAAACTTTGCCGCAATTTGTGGTCTAGTGGTTACTTGGGTCACTGCAGGATACTGTGGCGGCTTGTCTCGACGATCGAGTGAACCTGATGCGTATCGATGGTGTTTCCTCCCAGCCTTATCCAATCAAGCGCAAGCCGCTTGCGGACAAGGCGCGGGTGCAGGAAACCCTCGACGATATCGAAGGCGAGTTCGAGGTTCCTGCGCAACCTACGCCCCAGCGCTCCCGCGCGCGTGGCACCAGCGTGCCGGCCCGCCAGCAGGACATGATCTTTCCCCGCTCGATGAGCCGGCGTGCGGCTGACGCGCTGGGCATGTACCTGAGCACCCAGGGTTTCGTCGAGTGGGACAATGAAGTCCTGGGCCTGGATGTGCATATCTGACTGTGCCCAGCCTGCCTTATTTCATCGGCTGTCCGTCGTGGAGCGAAAACGCCTGGCGCGGGGATTTCTATCCGCAAGACGCGCGTCCGCCGGATTTCCTGGCTCTCTATGCCCAGCAGTTCAACGCTGTGGAAGGCAACACCACGTTCTACGCACGGCCGGCGCCCAATACCGTGGAACGCTGGGCTGCAAGCATGCCGTCCGATTTTCGCTTCACGGCCAAACTGCCGCGCGACATCAGCCATGGTGGCGATCTGCGCGAGCAACTGGGAGTGGCTGAGGATTTTTGTCGGCTGCTCGCGCCGCTCGGCGATCGGGTGGCGCCCTTGTGGTTGCAGCTGCCTGCATCGTTCGCGCCCTGGCGGCTGCCGGAATTGATCGGCTTCATCGACGTGCTGCAGCGGCCCATCGCTGTGGAGGTACGCCACGGCGCATTCTTCGCTCGCGGTGACGAGGAACGACTGCTCAACAATCTGCTGCGCGAACGCAATGTCGAACGCATCTGTCTGGATCCGCGTGCGCTGTTCAGTTGTGTTTCCGACGCGCCCGCCGTGCTCCATGCCCAGTCCAAGAAGCCGCGGGTGCCACCCCGCCCAGCGGCGTTCAGCCACAGCCCGCAGGTGCGTTTCATCGGCCACCCGCAGCTGCAGGCGAATGAGCCTTTTCTGACCCCCTGGGTGGAGAAGATCGCCGCCTGGATCGAAGAGGGCCGCACCCCCTACATTTTCCTGCACACGGCCGACAACTTGCTCGCGCCCGCCCTGGCCCGGCGTTTCCACGAGCGTTTGATGGAACGTTTGCCAGGCCTGCCGGCCTTAATGGAACTGCCTCGGGAGCCACAGACGGCGCAACTCGGCCTGCTCTGACGCGGTTTTTCCGCAGGTACCGTTCAGCCACGCCAAGCAGGAGCCTGTGTGCCGAGATTGCTGATCATTCTGCTGCTCCTGGCCGCCGCGCCCGTTGCCGTGTGGCGAGGCTGGGTCGAGGTGCCCGATCGCTGGAATCCCTGGGCGCCGCTGGATATCGCCGAACCGGTGAATTTCCTTACCCGCTACAAGCTCGGCAAATTACAGAATGATCCACAGCTGTGTGTGCAGGCTCTGGCAACTTCCACCGTGCGCTATAGCGTTCAGGCCGACAGCCCGGCCGATGCCAAGTGCCCGTTGGTGAACGTGTTGCGCGTGCAGGGCAGCGAGGTCAGGTTGAGCAGCAGTTTCCTCGCCACCTGCCCAGTGGTGGTGGCGTTCGCCATGTTCGAGCGCCAGGCCCTGCAGCCGGCAGCGCAGGCGACGTTCGGTCAGGCAGTAACGCAGGTGGATCACCTGGGCAGTTTTGCCTGCCGCAATGTCTATGGTCGCAGTGAAGGACGTCTGAGCCAGCATGCCAGCGCCAACGCGCTGGACATCGCCGGGTTTCGTCTGGCCGACGGACGTCGTATCAACGTGCTCAAGGATTGGCCTGGCGACAGCGCCAACGCGCGCTTCCTGCGGCAGGTACGCGACGGCGCCTGCAAGCATTTCAATACCGTGCTGGGCCCCGAGTACAACGCCGCCCACCGCAACCATTTTCACCTCGACATGGGCCGCTGGAGCGTGTGTCGCTGATTCATTTCCGGCCACCGCGGTGGACCCGGACGCGGCTTGCGCCGCTGCTACAGGGCCTGTGTTGGCTGAACGCCGGACGCGGCTTGCGCCGCTGCTACAGGGCATGGGCTGGCTGAACGCCGGACGCGGCTTGCGCCGCTGCTACAGGGCATTGGCTGGCTGAACGCCGGACGCGGCTTGCGCGGCTGCTACAGGGCCTGGGCTGGCTGAACGCCGGACGCGGCTTGCGCCGCTGCCATATGGCTGCCGGTGCGGGCCTCTGTAGCAGCGGCGCGAGCCGCGTCGGCGGTGCACGCGAGGTATCTGGATGGATGCGATCGGCGCTCAGGCAGCCAGACGGATGTTGTTCAACACGGCGGGGCGCATCCAGCTCAGGTCCAGGTCCAACGCATGGCATTGCTCACTGATAGTTTCCTGCGCCAGCGGTACCGGCGTCTGCGCCAACTGCCAGTCGAGCTCGGCAATCGGCAGGCGCATTGCCCGAGGCAGAGGCGCGGGGGCAGGTTGCGTGCTCTGGCCACCCTGGTTCAGCACCAGTGGACGAACCCAGCGGCTGTCGAACGCCAACTGCGCCTGTTGGGCCAGCACGTCCTGCTCGGGCAGCGGCGCCGAGGGTTTGTCCAGCAACGTCAGCTCCAGTTCGGCCTTTGGCAGAAACAACGGCTCGGGAGGCTTCACTTCGGTGTCGCGAACATCGCACAGGCGCTGCAGAAGAATGTGCGCCAGGATCTCGCTGCCGGCGCTGGGCTCGGCCGCCGCTGTATTGTCTGCCGCTGCACGAGCCTGCCCGGGCAGCTGTCCGTCGCAGTGCTCGGTCAATGCCTGGGCAAAGAAGTCCTGCCACAGCGCACTTGCAGCACCCAGGGTCTGGATGTTGTGCTGGCTGAAGTCGCCGATGGGCGAAATGTAACCTGGCGCTGTGGAATTGATGACGGACATGGCACTCGGCACGCTTGGGCTCTGGCAAAATGCCTGGCAAAGTTCTTATCGGCGGCGTGCGCCGATCTTTTAGCCTTTCGATACAGGAATCTTCAGTGGAGCAGCAAGTCGGTGGTCGCATCCAGGTTCAGGCGCAGAACGACGCCTGCGAACCGCAAGCCGAACGATGGGCGCAACGCCTGCATCTGCCTCGCCAGTTGCCCGACGCCGATTTCGTGCTGCAGGTCGGCGAAACCGGCCTGCAGTTGCAACAACTGGGCGCGGACGCGCCGGGGCCCGTGCGTGTGGATTTCGTCGAGGGCGCCGTCGCTCACCGACGACTGTACGGCGGTGGCAGCGGTCAGATGATCGCCAAGGCCGTAGGCGTGCAGCCGGGCGTGCGCCCGCGGGTACTGGATGCCACGGCCGGCCTGGGCAAGGACGCGTTCGTGCTGGCCAGCCTGGGCTGCGAAATGAGCCTGGTGGAGCGACAGCCGATCATCGCCGCGCTGCTCGAGGACGGACTGGCCCGTGCCCAGGGTGACCTGGAGGTAGGCGCCATCGTTGCACGCATGCATTTGCTTCAGGGCAACTCGATCGAGGTCATGCAGCAGTGGCAGGGCGAAGCGCCCCAGGTGATCTACCTGGATCCGATGTTTCCCCATCGCGAAAAAAGTGCGTTGGTGAAGAAGGAAATGCGCCTGTTCCGGCCGCTGGTGGGCGATGACATGGACGCGCCGGCCCTGCTGGCCGCCGCCCTGGCCCTGGCCAGCCACCGGGTAGTGGTCAAGCGACCGCGCAAGGCGCCCTGCATCGAGGGCTGCAAACCCAGCCATGCGCTTGAAGGCAAATCCAGCCGCTACGATATCTACCCGAAGAAAGCCCTGAAACCGACGTGATGAATGGACGCAGGTTGTAGGCCAGGACGACCCCCGGCGCCCGGGGGTACGTAGGATCGGTCCTGATTTTTTCCCAACCGGTTATAGCGCGGCGCGCTCAAATAGAATCAAGTCTCATTTGTAGTGAGGCTGTATACATGTACCGTTCTACAGGAGTTTGCACATTGCCCCGCCGTTCGGCGCTGGGCCTGGCGTTGATCGGTTGCGCCGCAGGTGCCAATGCCCACGAAGGGCCCGAATCGCTGGTGCTCGACAAGCTGAGCGTGATCGGCAAGCAGGCCGCGCCACCCTACCAGGTCGAGCGTTCGGCTTCCGCCAAGTACGCCGTGCCACTGCTCGACGTGCCGCAAACGGTTACCGTTGTCCCGCGCCAGATCATGCGCGAGCAGAATGCCCTGAGCCTGCGCCGGGCACTGTCCAACGTCTCCGGCATCTCCTTCAATGCGGGCGAGGGCGGCGGCGGGTCGGGAGACAGCATCAACATCCGCGGTTTCAGCGCCAATGCCAACCTGCAGATCGACGGCCTGCGCGACTCTGCGCAGACCAGTCGCAGCGACCTGTTCAACCTGGAGCAGGTCGAGGTCATCAAGGGGCCCAGTTCGGTGTTCGGTGGCGCGAGCGCCACCGGCGGCTCCATCAACCTGATCACCAAGCTGCCGGTTGCCGACAGCTTCACCGAGCTGGGCGCCGGCGTTGGTACCGATCGCTATCGGCGCCTGACCCTGGACACCAATCAGCAGCTGCACGACCTGGGCGACGGCACCCTGTTTCGTCTCAATCTGATGGCTCACGAGAACCACGTGCCGGGGCGCGATCGCATCGAACAGCAGCGCTGGGGCCTGGCGCCGTCGCTGATGTTCGGGCACGGCAGCGACACGCGCCTGACCCTCAGCTATTTCCACCAGAGCGATGACAACCTGCCCGACTACGGCGTGCCTGCACGCGATGGCAAGCGCTTGCCGGGCGTCAAGACCAGTCACTATTATGGCTGGCGCAACCTGGACCAGGACCGCACCGACACCGACAGCCTGACGGTCAAGTACGAGCACGACCTGAACCCGGACTGGAGCGTGCAGAACCTTGCCCGACTCAGCCAGGTTGACCGCGATGCCACCGTGTCCGCTTCCCATGTCAGGCTGGCCAAGCTTCCGGCGCTACGCTACCTGCCGGCAGGGCCTCAAGCCTATCGGCGCGACGTGCAGACCCGCCTGGCGATGAACCAGACCAGCCTGACCGGTCACTTCGATACCTTCGGCCTGGGCCATACCCTGGTGGTCGGCGCGGAACTGTCGCGCGAAACCTACGACCGCAAGGCCTCGGGCTATGCCGTGGAGTCCTTCTACCCAGCCAACGGCTACGATCTGGCCAACCCGCCGGGTTACTGGAGCGGGCCGAAGGTCAAGTCGCCTACCAGCGTGGCGCACAACAGCATGGAAGATCGCGCCCTGTACGTGTTCGATACCCTGGCCCTGGACGAGCAGTGGGACCTCAGCCTGGGCCTGCGCTACGACCACATGCGGGCCCAGGCCAGCAATCGCTCGGCCAGCGGCGTTCGGACCCAGGCCGGCTCAACCGATGGCGTGTTCAGCCAACGCGCCGGCCTGGTCTACAAGCCCACCGAGCACGGTCGCTTCTACGTCGCCTACGGCACCTCGTTCAACCCTTCGGCCGAGAACCTGCTGACCTACGGCGGTGGTCTTTCCGACAGCACCCAGAGCCTGGAACCCGAGAAGGGCAAGACCTGGGAACTGGGTACCAAGTGGCAGTTGCTCGATGAGCGGCTGCAGCTGGAGGGCGCGCTGTTCCGGGTGGTCAAGGACAACGTGCGCGAACGTCTGAGCGATGGCAGCAACCTGCTTGCCGGCAAGCAGCGCGTGCAGGGGTTGGAATTGGCAGCCACGGGCGCATTGAGCGAGAGGTGGCACGTGTTCGCCAACTACACCCTGCAAAGCAGCGAGACACTGAAGTCGGTGGCCAATCCCGAACGCGTAGGTCAGGCACTGAAAAACACGGCGCCCCGATCTTTCAATCTATGGACCGCCTACCAGCTTCCCAGCGACATTACCCTGGCCTACGGCATCCGCCACGTCGGCAAACGCAACCTGACGTCCCAGGATCAAATCAAGCTCGATGCCTACTGGGTACACGACGCGATGCTGGGCTACCGGGCATCCGACAACCTCGAGCTGCAGCTGAACCTGAGCAACCTGACCGACACGAAGTACGTCGAGCGGGTGCGCACGGTCATCGGCAGCGATACCCGTTCTTCGGCCGTGGAGTTCGGTGATGGTCGTGCGGCGGTATTGAGCAGCGTCTATCGGTTCTGAACACCGCCGCAGCCCTGGCTACCGCGAAGCGGCATCCATGCGGATACGCAGCGGCTGCTCATCCTTGCCATCCAGCGTCACGCCGTGATGCTGGGTGCTGACGAACAGCAGGTGCCCGTCGGCTTCAACGCGGGCACTCACCGAATAGCGATGCCCCGGCTTGACCTGGGCCGGGTCGTATTCAAGTTTGAACGGCAGCGGCACCTGGCCAGTGATCGGGCCACTCTGCCGGGCCAGGGCCACCGCAGGGGCGTCAGCCAGGGACACGTCCTGCAGGCTCACGGTCAATACGGCCGAAGGCGGCAAGGCGATGCGCTGCAGATAGAACGCCTCCCCCTCAAGCGTGGCCTTGGGTGCGGGCTGCATGCTGCTGCAGGCGCCGATGAGGGCGCTGAGTACGATCAGTGAAAGGCGCTTCATGGTTATCTCCATTTACAAATTCGGCCGTCAGGCAAAAGCATAGGCAAAGACCGTCGTCGATCACAGCCCATCGGCGGCCTCATCGCTGCGGTGCAGCGCAACCTGACGGATCGACAGGCGTATTTCAGCGGGCAATACCCGTTTGGCAGCGCCTTCGGCCAGCTCATCGAGCATGGGGTGGTGGCTCAACTTGCCTTGGGCATCGCGGCGCAGTACCCCTTGATCGAGAAGGGTCTGAATGAAGTGACGGAACAGGCTCTTGTCGAAGAACTCCGGGGCGTTCAGGCCATGCAGGATCGACAGGCGCTGGGCCATGGTGGTGCACAGGTTTTCCAGTTCTTCGGCGCTGAGGGTGTTCTGCCCGGCATTGAGCAACAGGGCGATGGCCATGTAGAAACGCTGCAGGGTCTGCGCGATGGCACGCGACAACAAGGTCAGCAGCACGAATTGCCGCGAACTCGGCGCGGGGCGCAGGTACACACCGTTTTCCAGGCGCAGCAGGCCTTGTTCGACCAGCGCTTGCAGCCACTGGTCAATCACCTCGTCGAGCTGCCCGGCGTTCCAGCGGATGAACAGTTCGGCCTGCAGATAGGGGTACAGCGCATGGGCGTAGCGCAGGATCTGCTCGCGGGTCATGCGCGAAGTGCTCTGGAAGAAGCTGGCAAGCAGCGCGGGCAGGGCGAAGATGTGCAACACGTTATTGCGGTAATAGGTCATCAGCACCGCGTGCTGTTCGTCCAGATACAGGATTTTGCCCAGGGCATCGCTCTGTTCGGACAGCAGCTGCATGCCCTGGACATGAGCGATCAGGCTGCGGGCATCGCCAGTGGGAACGGTGGTATGAGGCGAGTAGGGCACCTGGCGCAGCAGGGTCAGGTACAGGTCGAGTACCCGTTCCATTGCCCGTTCGTCCAGGGCCAGCTTGCTGGTCGACAGCAGCGCCAGTGCCACCAGGTTTACCGGGTTGATGGCTGCGGCCTCGTTCATGTGGCGAGCCACGCGGATACTCAGGCGGTGCGTGGTTTCGTTCAGCCAGTCGGGCTTGAACTGCGGCGCCAGGTCTTGCTCGCGCCAGCCAGGCTGCTGCTCATCGAGAAAAGCCTGCAGCTTGATCGGCTCGCCGAAGTTGACCGCCACTTGGCCAAAGCGCTGTTTGAGTGCGCCGATGACCTTGAAGACGTCCAGAATCGACTCTTTCTTCTTCGCCGCGCCGCGCAGCTCGCCCAGGTAGGTACGGCCTTCCAGCACCCGTTCGTAGCCGATGTACACCGGTACGAAGACGATGGGCGTACGCGAGGAGCGCAGATAGCTGCGCAGGGTGATGGCCAGCATGCCTGTCTTGGGTTGCAGCATGCGTCCGGTGCGCGAGCGCCCGCCTTCGACGAAGTACTCCACCGGAAAACCCTTGGTGAACAGGGTGTGCAGGTATTCGTTGAACACGGCGCTGTACAGCGGATTGCCCTTGAAAGTGCGGCGCATGAAAAACGCCCCGCCTCGGCGCAGCAGGCTGCCGATCACAGGCATGTTGAGGTTGATGCCGGCAGCAACATGGGGTGGCGTCAGGCCGTTCTTGAACAGCAGGTAAGACAGCAGCAGGTAGTCGATGTGGCTGCGATGGCATGGCACATAGATGATCTCGTTGCCACGGGCAACGTCCTTCACACCGTCGATGTTGTTGACCTTGATGCCGTCGTAGATCTTGTTCCAGAACCAGCTGAGCACCACTTCCATGAAGCGGATGGCGGTGTAGGTGTAGTCCGAGGCGATTTCGTTGCCGTAGTGCAACGCTCGGGCCTCGGCCTTTTCCAGGGTGATGTGCTCGCGTTCGGCTTCTTCGGCAATGGCCTGGCGCACCAGTGGGTCGCGCACCAGACCCTTGACCAGATGGCGGCGGTGGGAAATGTCGGGGCCGATGACTGCCGTCTTCAGGTTGCGAAAATGCACACGCAGGATGCGCTGGGCCATGCGCACCGTTCGCTCGTGACCCTTGTTCTGCTGCACCAGCTCGGCCAGGTGGATTGGCTCGGAAAACTGTACGCGGGTCTTGCGTCCCAGGATCAGAATGCTGACCAGCTTGCGCAAGCGCCCGGTAACCGCCCAGCTGTCGGCGAACAGCAGCTTCCAGGGGCTGGATTCGCTCGCTGGCGACTGGCCCCAGAACACGCTTACCGGAATGATCTGCGCATCTTCGCCGGCGTTCTGTGCCAGTGCCGTGACCAGCCGCGCCAGGGTGGGCGGGGCGCCGCGCTTGTCTTGCCGGCCCAGCCAGTCAGGGTCCGGGGTCAGGTAGAACACCGCCGTGGGCTCCATGAGATCGCCGATGGCCACGGGCAGCACCGGGCGTGGCAGGCCGGCTTTGCTGCATTCGCGGTCGACCACGGCAAGGTCGGCCAGCGAAGGCGATTGCAAGGCGTACAGCACGGGCCTGCTGCGATCCAGGTTCAAGGTGAACGAGGACTGGTTGATGGTTTCAGACCGAACCCACAGGTACAACAAGCGGCGCAAGGTGCCGAACACGAGGCGGTGCAGAGGTGAGCGGGTCATAGGCCAGGGCTTGGGGGGAAAACGCTATTTTACCGGCTTTTGCCGACGTAAGGGATGCGGGGTGTCGGCGAATATCTTCGCGCGGCTACGGGCTCTTTCGCGGCCACTGGCCGCTCCTGCAGGGGTTTTGCATGGCCTGCCCGCAGCGGTCCCGAATGGTTCCGCAGGAGCGGCCACTGGCCGCGAACCGTCGCGCTGCGGTGTATCAACTGGTACGCCAGGTGATTTCCTCTTCGCCATCGTCGCTGATACGGATCCAGCGGTCGGCATTCTCTTCGCCTTCTTCTTCCACCCAGCTGCCAGGCGCACAGCGCACCTCCACATTCAGGGCCTTGAAAGCTGCACGGGCGCAGGCCACGTCGTCGTCCCACGGCGTGGCGTCGCTCTCCAGGTACAGGCTGTTCCACTTGCCGACCGCTTTGGGCAGCCAGGTGACCGGCACGTCGCCCGCCTGGCACTTCCAGGTCTGGCCTTTCTGCTGCCAGTCGCTGCAGGGGCCCAGGGCCTGGCCGAGCCATGCGGCGATGGCCTTGTGATCGACGTCGGCGTCCTTGAGGTAAATCTCGATATCGGGTTGGCGCATGGGTAGGCTCGCTCAGTCTTGACGCACAAAGTAATCGTAGCGCATGGATACCGTGACCACGAACGGCCGCGGCTGTTCGATCACCGCGGTCCGTCGCTCGGCGCTGGCGCGCCAGCCATGCGGCGTCATCGCCAGCAGGTTGGCGCGCGATTGCGCGTCGATCAGCTTGAGCTTGAAGGTCAGGGTTTCATGGTGGGCATGCTGCATGCCCTCGGGCACCTGCAACAGGTGTTTGTCGTCGACGTAGTCGCGCACCTCGTCATACAGCTGTTCGCGCAGCTCCATCAGGTGGCCGCTGGTGGGTCCCACACGCATCAGCCCACCCCCCGGCGCCAGCAGGCGCTTGGCTTCGTCCCAGTCCAGCGGGCTGAAGACGCTGGTCAGGAACTGGCAGCTGGCATCGGCAAGCGGTACACGCGCCATGCTGGCCACCAGCCAATGCACCGACGGCGCTCGCTTGCAGGCGCGTTTGACCGCCTCGCGGGAGATATCCAGGGCATACCCGTCGGCGCGCGGCAGCGCCTGGACGATCTGTTCGGTGTAGTACCCCTCGCCACAGCCGATGTCCAGCCAGCGCCGAGGCCAGCGCTCGGCTGCAAGCTCGGCCAGGCGCTGGGCCACCGGCGCATAGTGGCCTTCGTTGAGGAAGTCCCGGCGAGCCTCGACCATGGCCTGGTTGTCGCCGGGGTCGCGGCTGTTCTTGTGCTGCACCGGCAGCAGATTCAGGTAGCCCTGGCGCGCGCGGTCGAAACGGTGACCGCTGGGGCAGACCATGCCGTTGTCGGCGTTGGCCAGCATGGCAGTGCAGAGGGGGCAGGTGAGCATCAGGCGAGTAACTCGACGAGGGTCTGGTAGTAGATTTCGGTCAGTACATCGAGGTCGCTGGCCAGGATGCGTTCGTTGACCTGGTGGATCGTGGCGTTGACCGGGCCCAGCTCGACCACCTGGGTGCCGAGGGTGGCGATGAAGCGCCCGTCGGAGGTGCCGCCGCTGGTGGAGGCCTGGGTGTCGCGCCCAGTGACGGTCTTGATGCTCGCGGCCACCGCGTCCAGCAGCGCACCGGGCTCGGTCAGGAACGGCAGGCCGGACAGCGCCCAGTCCACGTGCCAGTCCAGGCCATGCTTGTCGAGAATCGCGGCCACGCGCTGCTGCAGGCCTTCGACCGTGGACTCGGTGGAGAAACGGAAGTTGAACACCGCCGTCAGTTCACCGGGAATGACGTTGGTGGCGCCCGTGCCGCTGTTTAGGTTGGACACCTGGAAGCTGGTTGGCGGGAAGAAGGCGTTGCCGTCGTCCCAGTGCTCGGCGGCGAGCTCGGCCAGGGCTGGGGCGACCAGGTGGATCGGGTTGCGGGCCAGGTGCGGATACGCCACATGGCCCTGCACGCCGCGCACGGTCAGAGTCGCACCGAGCGAGCCGCGTCGGCCGTTCTTGACTACGTCGCCGACCAGGGTGGTGCTCGACGGCTCGCCGACGATGCACCAGTCCAGGCGCTCGTTGCGTGCAGCCAGGCGCTCGACCACCGCTTTGGTGCCGTGATGGGCCGGGCCTTCTTCGTCGCTGGTGATCAGGAAGGCCACCGAGCCCCTGTGGTTGGGATGGTCGCCGACGAAGCGCTCGGCGGCCACCAGCATGGCCGCCAGGCTGCCCTTCATGTCGGCCGCGCCGCGCCCGTGGAGCATGCCCTGCTCGTCGATCACCGCCTCGAATGGGGCGATCTGCCAGGCCTGGGTGGGGCCGGTGGGCACCACGTCGGTATGCCCGGCGAAGCACAGCACCGGACCGTCCTGGGTACCGTGGGTGGCCCAGAAGTTATCCACCTCTTCGATGCGCATCGGCTCCAGCGCGAAGCCAGCCTGCCCCAGGCGTTGCATCATCAGCTTTTGGCAATCGGCGTCCAGAGGCGTGACCGAAGGGCGGCGGATCAGGTCGCAGGCAAGCTGCAGCGTGGGCGAAAGGTCGGCGGCGGCCGTCATGAAAACTCCAAAAGCAGGGGCGGCAAAGGGGCGATATGGTAAAGCAAAAACGCATGGGCCAACACCGCACCCCTGCTGGCGGCGCTTTCGCGTCCCAGGACCTACACCGCTGCGCGCACCTTCGTCGGGTGCAGTGGCCGATCTCTCATGTCTTGACCCGCGCGTGGCTATCACCATGCCGCACGCGCCACCTCCTTCACGCGAGCGCATAGCCTGAGACAACGACATGAACGCCGTTACCCGCATTACCCTGCTTGCCACGCTGCTCACCTCCATCGCCACGGCCGTCGCCGCGCCGTCGGTGGACATTACCGTCACCGGTTCGATCGTGCCGGGTGGCTGCACACCTACCCTGAGCAACGCGCTTTTCGATCATGGGCGGCTGTATACCCGCGACCTGCTTGCTTCAGCGCCCACCGTCCTGCTCGATCGTGCCCGTACCTCAACGTTGAACATAAATTGCGAAGCCGCTACCGCTTACGCGCTTCGTGCGGTGGACAATCGCGCCGATTCAGTCCTGGAAAACATCGACGGCAGCCGTTTCGGGCTGGGCTTGACCAGCAAGAACGAGAAAATCGGCTCCTACAGGCTACGCATCGATCCTGAAGGCTCGAGCCTGGATGGCGAACCGCTTCTGCTGCTGATAGGCAGCCCCACGGGCAATGCCTGGTCTGCCGCCGAACGCCGTGCGCGCAGCTTGCGCAACGATGGTCAGCTCATTGGTCTGGCCAGCCGAAAAAACGATGGCGGCGGACCCATGCCGGCAAAGGACGCAGTGCTGACCCTGGTGTCCTACCTGACCATCGCGCCGACCGACAGTTTGACGTTGGACGCTGAAGTGCCCTTGGCCGGTGCCGCTACCCTTGAGTTGTTCTACTTGTAGGAAGAACTACGTGAAGGAAGAACTAGGTGCAGTCAGATCTACCTGTACCAAGATCTTTCGTAGGAACAGATTTACCTTTCTTCAGAAATTTCCTCTTTCAAAGGGGAAACTTCCCCTTCAGCCTGAAGAGCGTGACCGGTTTCCCGTGCCGGTCAGCTCATCGGACAGTGAGGGACAACATCATGCATCCTGGCTTTCGGACGCTGACCGCCATGCTGGCGCTCGGCTTCACCACGCCTGCTTTCTGCGCTTCCACTGTGGATATTCAAGTCACCGGAACGCTCGTTCCCAGCGCTTGCACGCCCATCCTGAGTGTCAGCACGCTGCACTTCGGCACCGTGAGTTCGGCCGACCTGCACCCCGAGCGGCCTACCGCGATGATCGAGCACACGCCGAACCTGACGATTCAGTGCGGCACACCGACCTTGTATGGTCTGCGCCTGGTGGACAACCGCGCCGGTTCAGCCTATGACTCCGGCATTGCTGGTCGACTGGGTATGGGCCGCACGGCGGCGGATGAGCAGATTGGCGCGTATCATCTGCAAGTCGATCCAGCACGTTCGACCGTCGATGGCCGTCGTGTATTTCTCAGCCTCGGCGATCGTACCGGCAGCCTGTGGAGCACTTCTACCGCCCAGCCGATGGCGCTGCCTACCGACGGCAGTTTATTGGGGCTGGTCGACCGTGTCGGCGTAGACACCGGTGCCGTAGTGGTACGAATGGCCCAGCTGGGCATCCGCGCCCATGGCGTTATCGCTCCTGCGCGCAGCCTGACCTTGACCGATGCCGTGCCCTTGGACGGACACGTCACCGTGGAGCTGGTCTACCTGTAAGCATGCGCTACAGGTAGATGATCTCCAGTGTGGCCGAGCCGTCGATCGGGGTTTCCTGGCGCACGTCCAGCCCTCGGGCTGGAGCCAGGTGCAGTTCGACGGTCAGCGGCAATGACAGTCCAGACCAGGCGCCGGGGGCGACGCCGGGTGTCGCTTGTCGCCCGAGCGCGGTGGGCGGGCCGTCACTGCGCAGCCATCCATCGGGGTGCGGTCGCCAGGTTTGCGCAGAAGCGTCTCCGAGCAAGGGATAAGCACTGCTGCCGTCACGACCGATCCCCGTGCCCAGCCGAGCAGTGAAACCGCCCAAGGCCTGACCGTCCGCCGTGCGGCCGATGCCGAACAACGTCGGAGCGGCAGCCAGGAGCTGGTCGCTGACGGAGCCGGCCCGGTTATCCAGCGCGCGGATAGCGAAGCGCGTCGGTGCGTCGCAGTCCACTTCCAGCACCGTTTGCCGGCTGAACGTGGTGACCGATTCGCGCCGCAGATCGGCCATGCCAATGCGACCGAAGTTCACGTTCGCGTTGCCCGCCAGCGAGGGCCGACACGCCGCTGGAGCGAACCCGGCCTTCACCAGCAATGGCTTTTGCTGACCGACAATGTCGAAACTGCCGCTGGCCGACAGCTCATGGGCGTCACTGACGGCGAGCACGGTGGGGGCAAGCGTGGCCTGCAGTTCGATCTGCGCCTGCAGGCGTTTGCCCCTGACCGCGTGGCCGGCCCGCAGCGGTTGCAGTGGCTGGTCACCTTCCAGCGCCGCTGCGCCGGTGCGGGTTGCAACCTGTGGCGCAGCGGCCGCCACCTGGCCCCACTGTACGGGCTGATCGTCCACCGATGCCTGCAGCACGCGCAGACGGTAGGCGCCTTGCGAACCCAAGGCATAGCCCTGGTTCGAGAACTGGCCGGCCCGATAGGCAAGCGTCAGATCCTGTTCGGTTTCACACAGTACGCTCAGGCTGAGTCGACGCGGCGGCAAAGGCACCTCGCCGGACGCCAACTGCACGGTCGTGCGATTGAATTGACCCAGGTCGATGTCGGCCGGGCTGAGCGACAGGCTGCATCCCTGCGCAAATGCCTGCAACGGTGTGGCCAATGCGGTGGCCACCAGCGCCGTCAGGAAGGTGCAACGGCTCATGATTCGCTCTCCTCGACCCGGCACTGCGCCGTGGTCTGCTCGTAATACGCCTCGGCATCGGCGCTGGCCGGCAGTTCGAACTGCAATCGGCACGGCTGCTCGTCTACCGTGCGGCTCCACAACTGCGGACTCGCATGGATATTGGGCACGAAGACCGCGCCGTCTTCCTGTACCAATGTCACCAGTTGGCCCTGCGCATCGGTGACGCCCGTGCTACGGTTGAGGCGCCGCCCGGCCTCGTCCTGCACCTGAAGCAGCAAGCGCCGCGTGACCTCCACACCGAACATGATGCGCGGCACTGCGCCACGCGCGGCCTGGAGGGTGGCTGCGCCTTGATGCACGTCGACGTTGCGCGGTAACGATGCAGTGGCCACCTGCACGTTGCTGCGACCGAACGGAGCCAGTTGCGGCAGCACGGCGCGGCCCTTGCGGTCGGTCCACACGCTGCCGCCGGGGGTATCGATCTGCACGTTTGCGACATTTTCCAGGGTCAACAGGCCGAAGGTGTCCTGCAACGGGTAGGGCGACAAGGTGAAGCCATCTTCGTGGAGCACCACGGCGCCTCGTGCAGCGCCACTGTAGCCATGGCTGTCGCTGCCGTAGTTGGCATAGCCGACGTCCAGTTGACTGGCTTGGGTCAGCCGCGATACGCCGCCGTTGTAGCTCACCGCGCCAGTGCGACTGGCGCGCTCGGCGGCGACTCGGTACTGAGTGCGCTCGTCCCAGCGGCCTTGCACACCGCTGCCCAGGCGGATGCCGGTGCTGTCGTTGCGGGCGGTCGAACGCCAGTTCAAACCGTCACCCAGGGGCAGGCTGGCGCTGAAATACAAGGCATTACCCAGGCCACCGTCGCCGGCCAGCTGCCATTGCCCGGTAGCGGTCAGAGACACGGGGCCGAGCCGTCGCCCCCAATTGACCTGGGCTCGACTGGAGCGTTGCCCGTCGAACGCCGTGGCGGTGGACCACGTGCCGCTCAGGCTGCCCGTCCAGGGATGGGTCCAGCCCAGGCCGAAGGCGTACTGATCACGCACTCGGCTTCGCTGGCCAGCGGGCTGATTCCACCCACTGTCGATCAACTCTCGATAGCCGACTGTCTGCCGACGGGCACTGAGCAAGGCTGACCAGCGATCGCCGAGCTGCTGATTGAGACTGATGCTGCCCTGCACCCCCTGGTCGTCCGATTCGCTGGCATGCGCGGCCTGTAACAGGCTCTGCGCTCGCGAGCCGGGCCACGGTTCCAGGTTGAGCCCGGCGCCGCCGGCGTTGTAGCCTTGGCCGATGAGGGCACCGCCACTGATACTGGCGGCCGGCGCCAGTGGGTAGCTGCCTCCGGCGCTCAACACCCAGGGTTCCCGAGCGCTGCGCCCACTGTTGCGCAGCTGTCCGATGCCCACAGCAAAGCCCTGTGAGGGCAACTCCAGGCCCAAGGTGGCGGCCAGGACGGTAAAGGTGCGACGTTCGCCATCGGCCTCGATCACCGTGACCTCCAGGTCTCTGCGCCGGTCAAGTTGGGGAATATCGCTCAACTCGAAAGGTCCGGCCGGCACCACGGTTGAATAGATCAGCACGCCGCTCTGGCGAACGTCCACCCGCGCCTGGGTAGCCGCAATGCCCTGCACCCGAGCGCCACGGCCGCTGCCGCCGAGCGCCGGTTCGCTCATCCACTGCGCGCCGGTGACGCGCGCGCCGGCGAGCACCGGGTTGCTCAGGTTGATCTGGCCCAACTGCAGCATCGCCTGCTGGTCGCTGAAGGTGCGCTGCGCATAGGCTTCCATGTGCTGCAGGCTCGCCTTGCCCTGCACCGAGCTATAGAACTGACGGCTGCGCAGGATCCAATCGCCTGCATTGACGCCAGCCTCGGTGTTGGCCGAAAGAAACCGGCTGCGTTGACCATTGAACTGGTTGTACAGGCCCTGCACGTCATAGTTGAGCAGGCCGGCAACCCCACCTCGGGTAAAGGCCGATTGGTCGGCCGATGCAGTGCGCAAGGCAGGTGCAGGTACCAACAGCCGCACCTCACCGGCTTGGGGTAGCAGTTCGATCAGGGTCTGCGGAAATTGCTCGATGAACTCGCCGCAGCCTGACCCGGTATCGACCAGTTCCCCGGCGTCGCGCACGGCCTGGTCGATACACAGGGCACCTGCGGTGTCGAAGGCGGCTTGGACAACGCCTCTGGGCTGACCGTTGACCCACAGTCGCACAGCGTGCACGCCTTCTGTGAAGCGCGCGGTCTGGCTCAAGTAGGCGGCCAAGTCAGGATCGATACCACGCAGGCGCAGGGTTTCGCTGTCGAAACTTGTTGCGCTTGCAGTCTGGGTGTACAGCGCCAACGTCACTGCGGACAATGTGCTACCAATGAGCGCCTTCATCAAGGCGCGCCCTGATTCAGCGTTGCCTGATGCGTACCTACGGCAAAACCGTACACCGTGGCAGGGGTAAACAGGACCTGCCCATCGGCGACGGCCAGCGCCTTGCCGGGCAGAGTCAGCCGATCACCGGGCAATACGTAGCTGCGGGGCAGCTGCCAAGGGGTCTTGCTCGGCAGGCTGTGCACTTCCTGTGACAGACGCACGACATAGGGAGTGGGGTTGGATACCGTAAGCTGGCTGTCCTGCAGCGACCAGTGCAGGCCCTTCCAAGGCTCGGCGTTCCTCACCAGGCCTTTGGGGTGCAGGATCACCGGCAGATTCTGTCGTACGTTTACCGATACTCGTGCCTCGCCGGGTTTACCTGGCTGGTCGTTCTGCGCCAGTCCCTCGAAGATGACCCTTTTCAAGCGTTGAGTGGTGAGCGGTTCGGAGTTCGACAGGATGAAGCGCACCAGCTGCGATTCACCCGCCTCGACGCGCGCGATGGGGGGTGTGACGAACAACAGCGACGCCTTGTCTTCGGGGATGTGATCCAGCGTGACGTGCAGCAGCGCAGGATGCTGGTCGCTGTTGGTCACTTTTATGGCGGTTTCGGCATCGCCTTCGTAGACGATGACCACCGAGGTTTCCGGGATCATGCCGTCGGCATGGATTTCAGGACTGCAGATCAGCAACGCTGTGATGCCCAGGTACGCATACAAAACGTGGTTGCGGCGGTTCATCGGTTTCTCCAGACAGGGAACGCAACAGGCAGGTACGACCACGCCTTCCTCGACACCGCAGTGCCGGGAAGATCGTGTGAGGGGGAAAAGCAGCAGTACTCTAAAAGCAATCCGCGCGTTCTCGGCTCGGACCCTTCAGCAAGTGCAGGACGAAAAGATTGCAAGCGACGTAGGACGTATCTGCGCCAGGCTTTGCCGACAAAGAAACTACCGCAACGCGGTGTCGTTACAGGTACACGAGTTCGATGGTGGCGGCACCGTCGAGGGCGACTTCGTCGGTCAGGGTCAGCCCTTTGGCCGCAGCGATGACCAGATAGGATTTGAGTGCGAAAGTGGCATCCTTGATCGGCAGCGGTTGCGCCAAAGCCCCTGCTGTATCGGTGAAACCCAACAGCTCGCCGTAGTTGCGAATACCTTTCTCGCCCTGGGTCGCACTGGTCCATACGGTGCCCGCCGCATTACCTACGCCTACGAAAGCAGGTTTGCCGTCAATCAGTGATTCGCGTGGGTAGATTTCCAGAAAATGCGCACCGATTTTCTCTCCTTTGGGCGTCAAGCCCAGCCCGTAGGGTGTCACGTACCAGTTATTTCCGACGGTATCTGCACGATTGTCGATCCCACGGATTCCGTACACCGTAGCAGCCGTGCAATTGACGCTCAGGGTGGCGACCTTCTTGTTCTCGGTGAAACCTGTTGGCCCATCCACGTTGAGGTCGCTCTTCGATATCTTGCCGTGGTGGAAATCGCTGGCAGAGAGCGATGGGGTGCAAGCGGCCGGTACGATCGAGCCGGTGACACTCAAATCAACGGTTGAAGCCGCCATCGCGGTCGGGAGTGCTGCCAGCAGCGTGGTGCCGATAAGCAGACGGGATATAAGGGTCATGTTGATTTCCAGATTGGTTAATGGTGGTTGCACATCGCAACACCGCCAACTCTAGAAGCCGCTGAACAGCCCGTAAGTGAGCCGATTCAGAAGTTTGCCGTGAAACCTCCTAGCCGATTTCCACAGCCGAACAGGAATGCTCCTCACCGTAGGAGCGGTCATTGGCCGCGAAGCAGACGCCGCGGTGCATCTAGCGGACCGTGCTGCGCCCTTCGCGGCCACGGACCGCTCCTACGGCGCAGTGGGTTCAGATTTTCTGGGCGATCCAGATGGTATGGCGGGTGCCCTTGTTGCCGTGGGCGAACACCTGCACTTCTTCGGCCTTGAAGCCGGCCTTGCGCAGTTTGTCGCTGAACTGGCGGTCGGCGCTGGCCGACCACACGGCGAGTACACCCTTGGACCTCAAGGCTTTCGCGCAGGCCGCCAGGCCACCGCTCGAATACAGCCAGCTATTGGCCTTCTGGGTCAGGCCTTCGGGGCCATTGTCCACATCCAGCATGATCGCGTCGAAACCGGCCGGCTCGGCCTGCAGCACCTTGGCCACGTCCTCCAGGCGGATGACGGTGCGCGGATCGGCCAGTGGATTGCCGGCTTTTTCGCCCAACGGCCCGCGATTCCATTCGACCACGCCCGGAACCAGTTCGGCGACCACCACCTCGGCGGTCTTGCCCAGGTGCTTGAGCGCCGAAGCCAGGGTGAAACCCATGCCCAGCCCGCCGATCAGCACCCGCGAATTCGGCCGCCCGGCCACCTTGCGGCAAGGGATCTCGGCCAGGGCGTCTTCGGAACCGTGCATGCGGGTGTTCATCAGTTGCCCGCCGTCACCGCCCTGGATCTTGATGACGAAGTCTTCGCCGTACTCGAACAGGCAGAGCGCACCGCCGTTGTCGGGGATCGGTGTGGTATCGAGCAGTACGAAGCGTTTCATCGGTCAATCTCGGAAGGAGGACAAGGTAGTGCCATGGTAGTAGCCTGTGTCATCGGAACAGGCAGTCAGGCCTTGGGGTGTTCAATGAAGTTGCGCAGTGTATCGGTCTTTGCATGTGTTGCCCTGTGTGCCGGTGTCGCAGCGGCCTCGTCGCTGCCCCCGGGATCGCCGGGTACACCCACGCCAACCCCCTATCCACAGGTTACCGTGCCCTCGACCCATGGCGGCGAGGGCATGAGCGGTTCACCGCCGCTGCTGCCGCCCATACCGTTGCCTGCGCCACCCAAGGCCGAGAACGTCCCCGAACCCGAACGTCAGGACACGCCGCCGACCCCGGTCAAGCCCAAATCCCCCGGCGGTTGATCGCGCTTTCCCTGGCATACCGCATTCTCCGCCGACGCGGCTCGCGCCGCTGCTACAGGGGGATACAGGCCACCTGCAACGCCACGCCCCTCGTAGCAGCGGCGCAAGCCGCGTCCGGGCTCACCGCGTTCCTTCAGGCCCACCGCATCCGATGCGCCACGCCCCTTGTAGCAGCGGCGCAAGCCGCGTCCGCGTTCACCGCGTCCCTTCAGGCCCACCGCATCCGATGCGCCGCGAACCCTTGTAGCAGCGGCGCAAGCCGCGTCCGGGCTCACCGCGTTCCTTCAGGCACGCCACATCAAGATTGTTTGGGTGTGCCCAGGGCCTTGAGCACGAACGCATATTCCAGGGCCACATCGCGCAGGCCCTGGTAACGGCCGCTCATGCCGCCGTGACCGGCACCCAGTTCGGTCTTCAGCAGCAGCAGGTTGTCGTCGGTCTTGCACGCGCGCAAGCGCGCTACCCACTTGGCGGCTTCCCAATACTGCACACGGCTGTCGTTGTAGCCGGCGACCACCAGCAGGTGCGGATACGCCTGCGCGGTGACGTTCTCGTACGGCGCGTAAGCCTTGATGCGCGCATGCACCTCGGGGTCCTGAGGGTTGCCCCACTCGTCATATTCGGTCACGGTCAGCGGCAGGTCGGGGTCCAGCATGGTGTTGAGCACGTCGACGAACGGCACCTCCGCAACCGCCGCCTGGAACAGCTCCGGACGCTGGTTCAACACTGCGCCGATCAACAAACCGCCTGCGCTGCCGCCACTGATGACCAGCTGCTCGGCGCGCGTCAGCCCCTGCTCGATCAAGTGTTCGGCACAGGCGATGAAATCGCTGAAGGTATTGCCTTTGTGTTCCTGCTTGCCAGCCCGATACCACGCCTCGCCCAACTCGCCGCCGCCGCGCACATGGGCGATGGCAAAGGCAATGCCGCGGTCCAGCAAACTCAACCGCGCATGGGAAAACCACGGATCCAGGCTCTCGCCGTAGGCGCCGTAGCCGTACAGGTACAGCGGTGTGGCCTGCCCAACGAATGCTTTCTTCATCACCAAGCTGATCGGCACCTGAGTGCCGTCTGCGGCGGTGGCCCAGAGGCGCTGGCTGACATAGTCGTCGGCGTCGAACCGACCCAGCACCGGGGTCTGCTTGAGCACCACCTGGGCGCCGTCGCGCAGGTTCAGTTGGCGAACCTGGCCAGGCCGGTTCAAGGCCTCGTAGCGCAAGCGAATCTGCTCGCTGGCAAACTCCAGGCTGTCGGAGACATACAGGCTGTACGCGGCATCCGGCAGTTGCACCGGGTAGGGCGCCAGGCCCTGGGCATGGACTTCGATGATCGGCAGGCCGCGCGCGCGCAGGCTCAAGGTGAAGGCAGCGGCATTGAGGGTCACCCCTTCGAGCATCACATCGTCACGGTGTGGGATCAGCGTTCGCCACTGCTCGCGAGTCGGCGCCGCGCCCGTGTCGGCGGCCTGGTACAAGGCGAAGTTGATGCCCGACTGGTTGCTGCGGATGAACCAGGCCCAGGCACCGTCGAGTTGGCCGTGATCCGGATAGTACTCATGGTCCTCGACCCTTGGCGCCAAGCAGGTGAAATCCCCTGCAGGCTGGTCGGCATCCAGCACCCAGGCTTCGCTGGTGGTCTTGCTGTTGAGCAGCAGGATCAGCTGGCGCTCCGAACTGGAACGGTAGCAGTGCAGGAAGAAGCGCCCGTCGTTCTCCTCGAATACCTGCTCGGCGCCGTCGCTGCCCAAGGTGTGGCGGTGCAGCCGGTGAGGGCGGTGGGTTTCGTCCAGTTCACCGAAGAACAGGGTCTGGCTGTCATTGGCCCAGGTCATGCTGCCGTCGCAATCCTCGAAAGGCAGCTCGACCACCGCATCGTTGCCCAGCTCCTTGACGAACAGGCGGTAGATCTCGTCGCCACTGGTGTCCAGGCTGTAGGCCAGGCGCTGGTGGTCAGGGCTGATGTTGAACGCGCCCATCGACAGGAAGCCACCGTTGGCCAGCACGTTAGGGTCCAGCAGCAACTGCTCGGAGTGCTCGTCGACCTGGGTCGAGCCGTCGTCCGGGCGTGCGCAGCGATAGTGCCGCGGGTACTCGTCGCCGGCCGTGGTGCGGGTGTAGTACAACCACGGCCCCCACGGCGAGGCCAGGGACAGGTCGGTTTCGCGGATGCGCCCCTTTATTTCCTCGAACAATTGCTCGCGCAGCTCGGCCTGGTCGGCCAGTTGTGCATCCTGCCAGGCGTTCTCGGCCTTGAGGTAGTCGAGCACGTCGGCGCGGTCGCGCACCTGCAGCCAGGCGTAGGGGTCGTCACCGGGGGCGACATGGGCGATGGGGGCGACGATAGGCTGGGACATGAGCGGCTCTCTTGGCGCGGGTGCTGGCGGTGCATGCCTCGGGGGGCACGACAACAGCAGCGCCGGGCAGGCGAAAAGCCGTTATCATAAGCGCCTATTTGCCTGCCATGCCACGGACACCATGACCGAGAACGACTATTTCCTCGCCTGGGGTATCTACGCCTTCGCCGCCCTGGGCTGCATTCTGGTGTGGTTTCGTATCACCCGCTGGATGTGGCGCTACCTGCGCGAGCCCTTGCGCCTGCTCGGCGTGGTGCTGCTGCTGACGCCTACCGTGGTCGATCCGGCCCGCGACCTGCTGGCCCCGGCCGTGGCCATCAGCGCCCTGGAGCTGTTGTTCAAGATGGGCGGCAGTGCCTGGGGCGCGATTTCCGACCTGACCATGGCCGCAGTGATTGCCTTGGGCGTTTACGTGATTTTCGCTCTGGTGCGCCTGCCGTTCCTGCGCAAGGCCCAGGCCCGGCGCCTGGCGCAGGCTGAAGCAGACGCCGCACGGCACGATGGCGATGCCGCCGCGGCTGCGCGGCCCATCGAGCCGCGCGAAGAACGTCCGGTGCCCACGCCGCCACGGGACAACCTGCGGGTCGAACCGCGCATCTGAATCCACGTTCCATCGTCTCGAGTACCGTGCATGTGTGAACTTCTGGGCATGAGTGCCAACGTACCGACCGATATCGTTTTCAGCTTCACCGGCCTGATGCAGCGCGGCGGCCGCACCGGTCCGCACCGCGACGGCTGGGGCATCGCTTTCTATGAAGGCCGTGGCCTGCGCCTGTTCCAGGACCCGACCGCGAGCAGCGAGTCGGAAGTGGCGCAGCTGGTGCAGCGCTATCCGATCAAGAGCGAAGTGGTCATCGGCCACATTCGCCAGGCCAACGTCGGCAAGGTCTGCCTGGCCAATACCCATCCCTTCGTGCGTGAGCTGTGGGGACGCAACTGGTGCTTCGCCCACAATGGCCAATTGGCCGAGTTCAGCCCGCGCGCCGATTTCTACCGCCCCGTGGGTGATACCGACAGCGAAGCGGCGTTCTGCGACCTGCTCAACCGCGTCCGCGAATGCTTTCCCGAGCCGGTCGAGTTCGAGCGCCTGTTGCCCATCCTCGTGCAGGCCTGCGAGCAGTACCGTGGCCAGGGTGTGTTCAATTGCCTGCTCAGTGACGGCGACTGGCTGTTCTGCTTCTGCTCGACCAAGCTGGTGCACATTACCCGGCGGGCACCTTTCGGTCCGGCCCGGCTCAAAGACGTGGACGTGATCGTGGATTTCCAGGCCGAGACCACGCCCGACGATGTGGTCACGGTGATCGCCACCGAGCCGCTGACCGAGAACGAAACCTGGAACCGCTACGCGCCCGGCAACTGGGGTCTGTGGCGCCAGGGTGAATGCGTTGCCACCGGACAGGCGCAGCCTGCCTGATACCCCACCGTGGCGCTGCCACCTTTGACTGAGAGGACGTTCATGCTGCGAAGCTACCTGCGACTTGTGCTGTTTGCCGTCGGCTTGCTGGTGGGTGTGCAAGTGCCCGGCGTGATCAACGACTACAGCCAGCGGGTCGAGGCCCATCGGCTCGAAGCGCAGCAGAGCCTGCGTGGTTTCAGCGAGACCGCGCAGCGCTTCTTCAATGGCGACCTGCAGGCGCTGGTGGCGCACTACCGTGCCAGTGAAGACCCGGTGTTCCGCAGCGACGCCGCCAGCATCGGCGCGCTGCTGGCCCGCAACCAGTTGCTGGAACGCGAGTGGCAAGCGCTGCAAGGGCCCTGGTATGCGAAAGCCTGGCATGTGGTGGCCCAGGCCGATCCGCAATTGCGCCAGGAAACCTTGAATGGCTACAGTTATCAGGTGCTGCTGGCGCCTGAGGCAATTGCCTGGGGCATCGCCTGTGCCCTGGTGCTGGCCTGGGTGGTGGAATGCATCATCCTGTTCATCGGCTGGACCCTGTGGTTCGGCCGCCGCCGTGCCAAACCCGTGGCCGAGCCCCTGGTACGCCGCGAACGCTAGAGCGTGCTCCTAGCTTCACCGTAGGAGCGGTCAGCGGCCGCGAACAACCTCACGCAATACCTTTCACTTGGCCAGGTAGCGCATCCCGTCTTCCAGGCCACTCAGGGTCAGCGGGTACATTCGCTGTTCCACCAGATCGCGAATGATGTGCGTCGACGCCGTGTACCCCCAGGTGTTCTCGGGGTAGGGATTGATCCAGATCAATTTGCGGTAGGTCTGCATGAAACGCTGCAACCAGACCAACCCCGCTTCTTCGTTCCAATGCTCGACACTACCGCCCGGATGGGTGATCTCGTAGGGAGCCATGGCGGCGTCGCCGATGAACACCACTTTGTAGTCGGGGCCGTACTTGTGCAGCAGGTCGTGGGTGCTGATGCCCTCGGCGTTGCGACGCTGGTTGTCCTTCCAGACCGTCTCGTAGACACAGTTGTGGAAGTAGAAATACTCGAGGTGCTTGAACTCGGTACGGCAGGCCGAGAACAGCTCCTCGCAGACCTTGACGTGGGCGTCCATCGAACCGCCGATATCGAACAGCAGCAACAGCTTCACGTTGTTGCGCCGCTCGGGACGCAACTGGATGTTGAGCAGCCCGCCATCGCGTGCGGTGTGGTCGATGGTGCCGTCGATGTCCAGCTCTTCGGCCGCCCCTTGCCGGGCAAACTGGCGCAATCGACGCAGTGCCACCTTGATGTTGCGCGTACCCAGTTCCACGCCGTCGTCCAGGTTTCGGTACTCGCGCTGATCCCAGACCTTCACCGCCTTGCCCTGGCGCTCGCCGGCATCGCCCACGCGAATGCCTTCGGGGTGATAGCCACCCGAGCCGAACGGACTGGTGCCGCCGGTGCCGATCCACTTGCTGCCGCCGGCATGCCGGCCTTTCTGTTCCTCCAGGCGCTGCTTGAAGGCTTCGATCAGCTTGTCCAGCCCGCCCAGGGACTGGATCTGCGCACGTTCCTCGGCGCTCAACGAGCGCTCGAACTCCTTGCGCAGCCATTGCTCCGGGATCAACGCTTCGAGGTGTTGATCGAGGTGCTGCAGGCCATTGAAATAGGCTGAAAACGCCCGGTCGAATTTGTCGAAGTGACGTTCGTCCTTGACCAGTATCGCCCGCGCCAGAAAGTAGAATTCGTCCATGTCGGCGAACGTCACGCGCTGTTCCAGGGCATTGATCAGGTCGAGCAGTTCACGCACCGACACCGGCACTTTGGCCGCGCGCATTTCATTGAACAGGTTGAGCAGCATGGCGGACGCCCTCGCAGTCGAAAAAGGGGGATCAGCGGTTGCCGCGCCGGCTCATGAACGCCAGGCGTTCGAGCAATTGCACGTCCTGTTCGTTCTTGACCAGTGCACCGGCCAGCGGTGGGATGGCCTTGGTCGGATCACGTTCGCGCAGCACGGCTTCGCCGATGTTGTCGGCCATCAGCAGTTTGAGCCAGTCGACCAGCTCGGAGGTGGAGGGCTTCTTTTTCAGGCCGGGCACCTTGCGCACGTCGAAGAACACGTCCAGGGCTTCGGCCACCAGGGTTTTCTTGATGTCGGGGTAGTGCACGTCGACGATGCGTTGCAGGGTCGTGCGGTCGGGAAAGGCGATGTAGTGGAAGAAGCAGCGACGCAGGAATGCGTCGGGCAGCTCCTTTTCGTTGTTGGAGGTAATGATGATGATCGGGCGGTGACGGGCCTTGATGGTTTCGTTGGTCTCGTAGACATAGAACTCCATCTTGTCGAGTTCCTGCAGCAGGTCGTTGGGGAACTCGATGTCGGCCTTGTCGATTTCATCGATCAGCAGGATGACCCGCTCGTCCGCCTCGAACGCCTCCCACAGCTTGCCTTTCTTCAGGTAGTTGCGCACATCGTGGACCTTGTCCACGCCCAGTTGCGAGTCGCGCAGGCGGCTGACCGCATCGTACTCGTACAGCCCCTGGTGGGCCTTGGTGGTGGACTTGATGTGCCAGGTGATCAGGCGCGCGCCGAAGGACTCGGCCAGTTGTTCGGCCAGCATGGTTTTGCCAGTGCCCGGCTCGCCCTTGACCAGCAGGGGTCGTTGCAGGGTGATCGCGGCATTGACCGCCAGCTTGAGGTCGTCGGTGGCGACATAGGCGGGAGTGCCTTCGAACTTCATGGGGCTGTCCTCGGTGATCAAAAGTGGTGGCCGACTATATAGCGCAACGAGCTGCTTGTGGTGTGCCAGAAGGCTTGGCGCAACCCCCGTAGGAGCGGTCAGTGGCCGCGAACGGTGCCACGCGGTGCGCCAGATACACTGCAGCGCCTGGTTCGCGGCCAAAGACCGCTCCTACGAGAAAACCCAAGGAGAGCGGCTGGCCCTCTGCCCGCGAAGGGGCCAGGCCTGTCAATCACCTCATTCCTGCTTCGGCGGCGCCTGTTCATAGCGTGCATTGAAAGCCTGCACGAATCCGTTGCGCAAGATCTGCCAGAACGCCTGCAATGGGCTGATGTCCTGACGATGCACATTGCCGCTGAGTTCGACCCGGGTCGCGAACTGGTTCTGCGACTGGTTTTTCAATACCGTCTCGGTCCCGCCCACCACGGCCTCCCAGATGGAACGCAAGATGCCCTTGTCCTTGTTCTCGACGTCCTGTTGCCAGTTGAACACGTCGACATTGTGCAACAGCGGCTTGATGTAACCACTGAGGCGGGCGTTGTCGGCGTCGGCCTCGATCACGATGTCGCCACTGCCGGCGTTGAAATCGAACTTGCCATAGGCCCCCGAGAAATCGTTGAGCCGACGCAACTCGATGCCGGTGGCGCGCAAGCGGAATTCGAAGTCTTCGAAGTTGCTGAACGGATCGAACGTGGCGGTGCTTTCAATGGGGGCCTGGCCGAACAGCTTTGCGTGGCCTTCGAAACGCGCATCGCGCTTGCCTTCGAGGTCCTCGACATTGGTCAGGTTGTACAGGCTGGCGTTGACCTGGGTGGCGCTGAGGTTGACCTGGGGTTTGGACGAAAAATTGCGGAAGCTGATCTTGCCATCGTTGACCCGCACTTCGTTCAAGGTGATCGGCAGCAGCTTGTTCATCTGGTCGCGCCAGTCGGTGCCGGCACCGGTCTGGGTGGCCTGCTTGTTGGTACCACCGTCGACGAAGTTGAGCGCGGGGCGCAGGAATTCCACGTGTGCGACCACAGCATGCTTGTTCCACAGGGCGTGCCAGCTCACCGCGATGTCGATCACCGGTGCGTCGAGCAGCGGCACGGGCACTTTGCCGGAGGTCTTGACGATCTGCAGGCCGTTGATCTGATAGGCGCCGCGCCACCAGGCCAGGTCCACATCGCTGACACGGCCTTTGTAGTCGCCCATGTCGGCCAGCTTGTCGTTCAGGTAGTCGCGCACCAGATAGGGCAGGGCGATGTGCAGCCCCAGCACCAATACGACCAGGCCGGTCACGGTCCATAGCGGCCAGCTGTAACGACGTTTCATGGCAGACTCTCCAGAACGATAGTTAGCGATTGACTGTCCACAGTCTCATCCGTTCGCTGGACTCGCCCCCATCGCGGGCTTAACCTTGGATTTTTCCTGCTGCAGCACAAGGACCCTTACGCCATGAGCCGCATTTACGCCGACAACGCCCATTCCATTGGCAACACGCCGTTGGTGCAGATCAACCGCATCGGCCCGCGCGGGGTGACCCTGCTGGCCAAGATCGAGGGGCGCAACCCCGGCTACTCGGTCAAGTGCCGCATTGGCGCGAGCATGATCTGGGACGCTGAAAGCTCGGGCAAGCTCAAGCCGGGCATGACCATCGTCGAGCCGACGTCGGGCAATACCGGCATCGGCCTGGCATTCGTGGCCGCTGCGCGCGGCTACAAGCTCATGCTGACCATGCCCGCGTCCATGAGCCTGGAGCGCCGCAAGGTGCTCAAGGCGCTGGGTGCCGAACTGGTGCTGACCGAGCCGGCCAGGGGCATGAAGGGCGCCATCGAAAAGGCAGGGGAGATCGTCGCCAGTGATCCCGAGTTGTATTTCATGCCCCAGCAGTTCGACAACCCGGCCAATCCGGCCATTCATGAAAAGACCACCGGGCCGGAGATCTGGAACGACACCGACGGCGCCGTTGATGTGCTGGTGGCAGGTGTGGGCACAGGCGGCACGATTACCGGCATCTCGCGCTACATCAAGCACGTCCAGGGCAAGTCGATTCTCAGCGTCGCGGTCGAACCGCTGGGTTCGCCCATCATCACCCAGGCCATGGCCGGCCAGGAAATCAGCCCGGCACCCCACAAGATTCAGGGCATCGGCGCCGGCTTCATCCCGAAGAACCTCGACCTGTCGCTGGTGGATCGGGTCGAGCTGGTCAGCGACGACGAAGCCAAGGCCATGGCGCGGCGCCTGATGCAGGAGGAGGGCATCCTCTGCGGTATTTCCTGTGGCGCGGCCATGGCGGCCGCGGCCAAGCTGGCGGAAAAGCCGGAAATGCAGGGCAAGACCATCGTGGTGATCCTGCCCGATTCGGGCGAGCGTTACCTGTCGAGCATGCTATTCAGCGACCTGTTCACCGAAACCGAACTGCAGGCTTGATCGCTGTTGTGTGACGGCTGACGCCTTCGCGGCCGATGACCGCTCCTACGGGTATACGCCACCTCCGTAGGAGCGGCCCGCGGCCGCGAAAGCCGCGCCGCGGTATGCCTGACACACCGCGCTGGCCTTTTCACGGCCGATGACCGCTCCTACGGGTATACTCCACCTCCGTAGGAGCGGCCCGCGGCCGCGAAAGCCGCGCCGCGGTATATCTGACACACCGCGCTGGCCTATTCGCGGCCGATGACCGCTCCTACGGGTATACGCCACCTCCGTAGGAGCGGCCCGCGGCCGCGAAAGCCACGCCGCGGTATATCTGACACACCGCGCTGGCCTTTTCACGGCCGATGACCGCTCCTACGGGTATACGCCACCCCCGTAGGAGCGGCCCGCGGCCGCGAAAGCCGCGCCGCGGTATATTTGACACTTCGCGATGGCCTTTTCGCGGCCGATGACCGCTCCTACGGGTATACGCCACCCCCGTAGGAGCGGCCCGCGGCCGCGAAAGCCGCGCCGCGGTATGCCTGACACACTGCAAGCCCGTCCATGTGCCGACCGCTGCCCGACGCCTTTCATTTCCAGTCGGGCCACCAGGGTTTATCATGGCGCACTGCCCACTCGAGGATCCGCTCCATGACCCTTTCCTTTGCCGCCAAGGCTGCCGTGTTGCTGCTGTTCATCGGCAGCACGCTCTACGTGCACCTGCGGGGCAAGGCGCGTCTGCCGGTGTTGCGCCAGTTCGTCAACCACTCGGCCCTGTTCGCTCCCTACAACGCCTTGATGTACCTGTTCTCCAGCGTGCCGTCCAAACCCTACCTGGACCGCAGCAAATTCCCGGAGCTGGATGTGCTCAAGGACAACTGGCAGGTCATCCGCGACGAGGCCATGCACCTGTTCGACGAGGGCTACATCCGTGCTGCCGAAAAGAACAACGATGCCGGTTTCGGCTCGTTCTTCAAGAAAGGCTGGAAGCGTTTCTACCTCAAGTGGTACGACAAATCCCTGCCGTCGGCCGACGCGCTGTGCCCGCGCACCGTCGAACTGGTCAACAGCATCCCCAACGTCAAGGGCGCAATGTTCGCGCTATTGCCGGGCGGCAGCCACCTCAACCCGCATCGCGACCCCTTTGCCGGATCGCTGCGCTACCACCTGGGCCTGTCGACGCCAAACTCCGATGCCTGCCGCATTTTCGTGGACGGTGAGGAATACGCCTGGCGCGACGGCGACGACGTGATGTTCGACGAAACCTACGTGCATTGGGTGAAGAACGAGACCGAGCACACCCGGGTCATCTTGTTCTGCGACATCGAACGCCCGCTGAGCAACCGCTTCATGGCGAGCCTGAACAAGCGCGTCAGTGCCTTTCTGGGGCGTGCCACCGCACCGCAGAATCTGGACGACGAACGCGTGGGCGGCATCAACCAGGCCTATGCCTGGAGCAAGACCTTCAGCGATCGCTTCAGTGGCAAGGTCAAGCAGTTCAAGCGCGCCAATCCCAAGGCCTACCGAGTGTTGCGCCCGGTGCTGGCAGTGGTCGTGCTGACGGCGCTGGGTTACTGGCTGTTCGGCTGACCGCTCGGCCAGCCCTGACACCGCAAATCCTGCCCCTGTCACACCTTGTCCAACCTTCGTGCCTGAGGATGCATACGATTCGCTTTTACAACAGAATCGTAGGGAAGTTCCATGCATCCTCCACTTTCCTTGCGGCCCTTGGCCGCAATGATCGCCCTGGCTACTGCCGGGCTGGCGCAAGCCGAACCGATCGAACTGGCTGCACCGACCGTCCTCGACGAGGTCGTGGTCACGGCGTCGGGCTTCGAGCAAAGCGTGGAGGATGCCCCGGCCTCCGTCACCATCATCACCGGCGATGAGCTGCGCAAAAAATCCTACAACGACCTTGGTGACGCCGTACGCAACATCGAGGGGGTCGTCGTCAACGGCAGCGCCAATGAAACCGATATCTCCATCCGCGGCATGCCACCGGACTACACCCTGATTCTGGTCGATGGCAAACGCCAGAGCAGCCGCGAAACCCGAGTCAACGGCAACCGTGGCTACGAGCAGAGTTTCGTGCCACCGGCCGAAGCCATTGAGCGCATCGAAGTGGTCCGCGGACCGATGTCTTCGCTGTACGGCTCGGACGCCATCGGTGGCGTGATCAACATCATCACCCGCAAGGTCTCCACCCAGTGGGGCGGCTCGGTTTCCTACGATTACGCCGCGCGTCAGCACAGCGACCAGGGCAATTCGCGGCAGACCCAGTTCTACCTCAACGGCCCATTGGTGGAGAAATACCTGGGGGTGCAGGTCTGGGGCCGTTACCTCGACCGCCAGGCCGATGACGACGTGGAACTCACCAACGGTTTCACCAAGGCCGACCACAAGGACCTCACCGCACGCCTGGCCTTCACGCCCACCGAGGATCACGACATCCTCCTGGAAGGCGGCGCCACGCGCCTGAAGAACGGCGACGGTACCAGCGTCAACTGGGCCACCCGCGAGCAGGAAAACAACCGCGATCATTATTCCATCTCGCATCAGGGTCGCTGGGGCTGGGCCACCTCGGACGTGTCCCTGGCTTACGAGAAAGCCAGCCGCGAAGGCAAGGCGGCAGCCAACCAGCCGGAGATTCTCGGACGCAAGCCGGTGGTGGAAAACACCGTGCTCGATGCCAAGCTGGTCATCCCCACGGCCTACAACATCACCACCACCGGGTTGCAATGGAACCGCGCCAAACTCACCGACTGGAACCAAGGCTTGATGGACGGCCGCGACTATGAATTTTCGGTGACCCAGAAAGCGCTGTTCGCCGAGAACGAATGGTCGGTGACCGACGATTTCGCCCTGACCACCGGTGCCCGGGTGGACGAGCACGAGCAATACGGCACCCACGTCAGCCCACGGATCTACGGAGTATGGCGCGCCACCCCGGACTGGACTTTCAAGGGCGGCGTTGCGCGCGGCTTCAAGGCTCCGGAGATTCGCGCAGTGGTGCCCGGCTACGCCACCATTCGCCGCAACACCTACGTCAACCTCGGCAACCCGGACCTCAAGCCGGAAACCAGCACCAACTACGAGCTGTCGGCGCTGTGGTCCAATCGCAACGACCTGTCGGCCGGGGCCACGGTGTTCCACAACGTCTTCAAGGACAAACTGTCCACGGAAAACACCGCGCGGCGCTGGAACGGCTACATCGTCCAGGACCGCATCAACGTCGACGAAGCGACGATCACCGGTGCCGAGGTCAACGGACGCTGGGACATCACTCGCGCGGTGGCGCTGAAGGGCAACTACACCTACACCGACTCGGAGCAGAAGAGCGGCAGCAATGCCGGCGCACCGCTGTCGCTGACACCCGAGCACAAGGCCAATATCAGCGCCGACTGGACCCTGTCTGACCGCGCCCAGGCCTGGGCCTCGGTCAACTACTATGGCCAGGAATACGGCACCACCTTGAGCGGCGAACCGGCACCGGCCTATACCACCGCAGACGTTGGCGGCTCGTACGAGCTGACCCGCGACATCACCCTCAAGGCCGCGGTGTACAACGTCGCCGACAAGCGCCTGGACGACGACACCTACGGCACGGTCAATTACGGCCGTACCTTCTGGATGGGTACCACGCTGCGCTTCTGATACCCGCCGACGTTCAGCCTGGCAGGCGCACCAGGGCTGCCAGCCCCGGTGCGCGGTTTTCCAGCAGCAGTTCGCCGCCGTGGGCCTGTACGCAGGCGCGGGCAATCGCCAGGCCCAGGCCCAACCCGCCTCCCTGGCTGGGGTCGGCCCCGCCCTTGCCCAGTTGCACGAATGGCTCGAACACCTGTTGCAACCAGCCAGCGTCGATCCCCGGGCCGTGGTCGCGGATCTCGATGCACAGCCCACCGGAATCTTCGCGGTACAGGCGCAATCGCGCATCGCCGCCATGGCGCAAGGCGTTGTCGATCAGGTTGGTCAGGGCGCGCTTGAGCGCCAGTGGTCGGCAGCGACACGTCACGGGGGGCGAGCCTGCCCACTCGACGGGCGTGCCCAGGGTCTGGTAGCGCCGCGCCAGGTCTTCCAGCAGATCACTCAGCGACACCTCGGTAGTCGCTTCCTGCACCGCATCGCCGCGCACGAAATTCAGGGTTTCGCTGACCATTGCCCGCAACTCGTCGAGGCTATCGAGCATGTCCCCGCGCAGGGTCGGGTCCTCCAGCAACTCGACCTGCAGGCGCAACTCGGTGATGGGTGTGTTGAGGTCGTGGCTGAGGGCGGCCAGCATGCGCGTGCGGCCTTCGACATGCCGGGCGATCCGCGCCTGCATCACATTGAACGCCAGCGTCAGTTCCCGGGCTTCGCGCGGGCCGGACAGCAGCAGCGGCGCGATCCATTCGCCACGGCTGACCCGCTCGGTGGCCAGGGCCAGGCGCTTCACGGGCGCGACCACCCGGCGCATGAAGAAAGCCACGATCAACAATACCGGGATGGTGCTGACCGGCACGCTGTAGGCCAGCAGTCGGCCCCACTCATAGGCACCGGCCGGTGCCTGCTCGGCATTGAGCTGTGCGCCGTTGGGCAGGCTTATGGAGCTGCGCAGACGCAGCGCCTCCCAACCGGCGCGCTTGAACAGGTGCTCACGGGCCGGGCCGCCATTGCGCCGTTCCAGTTGCAGGACGACCACGGTGCCTTGCTGCAACTCCAGCCGCTGGCGAACGGCCTTGGCCAGGCGCTGTTCTTCACTGTGCATGACGAACGGCTGCACCTCGGCGTCGGGGGCGATCCAGAAACGTGTATCGGCAGTGGTCATGGCCTCGAGCAAGTGCTGCGCAGCGTCAGGGGGCAGATCGCGGGCGGCGTGGTAGGCGCTGGCCAGCCGCTCGACCACCAGCGTGCGCGACAGCGGGTGCACCAGCGAGCCGGTGCGTTGCAGCAGCAGCACGGCAATCAGGTTGGACGCCAGCAGTGCCAGCAGCAGCAGTACCGCCAGTTGGCGAGCCATGGTCTGGGGCCATGCTTTGCGCAGGCGCTTCATCCGGGCTGCTGGGCGACGTTGGCCGCCAGGCGATAGCCGCCACCCCACACCGTTTGCAGCAACAGGGGCTGCAGGGCGCTGTCGTCCAGCTTGCGACGCAGGCGGCTGATCTGCCGGTCGATGGCGCGATCGAACAGATCGCTGCCGGGCCGCGAGGTCAGTTCGATCAAGCGTTCGCGACCCAGCACGGTATTGGGATGATCCAGGAAGACTTCCAGCAAACGGCCTTCCACGGTGCTCAAGCGTACCTGGCTTCGATCTCGGCGGGTCAGCGTGTTACAGCCGCTGCGAAAGCTCAGGTCGGCGAACTGGTAGCAGCGCAAGGGCGCTGGCTGGGCTGGCGGCACGGCCGTCACCGTTGTGCCCAAGGTGCCACGCCGGCGCAGCACGCTGTGGATGCGCGCCACCAGTTCACGCGGCTCGAAGGGTTTGACCACGTAGTCGTCGGCTCCGGCATCCAGGCCCTGAACGCGGTCGGCGCAGGCATCGCGCGCGGTCAACAGGATGACCGCCGCCGTGGACTGGTGCGCCAGCGTGCGACACAGCTCGAACCCATCGCCGTCGGGCAGCATCACATCGAGGATCAGTACGTCGAACACGTCCTGCTTGAGCAGCGCCCACATGCCAGCTGCGTCTTCGGTGGTGCGCACGTCGAAACCGAAGCGGCGCAGGTAGATGGCCAGCGGCTCGCGGATCTTGCGGTGGTCATCGACCACCAGCAAACGAGGAGAGGAAGGATTCATGATGATTGCGTTCGCGGATGATTCTCATTCGGAACGCGATACTACAGCAAGCGGGAAACCGCCGCAGCAGTGCCGGGACAGGTCGGCGACAACCTTCCTATCCCGGCCGATGTCACGCCTGGGCGTTCTTGAATGCCAGGCGGAACCGGTGCAGCAACGGCTCGGTGTAGCCACTGGGCTGTTCGCCGCCCTGGAACACCAGCGCACTGGCCGCCGTGAAGGCCACCGAGCTCTGGAAGTCGGTCGCCATGGGGCGGTACGACGCGTCTCCGGCATTCTGCTGGTCGACCACCTTGGCCATGCGCTCCAGGGTTTCGACGATCTGCTCGCGGCTGACCACGCCGTGGAGCAGCCAGTTGGCCAGGTGCTGGCTGGAAATACGCAGGGTCGCGCGGTCTTCCATCAGCCCGACGTCGTGGATGTCCGGCACCTTGGAGCAACCGATGCCCTGTTCAACCCAGCGCACCACATAGCCCAGCAAGCCTTGGGCATTGTTGTCCAGTTCCTGACGGATCTCGTCCGCACTCCATTGCGCATTGGCTACCACCGGGATGGTCAGCAGGTTGTCCAGCAGGGCATCGTGCTCGCCTGCTGCGTCGATCTGCTCCAGGGTCTGCTGCACCTCACTGACGTTCACCTGATGATAGTGCAGGGCGTGCAACGTGGCCGCAGTGGGCGAGGGCACCCAGGCGGTGTTCGCGCCGGCCTTGGGGTGGCCGATCTTCTGCACCAGCATGTCGGCCATCAGGTCGGGCATCGCCCACATGCCCTTGCCGATCTGAGCCTTGCCGCGCAAGCCGCAGGCCAGTCCGGTGAGCATGTTGTTGCGCTCGTACGCGGCAATCCAGGCACTGCCCTTCATGTCACCCTTGCGCATCATCGGCCCAGCCTGCATGGCGCTGTGGATCTCGTCGCCGGTGCGGTCGAGGAAGCCGGTGTTGATGAACGCCACGCGGGTCGAGGCTGCGCCAATGCAGGCCTTGAGGTTCACCGAGGTGCGGCGTTCCTCGTCCATGATGCCGATCTTCAGGGTATTGCGCGAAAGCTGGAGCAGGTCTTCGATGGCAGCGAACAGCTTGTCCGCGAAGGCCACCTCGGCCGGGCCGTGCATCTTCGGCTTGACGATATAAAGGCTGCCGGTGCGCGAGTTGCCCTTGCGCTCCAGGTCGTAGCGTCCGATCAGGCTGGTGACCACGCCGTCCAGGATACCCTCGGGGATCTCCCGGCCTTCATCGTCGAGAATTGCCGGATTGGTCATCAGGTGCCCGACGTTGCGGATCAACAACAGCGAACGGCCGTGCAGGGTCAACCCGCCGCCTGCCGGCGTGTGGTACTGACGGTCCGGATTGAGCCGGCGGGTGATGCGCTGGCCGCCTTTTTCCAGCTCCTCGGTCAGATCGCCGCGCATCAGGCCCAGCCAGTTGCGATAGATCGCCACCTTGTCGCTGGCATCCACCGCCGCCACCGAGTCCTCGCAGTCGATGATGGTCGAAAGGGCCGCTTCGAGCAGCAGGTCCTTCACGCCTGCCGCGTCGGTACGTCCGATCGGTGAGGTCGGGTCGATCTGGATTTCGATGTGCAGGCCATGATGCTTGAGCAGCACGGCAACCGGTTGCTGCGCATCGCCCTGGAAGCCGACGAACTGGCTCGGCTCGGCCAGCGCGCTGACGCTGCCGTCGACCAGGCTCACCTGCAACTGGCCACCCTCGATCCGGTAGCCGTTGGCGTCGCGGTGCGATCCGTTGGCCAGCGGGGTGCTCTGGTCGAGCAGGGCGCGGGCGAAGGCAATCACGCGGTCGCCGCGAACCTGGTTGTAGCCTTGGCCCTTGCTTGCGCCATCGCTTTCCGGGATGGCGTCGGTGCCATACAGCGCGTCGTACAGCGAGCCCCAGCGGGCATTGGCCGCGTTCAGGGCGTAGCGGGCATTGGTCGACGGCACCACCAGTTGCGGGCCGGCCACCCGGGCGATCTCGTCATCGACATCGCAGGTGCTGATCTCGACGCGGTCGGGCTGTGTCAGCAGGTAGCCGATGGACTGCAGGAAGCTGCGGTAGGCAGCCGGGTCCTGGATCGGTCCGGGGTGGGCGCGGTGCCAGTTGTCCAGTTCGGTCTGCAAGCGATCGCGCTCGGCCAGCAGCAGGCGGTTCTGCGGCGCGAATTCATGGACCAAGGCGTCGAAGCCGGTCCAGAACGCTTCGGATTCCAGCCCGCTGCCAGGCAATACTTCGTTCTCGATGAAATCGTACAGGGTGGCGTCGACCTGCAGACGCTGGGCTCTCATGCGGTGCTTCATTGCAGTCTCCTCGAATACGGGGGCGGGAATTCAGACCAGGGCAGCGGCGCCGGCCTTGGCGACCTGCGCATCCTCACCGGGCTTGACCCCGGACACGCCGACCGCGCCGATGACCTGGCCTTCGTGGATCAGTGGCACGGCACCTTCCAGGCAGGTCATGAGGTTACCCGACAGGAACGCGGTACGTCCGTTGTTGACCATCTCTTCGAACACTACCGATTCCTTGCGCCCCAGGGCCGAGGTGCGCGCCTTGCCCGGCGCGATGTAGGCCGTGCTGGCAGCGGCGCCGTCCAGGCGTTCGAACGCCAGCAGATGGCCACCGTCGTCGACCACGGCAATGCCCACTGCCCAGTTGTTCTTCTGCGCTTCGGCGCGTGCTGCGGCGAGGATGCGGATGACGTCTTCGTGGCCAAGAATCGCTTTGCTTTGCATGGGCTTCTCCAGTTCTATTGTCGAGAGGTTCAAAGTGCAGTGCATTCAAAAATATGGGGTCAGTCGGCCATGGCCTGTTCGACCAGTTCGATCCAGTGCCGTACCGGGGTGCGCGCGGCCCCGTCCAGATGGTTCTGGCAACCGATGTTGGCAGTGGCGATCACCTGGGGTGCGCCGCTTTCCAGGGCATTGAGGCGATTGTCGCGCAACTGCCGCGACAACACCGGCTGAGTCACCGAGTAGGTACCCGCGGACCCGCAGCACAGGTGGCCGTCCGGTACGTCGGTCAAATGAAAGCCCAGCCGACGCAGCAGGTGTTCGGTCACGCCACCCAGCTTCTGCGCATGTTGCAATGTACACGGGCAGTGAAAGGCCAGGCGCAGGTCGGTATGAACGGCCAGTTGCTCCACCGGCTCGTCGCGCAACACTTCGACCAGGTCCTTGGCCAGGCGGCTGACCGTCTGGGCCTTCGCTGCGTAGGCCGGATCCTGTTCCAGCAGGTGGCCATAATCCTTGATGAAAGCACCACAGCCACTGGCTGTCTGCACGATGGCTTCGGCGCCTGCTTCGATTGCAGGCCACCAGGCGTCGATGTTGTGTCGGGCGCGCTGCAGGCCACGGGCCTGGTCGTCCAGATGGTAATCCACCGCGCCGCAGCAAGCGGCCTGGCGAACCGCCGTGACGCTGATGCCCAGGCGGTCCAGCACTCGCGCGGCGGCGGCATTGGTGTTGGGCGACAGCCCGGGCTGCACACAGCCTTCGAGCATCAGCACCCTACGCGCGTGCCGCGTGGCAGGCCGCGGCACGGCAGCATGCACCTGACGCGGCAGCTTGTCCTTTAGGCGTTGCGGCAGCAGTGGACGAAAGGTCTGGCCGAGCTGGATCAGCGCCTTGAAAGCGGTCGGGTGCGGGGCCAGCGCACGCAGACCGCCGCGCAGCCAGCGTTGCTCGACCGGCCGCGGCACCGCCTGATCCACCACAGCACGGCCAATGTCCAGCAAGTTGTGGTAGTCCACCCCCGAAGGGCAGGTGGTCTCGCAGTTGCGGCAGCTCAGGCAGCGATCGAGGTGCTGCTGCGTGTGCGCCGTCACCTCGTGGCCTTCGAGCACCTGCTTGATCAAATAGATGCGCCCGCGCGGGCCGTCCAGTTCGTCGCCCAGCAGTTGATAGGTAGGGCAGGTGGCATTGCAGAAGCCGCAGTGCACGCAGCTGCGCAGAATGCGCTCGGCTTCCTCGGTACGCGGCAGCAGGCGGGCCTGATCACTCAATTGGGTCTGCATGGGTTCACGGCTCCTGGTTCACAGCTGCGCGTAGAGGCGGCCGGGGTTGAAGATGCCCTGTGGGTCCAACTGCGTCTTGAGCTGGCGGTGGTAGCGCAGCAGCAGCTCGGGCAAGGGTTGAAACGGCTCGGGGGTGACGCCTGTGGTGTAGCAGGTGGCATGCCCGCCGACTGCCTCGACCACCTGGCGAATCGACGCGGCGCTGGCGTTGGATTTCAGCCAGCGCTGGGCACCGCCCCAGTCGATCAGTTGTTTGCCCGGTAGCTGCAAGGCAGCGGTGTTGTTGGGCAGCGACAATCGCCAGAGCGCTTCGGGCTGCGCGAAGAAGGGCAGCCGATGCTCGTTCAGCTCATCCCAGAACGCCGAGTCGATGGGCTCGCCGCCGATGCGCTCGTGGGCCGCAGCCACCGAGCCTTCGCCGCCCTCCAGGCGCAGATAGAGCACCTCATCGCTGTGGCATGCGGCACTGATCGGCATCGGCTGCTGGCCCCATTCGGCGAGCTTGAGCAAGGCGCGCTCGGCGTCGCAGGCCAGCTTGATGCTGAAACAGGCACGCGGCTTGGGCAGTACCTTGAGCGACACCTCGGTCAGCACGCCCAGCGTGCCGAAACTGCCGGTCAGCAACCGGGACAGGTCGTAGCCGGCGACGTTCTTCATCACCTCGCCGCCGAAGCGCAGGTGCTTGCCCAACCCGGTGATGACCCGCGTGCCCAGTACATAGTCGCGGGCGGAACCGGCCCAGGGACGACGTGGCCCCGACAGTCCGGCCGCAACCGTGCCGCCCAGGGTGGCCTGCTCGCCATAGGCCGGTGGCTCGAAAGGCAACATCTGCCCGGCCTGCTCAACGGCGGCGCGCAGGGCCTGCAAGGGCGTGCCGGCCCGTGCGGTGATCACCAGCTCCGTAGGGTCGTAGCTGACGATGCCGCAGTGCGCGCGCGTATCGAGGTGCTCGCCGGCACCGATGCAGCCCAGGAAGGCCTTGCTGTTGCCGCCCTGGATGCACAAGGGGCGGTCGTCGGCCAGCGCCTGCCGAACCTGATCCAGCAGTTGCCCGCTGGCGTCCAAATCGCTGCCGGTCATCAGAAGCGCTCCAGATCAGGGAATGGCAGTTGCCCATGGTGGATATGCATGCCGCCGAATTCGGCACAGCGCTGCAGGGTCGGAATGTTCTTGCCGGGATTGAGCAGCCGATCGGGGTCGAACGCGGCTTTTACCGCATGGAACAGCGTCAGCTCGTCACTGTTGAACTGGGCGCACATCTGATTGATCTTCTCCCGCCCCACACCGTGTTCGCCGGTGATGCTGCCGCCCACCGCCACGCACAGCTCCAGGATCTGCCCGCCGAGCGCTTCGGCACGTTCGAGCTCACCGGCCTGGTTGGCATCGAACAGAATCAGCGGGTGCATGTTGCCGTCCCCGGCATGAAACACGTTGGCCACGCGCAGGCTGTATTGTTCGGAAAGCTCGGAGATGCCCTTGAGCACGCCCGGCAGGGCGCGACGCGGAATGGTGCCGTCCATGCAGTAGTAGTCGGGCGAGAGTCGGCCGACGGCGGGGAAAGCATTCTTGCGCCCCGCCCAGAAACGCAGGCGTTCGGCCTCGTCGCGGGCCTGGCGGACCTCGGTCGCGCCGGCCTCCGTCAGCACCTGATAGACGCGCTGGCAATCGTCGTGCACATCGGCTTCCACGCCATCGAGCTCGCACAGCAGGATCGCTTCGGCGTCCACCGGGTAGCCGGCATGGATGAAGTCTTCGGCGGCGCGAATGGCCAGGTTGTCCATCATTTCCAGGCCGCCGGGAATGATCCCTGCGGCAATGATGTCGGCCACGGCGGCGCCGGCCTTTTCCACCGAATCGAAGCTGGCCAGCAGCACCTTGGCCACCTGCGGCTTGGGCAGCAGCTTGACGGTCACCTCGGTGATGATGCCCAGCATGCCTTCGGACCCGGTGAACAGCGCCAGCAGATCGAAACCGGGCGAGTCGAGGGCATCGCTGCCCAGGGTCAGGCGTTCACCCTCGATGGTCAGCATCTGCACCTTGAGCAGGTTGTGCACGGTCAAACCGTACTTGAGGCAGTGCACGCCACCAGCGTTTTCCGCGACGTTGCCGCCAATCGAGCACGCGATCTGTGACGAAGGGTCGGGGGCGTAGTACAGGCCGAAGGGCGCCGCCGCCTGCGAGATCGCCAGGTTGCGCACGCCAGGCTGCACGCGCGCCCAGCGCCCAGCGGGGTCGATCTCGAGAATCTGCTTGAAGCGCGCCATCACCAGCAGCACGCCCTGTTCGAGCGGCAGGGCGCCCCCCGACAGTCCGGTACCTGCTCCACGTGCGACGACGGGCACCTTTTGCGCGTGGCACAACCTGAGCAGAGCCTCAATTTGCTCGATACGCTCGGGCAACACCACCAGCAGCGGTACGGTGCGATAGGCACTGAGCCCGTCGCACTCGTAAGGGCGCAGGTCTTCGGTGCGATGCAGTACGGTAAGGTCGGGGATGCGGGAGTGCAGTGCCTGCACCAGCGCGGCCTTGTCGACCTTGGGCAGGACGCCGTCGATGCGTTCGTCGTAGAGAATGTTCATGGGCGCAGGCCACCGGCTTGTCGTTCTTATGCGCTCAACAGTGGTCGCAAACACCAGGCCTGTCTACGGGCTGAACCACTGGTAGGACCAGTTCTTTTGGTCGGGGGGCTTCTATCGAAGCGTCTACTGGCTTATTTTTGGAGGGTCGTCGAACGTTTGACGACAGTCTCGGCCGATGGTCCTACCAGCAGGCATGGCATGCACAACAAACCTCAAGTCGCCGATGTAGTGTGCGAGCGCATCGAGCGGCTCATCGTCGATGGCATTCTCAAGACCGGACAACCACTGCCGTCGGAACGGCGTCTGGTGGAAAAGCTCGGTGTGTCGCGCAACGCGCTGCGCGAGGGCCTGAAGCTGTTGCGCGCCCGTGGCATCATCGCCACCGAGCAGGGCCGCGGTTCGTTCGTCGCGTCGCTGTCGCCTGCCAACGATGCCACGCCCCTGATGCACCTGTTCAGTTCCCAGCCGCGTACGCTCTATGACCTGTTCGAAGTGCGTTCGCTGCTCGAAGGCGAGTCGGCACGGCTGGCCGCACTGCGCGGTACCCAGGCTGATTTTGTGTTGATCGAGCGCAGCTACCAGGCGCTGCTGGCGGCCCATGACCAGCCGCTGGACGCCACCCGGCATGCGCACCTGGACCACGCTTTTCACCTGGCCATCTGCGATGCCTCGCACAATCCAGTGCTGGTACAGACGCTGCGCTCGTTGACCGACCTGCTGCTCAACTCGGTGTTTGCCTGCGTGAACAACCTGTACCACCGCCAGCCGCAGAAACAACAGATCGACAAGCAACACGCCAGGCTTTACACCGCAGTGATCAATCGCCAGCCCGAGCAGGCACGCAAGGCAGCCGTGGCGCATATCGAGAGCATCTGCGCCAACCTGCGGGAAATCGAAGGGGAAGAGCAGCGTCTGGTACGTGCCACGCTGCGTCTGGAAGGCTGGGCCTGAAGCAGCGGATCAGGCGTTCTTCAGGCACTTGAGGTTGGCAAAGTCTTCGCGTAGTTCACCCAGCCTGCGCTCGATACGCTCGCGTTGTTCAGGCGTACTGTCGGCCGCAAGGCCGCTCATCAGGTCGATGGCTGCCTGCTCGGTACGGGCATAGGCCAGCTTGTATTGCGGGGTCCACACCGCTTCGCGCTGTTGCAGCAATTGCGCGATCCGCGCCGGGAATTCCGCCGACTGGCGCTGCTGCAAGGCGGCCATGAACTGCGCCTGCCAATGCTCGCGGTTGTCGATCCATTCACGATTCTGCTCGCCCAGGCTCTGCGACCAGGCCTGCACGCGCTGCTGCTGTGTATCGGTGAGCTTGCCGAACCAAGGTGTCAGACGCTTGCTCATGCGCTTGGCGCGTTCGTCGATCTGCGCCTGCAGTGGCGGCTCCACGTATTCCTTGCGGCGCTTGACCAGATCCTCGTTGAGCGCCTGCTGCAGGGCGCGCACCTGATTGTCGTCCAGGCCCTGCAGCAACTCGACCGCCGAGGGCGTAACCTGCACCGCAATGGCCGAGATCGCCTGTTTGGCCTCGGCGGTGCGTTCGCGCAGCGCCGGCGCAGTCACTTGCTGCTCGGCGACCATGCGCTGGACCTTGTCCAGCCACTGGAGGTTGTCGGCCAGTTGCGTGGTGCAGTGCCAGCGCAGATGCTCCTTGAGGCGTTCGTCGAACCAGTTCTTCTGTTCGCGATTCATGTCCAGGTAGTCGTTCATCGACCAGGGAATGATCACGTCCAGATTGCGATAGGCCAGGTCCACTCGTGTGCAGCCACTGAACACCAGGCACAGGCCCATGAGCAGCACACAATGCGACAAGCGACGAAACAAAGGATTCATGGCAGCGGTCCGTGCGATGGCGTTGTTGTGGTTATAGAGCCATGCCGGTGCGTGCGGTTCAGAAAAACGCGTGTTGGGCCTTGAGCATGAACATGCTGTCACACTGGCCATTCTGGCCTGAATAGGCAGCGCAATTGGCGCCACTCAGGTCCGAGCCACTGTAGATGAAATCCAGGTCGAAGCTGCCGATCGGCCGTGACATCTGCAGCGACCAGTCGTTGAATGCCCGCACTTCCTGCCCCTCGCCAATGGTGAACGGGGTGGTGAGCTGATGGTTGCTGACCTTCATGGTAAAGCCCACATCCAACAGGGGCAGGCCGCCCAGGTCGGCGAACAGCGTGCTGTTCTGGCCGTCGGGGGTATTGTTGAACGCGGCTCCGAAGCGCCGATCCAGCACGCGCAGGCCGGCGTAGAACGCATGCGTCGAAGGGGCATCCAGCTCGGGGTAGCTGTACTGGATCACGCCCACTTCATAGCCCAGCGAATTATCAAACGGATGCTTGTAGCCCATATAGGAATCCACCTCCAGATTGCTGGAGGAGGTGAGGCCCATGTTGGGCGACCATTGGCCGAAATACAGACCGCTGTCGTGGGTCAGGTCCAGCCCGCCATGGAAGGAACTGCCGGCGCTTGGCTGCACCAGGCCCACGGCCATGCTGCGCGACGGTGTAGTGCCGAGCTTGAGGTTGAAATCGCCGATGTCACGTTGAATGACCTGGGCGCATAGGGAAGGGGGGACCACGAGTCCGGCTATCAATAACCAGCTGGGTCTGAGCATACCTACCTCCAGTAAGCCTGGACGGCCCGATCTAGAAGGGTGCAAGCATACCGCTCATGGGCGGCGTCACGCTGCCATTCGTCGATTCAGGGGGGATGAGGGTGATGCGAGGAGTTACATGACGCTGAAGTTTTGCCCGGCGCCACGGCCGGGCCGCAAACTTACTTCTTGCCCAGGCTGATGTGCTTGGACGGGGTGAAGGTCTGGCCGCTCACGCCCTTGGCAATCTGCTGGATCTCGCCACCGGACTTGAGAAACGCAGCAATCTGTTCGTTGATCGACTCGCTGGTTTCTACGGCTGGAGCGGGTTTGACTTTGCTGTTGGATGCTTTAACGCGCATGGCTGCCATTAACCTGTCAAAAATTAATATGGCCAGGCATTGTACATGATTTATCCCCTCTCGGCTGGGCTATATGGACCAGCGGTGGCAGTGGCATCCCCTGTGATCAAGGTTTTGTCCAGCAAGGTTCCGGCGTACCAATACCTGTCGCGCAAGGCGCCTTGCGCAGCGAACCGAAGGGTTCTCGGGTAGAATGCCGAGCCAGGTGACGAGGAAAATTCGAAATGGCTTTAGTCGGGCGCTACAACGCATTGCAAGTGGTAAAACATACGGACTTCGGGCTGTATCTGGACGGCGGCGCAGACGGCGAGATCCTCTTGCCCAATCGCTACATTCCCAAGGATATTCCCAGCGAAGACGAAGACTGGCTGAACGTCTTCGTGTATCTGGACAGCGAAGACAAACTGCTGGCCACCACTGAAAAGCCCAAGGTTCAGGTGGGTGAGTTCGCCAGCCTCAAGGTCGTCGAGATCAACAGCATTGGCGTCTTCCTCGACTGGGGGCTGCCCAAGGACCTGCTGCTGCCGTTCTCCGAAGAAAAACGCCAGATGAAAGCGGGCGAGTACTGCGTGGTACACGTGTACCTGGACAAGCGTACGCGCCGCATTACGGCCACCGCCCGCCTGGATCGCTACCTCGACAAGCTGCCGCCGGCCTATCAGGTAGGCCAGGAAGTCGATCTGCTGGTGGTCGAAGAAACCGACATGGGCTTCAAGGCCATCATCAACAACGCCCATTGGGGCTTGATCCACAAGAACGAAGTGTTCAAGTTCCTGCGCTCCGGCAAGCAGGAGAAGGGCTACATCAAGGAGCTGCGCGGCGACGGCAAGATTGCCCTGAGCCTGCAGCCCATCGGCGCGCAGCTCACCAGCAGCCTCAACGCCCAGATCCTCGACAAGCTGCGCGACAACCAGGGCACCCTGGCGGTCAGCGACAAGAGCGATCCGCAGGTGATCAGCGACCTGTTTGGTGTCAGCAAGGGCAACTTCAAGAAGGCCATCGGCGCCCTGTACAAGGACGGCCAGATCGTCATCCACGCCGACCGTATCGAACTGGTCTGAAGCCCGTCACGCAGGCCGCTTTCAGGCCTGCAGGAACGGCGCGAAGCCGACGCCGCTGCCGGTGGGGCGCACATCCTTGAGGAACGAATCCTTGTCGGCGCTCAGCTCGAGGCTGACCGTCGACTTGCGTTTGCCGGCGTTGCGCACCACCAGCCCTTCCATGTGTTCACGTAAAAACGCCGTGGTCACTTTCAGGTGCAGTAGCTGATCACTGGAAGGAGTATGCAGCAGCAGGTGAATCCATTCGTACTGGCCGATCTGCATGCGTGCCACAGGGATGTCGAACCACCAGATGTTGCGTTTGGCGTCCAGCACGGTGAAATGGCAGTTGTTGACGCCGAGCACCGCGCCACCCAGTTCCTTGTTGCGACGGGCGATGGCTTGGGGTTTGTCGAGTTTCATGAAAATTCCTACAGGTATGACGCTTCGGCGCACTGGCCGAATCCGACCGGCATTCTGCGGGCAAATCGGCCGAACATAAAGCGCGGGCAAAACCCATGTGCCTGCCGCACGACCACGGCGTCTTTTGCCACGCAAAATAATTTGAAACTCTGGATGGCCGGTGCCGGTCAATTCCTGTGTCGAGACAAGACATTCCTACATGACCAGGAGACATACCATGAGCGGCACTTCAGACAAGATCAAAGGCGTAGCCAACGAAGCAGTCGGCAACCTCAAGCAAGGCGTGGGCAAAGTCACCGGTAGCGACAAACTGCAGGTTGAAGGTGCAGTGCAAGAGAAGAAAGGCGAAGCCCAGCAAGTAGAAGGCGAAGTCAAGAACACTGTGAAAGACGCTGTAAATAAACACTGAGGCAGCGTGTTTCCTGCCTGAGTGAAGTTCGCCAACGGTCATCAAACGATGGCCGTTGTGCTATTGGGCGGACACGGACGTACATACTCTGATTGTCGTTTTTCCTGCAGCTTTACGGTAGAAAGCGTGCCGCTACAAGCCTGCCGCGGCTGCCTGACTCAGTTGAGCTGCGCATCCACTCAGGCAGGGTATTCGAAAGTCGAGTGGCGCAAGGAGACGCTATGCTATTTCCCCACATGAACAACCTGCCTTTCATGAAGGTCATGGTTCGCACGGTCAAGGAATTCGTCGACGACGAAATGCCTACTTATGCTTCGGCATTGGCCTACCAGATGTTGTTCTCGCTATTCCCTTTTCTTCTTTTCCTGATTGCCTTGATCGGCTTCCTGCATCTGCCGGACTTCTTCTCGTGGATGCGTCTGCAATCCGAGTTGGTGCTGCCGCCACAGGCGTTGGAACAAGTCAATCCGGTGATCGACCAGTTGCAGCAGTCCAAAGGTGGTTTGCTCTCCATCGGTATCGTGGTTGCGCTGTGGACTGCCTCGGCAGGCGTGCGACTGACCATGAGCGCAATGAACGCTGCCTATGATGTAGTCGAAGAACGTCCGGCCTGGAAGCGCATTCCCCTGTCGATTCTGTACACCATCGGCCTTGCCGGGATGCTGTTGTGCGTAGCGGCCTTGATGGTCACCGGTCCCCAGGTCATGCAGTGGCTGGCCGGGCAGATCGGCATGGAAGATTTCATCGTCACGCTGTGGACCATCCTGCGCTGGCCACTGATCGTCATCCTGCTGATGATCGCCGTTGCGGTGATCTACTACGTCATGCCTGACGTGAAGCAGGAATTCCGCTTCATCACGCCTGGCTCGATGCTCGCCGTGGTGGTGTGGATCGTCGCGTCGCTGGGCTTTGCCTACTACGTGAAGACGTTCGCCGACTACAACGCCATGTACGGCAGCATTGGCGCGATCATCGTGTTGCTGTTGTATTTCTACATCTCTTCTGCGGTGCTGTTGCTCGGTGCCGAGATGAATGCGGTGATCGAGCACATGTCGGCCGAGGGCAAGGACAAGGGTGCCAAAGACCCTGAAGATACCACCCCCGCTGTGGACCAGACCGGGACCGTGCCCACGGGCGAGAAGGACCTGCGTGCAAGTCCTGCCACGCCGTCATCGGTTGCAGCGCGCCCGCAGCCTTGAGCCGAGGCTATGCAGATCAAGCGGCAGTCGGACGCACCAGGGCCAGCAAGTTCTTGCTGGCTCGGTAGCGCTGCAGGCGCTGGGTCAGCTCGGCAGGCAGAGTGGTTGCATCCTCGAAGCCGGCGCTCAGGTAGAAACCACGCAACGGCGGTTCGCAAAACAACCATACCGGCCCGCCCAGCGTAGCCTGGGCGGTGCTGAGCAAGCGTCGGCCCAAGCCCTTGTTGCGCTGATCGACAGCCACGTGCAGGCCGGTTAACCAGTGCCCGCCGGCCACCGGCAGGAAGTTCGAACCTGCAACGATTCCGTCGCTCCGTGCTACCCACCAGCGGGCGTTGCCCACGCTGCGCATCCGACTGCTCTGCAGCTTGTAGAACTTGTCCAGCAGCGGTCGCGCACAGGTCGGTAGTTCGATGAATTCCACGTAAAATGTGTCCTGTTATTGCCAAAGCGCCGGGTTTGCCCAATGGCGGGAGAAATTGCTTCGTGACCGCACCGGCGCTGTAGTAAGGTCCGGGCCTCTTTTTATGACGGAGATGCGCTGTGCAGCAGCCGATTCGCAAATTACTCTATCTGGCTGGCCTGATCAGCCCGCTATGGCTGGCCGCCAGCCTCATCGTGACCGGCAGCTTGTACGCTGGGTACAGCCACATCGATCAGGCGATGGGTCTGTTGGGCGCCATCGATGCACCCACCCACGCCCTCTGGGCCTGGCTCGGTCATTACCCGCTGGGCCTGTTGTCGATAGCGTTCGGTATTGGCCTGTACGCGGGCCATGCTCATCTGCGCCTTGCGCGGCTGAGCGCCTCGCTGATCATCGTGCACGGTGTGGCGAGCCTAGCCGCTGGGTATTTCACCTGCGACGCCGGCTGTTCCCTGCAATACCCCTCGACACAGCAGAACCTGCATACCATCGCCAGCGTGATCATGTCGGCAAGCCTGTTGCTCGCCAGTGCGCTGTGGATTGTCGTGGCACGCCGCGAGGGCCGCAAGGGCTTGGTCTGGTTGTCCCTGATCTGTAGCCTGTTTGCGCTGGGCTGCCTGCCGTGGATGGCAGCAGCGATGGACGTTGGCCGTGGCTTCGGCCTGTTCCAGCGGGTCAACTACTTCGCTTCACTGGTGTGGGTCGCCGGGCTGGCGTGGGCATTGCTCAAGGCCGAGCGCAACGAATACGCCTGAGGCTTCAGGTCATCAAGGTGATCCAGATCGCCGCGCCGCCGATCACCGTGACCATGCTGCCCAGGCCAAGCACGCCCGTTACGTCGGCCGGGAAGCGCGCGCGGCTGATCCCTTCCACCCTGCAGCGGTATCGGCGCCGTTGGCTCAGCCAGATCAGCAGCGCTCCCAGCAAAGTGAATGCGATCAGGCCACCGGCGAAGCGCCCGTGGTAGGGCATCCAGCGCAGAAAGAACAGACTCGCCACCAGCATCGCCAACAGGGTCCGTCCCCACGCCAGCAACGTCCGTTCAGGCTGCAGGCCTTCGTCCTGATGTCCCGCTTGCAGCAGGCTCATCGCAATACGACGAAGGCTATCAGCGCTGCCGTGACCAACGCACCGCCGATGGACAGCAGCGGCACCAGCAACGGAATGGGCAAGGGCTGCTTGTGACGCATCGCCCGCTCCACGTTCAGCCAGCGCAGGCTCGCACTGGCACTGAGCAGCATGCCCAGCAGCAGCAGGATGACCGCCAGGCTCTTGCGAAACTCGGGTGCGAACACGTCCGCAGTGAATGCTTCGACAGCGATGCCGCCAGCCATCAAGGCCAGGGCTGTACGAATCCAGGCCAGAAACGTGCGTTCGTTGGCCAACGTGAAACGTGGGTCGGGCTCGCTGCCGCCCGTGAGCAGCTTCAGCTGTCGCGCGCTGCGTTGGCCATGAGTGGGGGGGATCCCGGGGTCAGGTCTCGCCATGTGGGTGCCAGGCAGGGTGTGGAGGTAGGGCGATGCTACCATCGCCAGCCGTCGTGCCGGCCACTTTCCGCGTAGCAGGCCCAGGCCTCAGTCGCGGTCGGTGTTCACGGGCAGGTGGAAGCTGAACTGCGTACCGTCTTCATCGCTCGACGCGACTTCCAGTCGACCGGCGTGGGCCAGGGCGATCTGATAGGCAATGTACAAACCCAGTCCAAGGCCCCCGCGCGGGCTGCGCACACTGGGCCGGGCAAAGGGTTTGAACAACTGCGAGCGCACGTTTTCAGCGATCGCCGGCCCCTGATTATGCACCGACAGGGTGAATGCCTGATTGGACAGTCGGCCGCACACGCGCACCTCGCTGTCCGGAGCACCGTGGATGATCGCGTTGGACACCAGGTTGGAAAGCAGTTGGCCAATACGCTCCTTGTCGCATAGCACGCCTTGCAGATCATCGACATCCATCGTGATGACCCGGTCGGGGTGAATGCGCTGCAGCTCGGAGACCACGTGCTCCAGGCTCCGCGTCAGGTCGGCGTCGGGCTGCAGGTCCACCACGATGCCGGCACCGAGTCGTCCACGGGCAAAATCCAGCACATCTTCGATCAGCTGCGAGGCGCGACGTGCACTGGTCTGGATATGCTTGACGATACCCAGGCTGCGCTCATCGGTGACGCGTCGCTGCAACAGCTCCGAGCCGGCGTTGATGGCAAACAGCGGATTGCGCAAGTCATGGCCGAGCACCGCAATGAACTGATCACGCAGATCGGCCATTTCACGCTCTTCCAGTAACGCGGTAGCCGTGCGCTGGTGCTGTTCTTCATTCTCCATCTGCAGCGACAGCAATCGCGAGAACGATTCCATCATGGGTTCGATGGTGCTGCCTTTGAGGCAGGTAGGCCGTGGATCGAGCGCACAGATGGTGCCGAAAAAGCTGCCATCGGCGCGGAATATAGGCGTCGATATATAGCTTTCGAACTTGTAGATGCGCGGAGTGTGATGGTTGCAGTACACCTCGTCTTCGCTGACCTTGTCGATGATGACGGTCTGCTGACTGACGCGTATCTCGTGACACAAGGTAGTGGTCACGTCCAGTTCGTCGCCGACACCCAAGCCAAAGCCGATGCTGTCGAGCACCGCGCACGTGGTCCACGAATCTTCGGTAACTCTGGCTACCGCTGCAAAACGCATCCCGGTGGTTTCGCAGATGACCTGCAGGATTGCCGGGACCGCGTCGATACGCGCGAGGGTGGCTATGTCGGCTGCTGCAGTCGTGCCCATGGAGTGTCCACTGTGGTTGCGCATGCCGGAACCATTGGCTGGTCGTGTCCGGACGGTGCACCGATTCTAGCGATGCCGTTCGAGCCTGTAAAAAAATCTTGAGTCCGCACGGCTTATATCAGCTGTAATTACGTGCCTGCGGTACCTCACGAACCCTGCGCAAGGCGCTCTGCTGCTTGAGCAATGGCTCCAGCGCCAGGTGATCCAGAGCGGTGCTCAAATGATCGCCTTGTACCTCTGCGCATCCTTCTTGCTGCAGGCAGAGTAGCGGTTGCTGGGTATCGACACCGGCGCCGATCACACGAACACCCATGGCCTTGCCCAGGTCGATCATGCCGCGCACCATGGCGCGGTCCCTCGGGTTGTCGGTCATGCCGGCCACGAAACGTCGTTCGATCTTCAACCCATCGAAGGGATACAGACGCAGGTATCCCAGGGAGCAGTAGCCACTGCCGAACTCATCGAGAATCAGCCCGGTACCCAGTTCCTTCAGTGCGGTCAGTGCACCTACGGCACCGTCGGCACAGCCCAGCATGACCTGCTCGGCAACCTGCACCTGCAGACGGCTGGCAGGCAAGCGGGCTTCTGCCAGCGCGTCACGAACATCGCGAGAAACATCCCCGCGGCTGAAATGCGCCGGTGCCAGGCTCAGCGACACGGCAATCGACTGTGGCCAATGGCGTGCTGCCTTGCAGGCCTCGCCCAACATCCAGCGGCCGATCGCTACGATCAAGTCGCTGCGCTCGGCCAAAGGCAGGAAAACGTCCGAGGTGAGCAAGCCTTCGACCGGGTGCTGCCAGCGCAGCAGTGCCTCGACCGCGACCACTCGGTCGGCCTCGGCGCTATACCTGGGCTGAAACTGCAGCAGCAGTTGTTCATGGCGTATGGCTGATGCCAGATCGGTTTCCAGTTGCCTGAGTTGGTTCTGTCGGTCCAGCGCCGGGGCAAAATGCTGCCAGCTGCCGGCGCCTTGAGCCTTGGCCTGACGCAGGGCGACGTCCGCGCAGCGCTTCCACTCGCTGGCATCGCCACGTGCGGGCCGGTCGTGAACCACGCCGATATTCACACCCACCTGTAGCTGTCTGATGCCATGCGCGATCGGGCGCTGGATGTTGTCGATCAGGCGCTGACAGAAATGCTCGATCTCGATCATCTCGTCGATGCTGGCCAGCACGAGCATGAACTGCCCGGCGTGCAGGCGTGTCACCAGATCATTGCTGCGCGTGCTGTCGCGCAGGCGACTGGCGACTGTGCGCAGAACACATTCGCGTGCGGGCTTGTCCAGGGTTTGCTGCGCTGCGTCAAACCCTTCCAGGTCCAGCAGCAGCACGGTCAATGGCAGCGGACGAAGACGATCGGCCAGGGTCTGGTCGAGGAACCGCGTCAGGGCATGCTCATCACCCAGGCCCGTCACGGCATCGTGGGTGGAGCGGTGGGCCAGTTGGGTCTGGGCGCTGACATGGTCGGTGACGTCGACCACCGTACCGCGGTAACCGACCACACGTGATTCATGCAAGATGGGCCGTGCTGCAATGCGACTCTGGCGGGTCTGTCCCGCGCTGTCGCGGTAGCTGCAGCGCAACTGACCAGTCCCTGCTGCTGCGGCGGTGCTTCCCAACTGTTGCAGCCATTGGCCCGGAGGGAGGGTTTCGCACTGCAGCAGCAATTCAATCGGCTGGCCCAGCCAGGCATCACCTGCCAAACCGGTGGAAGCGGTAAATTCCGATGATAGATAACTGACCCGTAGGAACTCGTCGGTTTCCCATATCCAGTCGGAACTGGCACGGGTCAGGTCATACAGGCGCTCTTCGCTCGATTGCAGGGCTCGATGCCTGTCCTGCAATCGTGCATGATCCCGGTCGATGTCACGCAAGCTGCGCAAGGTCCTGAGCAGCAGCCCGCCGGAGACGATCAGCACGACGAGCAACAGTGCGGCAATCGTCGCCGGCGACATCGCCCAGAGCGGCTCGCTGCCCGGTGGAGGCGTCTGCACGGGCAGTCCCGAGCCGGCTTCTTCGAGGGAAATCAGCGGCCGGCCACTGTTATCCCCCAGATCGTGCTCGCCGCTCAAGCTGTTCGCGGCGACCGTCTCTGCCGAAGGATCGCTGGCATGATCCGTCGCGGCGGGAACGCCGAGCACGGCACTGCCGGCAATCAACACACTGGCAAGGATGGGCAGCACGAACGCCAGCACCAGAAGCCGTGCATGGCGTAAGTAGCGGGAGGGGTTGGCGGCATCAACAGCATTCATGAGCAGCGGTCCTTGCGAACAGACGTTTCCTGATCCCATTCGGACGGCTGCGGCGGCGACATGGTTCCCGCCGGGCGACCAAGCGCCGATGCAGGCACCTTCTCGGCGCTCGGGGCCGGGCACGGGCTTCTCACGCCAGGCCGAAAGCGTATGCTGTAGCACGCATCTTCCAGCCAGAGGGCTGCATGAATATTCCACTGCTTTTCGGAGTGCTTGCGCTTATGACGTCGTTTTCACCTAACGCCGAAGAACTGCCAACCTCGTTGCGCGAGGACGGCCAGTATCGCAATCAGGTGGTCCTGCCCAAGGACGGCTTCATGAAGAAGCTGCGCATCGGCATCAAGTACCTGCTGTTGAGCAAGCCGCCAGGCACCCGTCCGCAGGCGGCATTGCCGGTCGAACGCCTGTCTCGCCAGCAACTGCTGGCGGCGCCGGACCACAGCCTGTGGCGGTTGGGGCACTCGACCGTGCTGCTGAAGATGAATGGCCAGTTCCTGGTGACCGACCCGGTCTTTTCCGAGCGCGCCTCGCCTGTGCAGTGGGCAGGCCCATTGCGCTTCCATCAGCCACCGATCAGCATCGCCGACCTGCCGCCGATCAAGGCCGTCATCCTCTCCCACGACCACTACGACCATCTGGACGAGCAGGCGATCAAGGCGCTGGCAGACAAGACCGAATACTTCCTGACCACCCTGGGCGTGGGCGACCGCCTGCTCGACTGGGGCGTGCCCGCCAGCAAGGTGCGTCAGCTGGACTGGTGGCAGGAAACCGAAGTGGGCGGGTTGCGTCTGGTGGCGACCCCATCGCAGCATTTCTCCGGGCGCAGCCTGTTCGACAGCAACAGCACGCTATGGGCATCGTGGGTGATCATCGACAAGGACTTCCGGCTGTTCTTCAGCGGCGATACCGGTTACTTCCCGGGCTTCAAGCAGATCGGCGAACGGTTCGGGCCCTTCGACCTTACCCTGATGGAAACCGGTGCCTACAACGTCGCCTGGCCGAACGTGCACATGCAGCCCGAAGAATCCCTACAGGCGCACCTGGACCTGCGCGGCAAGACGCTGCTGCCGATCCACAATGGGACCTTCGACCTTTCGATACACGATTGGCACGAACCTTTCGATCGCATCAGCGCACTTGCGCAGGCCAAGAGCGTGCCGTTGAGCACGCCGCGCATGGGGGAGCGGGTCGACATGCGCAATCCCCAGGCCGGTGTGCACTGGTGGGAGCAGGTCGACTCACCGGCCCCCGTGGCTACACCCTGATGCAGCCCCGGCTCAGGCGTCGGCGTTGGGTTCCTTGCGCGCCTTGCCCTGCCCATCGTCCTTGGGCGGCAGGCCACTTTCGCTTCTGATCTGGGCATGGCTGATCAAGGCGAAAATGAAGCTGCCGCCAATGATGTTGCCGGCCAGCGTCGGTGCGGCAAAGTCGAGCCAGAAGGCTTTCCAGTCCAGCTCGCCGGCCCATACCAGGTAGGAAACCTCTGCCGAACCCACGACGATGTGGGTGAAATCGCCCAATGCCATCAGGTAGGTGACCAGGATGATGATCCACATCTTGGCGCTTTCCTGCGAAGGAATCATCCAGACCATGGTGGCGATCATCCAGCCCGAAATGATGCCTTTGGAAAACATCTGCGACAGGTCGTTTTCCATCACCTTGCGGCCGATGTCGAGAAAGGCGACATCGGTCTTGGCATCGAAGATCGGCAAATGAAGCATGACGTAGGACACCAGCAAGGTCCCCGCCAGGTTACCCGCCAGGACCACGCCCCATAGTTTGAACAGCCGGCCGAAGTTGCTCAGGCTCGGCTTGCTCATGATCGGCAATACGGCCGTCAGGGTGTTTTCGGTGAACAGTTGCTGGCGCGCCAGGATCACTGCAAGAAAACCGGCCGAGTAGCCCAGGCTGGCAATGACCTTGCTGGTTTCGCCATCGGGCAGGCGTGAATTGAACAGACCCATGGCCATCAGCGACAGGCCCATGGTCAGTCCGGCGGCCAGGGCCGACCACCACAGGGCGGCTACCGTACGTTCGAGTTCGTGGTCGCCCTGTATACGAATGGTTTCATGCAGCACCGCTGCACGGGGCGGTTGATTCTCATGGACCTCGGCTTTTTCGTCGGCCGAAAGGCCAGGGGTCTTGCCGTCTTCTTCAGAGGCATCAAGGCTGGGTTCGTGCTTTTCCATGGAGGTTCCTGCGAATGCGCTGGCGCGCGTGCCCGGTGCACGGCTGCCACAGCACAGACCTTCAGGGCGCTGAATAAGTTGCGTCACCCCACGCTTTGCGTCCACTACAGACCGAACACCTCGCGCAGCGCCTCGGCGTAGGCCTGGCTACCCAACGTCATGCTGTTGTTGTGCGTGCCACCTGGTACCAGCAGCAAGCGTTTGGGCTGGGCAGCGGCATCGAACAGTTCCTGGCTGAAACGCGGCGGTACATAGCGGTCGTCCAGGCCATGAACGATAAGCACCGGTATCCCGATGTCGCCGATCTTGTCGATGGAGTCGAACTTCTCCGACATGATCCAGCGCACGGGCAGCGACGTATTGGCCACGGCCGCTGCGGCAGCGGCCAGATCGGTGAAGGTAGACTCCACGATCAGCCCGGCCGCCTTGGGCTCGTCACCTTCGGCCAGATGCTCGGCCAGATCCACGGCGATCGCACCGCCCAGCGAATGACCATAGATGAATCGGCGCTCGGCGTTGGGCTGAAACTGCACCAGCCGGGCCCAGGCAGCCTGGGCGTCCTGGTACACGGTGCGCTCCGACGGCAACTCGCCGGGGCTTTCGCCGAAACCGCGGTAGTCGATGGCCAGCACCGAGAAGCCCAGCTCGCGCAGCTGACTGATGCGCCGCACTTGTGCCGTCAGGTTCCAGCGGGTGCCATGCAGATACAGCACCGCCGGCGCATCGGCGCGCGATGCCGGCCACCACCAGGCGTGCAGGTACTGGGTGCTGCTCAAGGCTTTCTCGACCGGAATCTGCAGCTCGGTCACCCCGGACGGCAGTCCCGAATACCAGCTCGCCGTGCCTGGTTCGATGTTGAACAGCAATTGCCGCTCCTTATAGGCCAGTTGCGAGCAGCCATACGGCAAGCCGATACCTATCGCCAGAGCCAGCAGCAGAAAGGGAAGCCAGCGCCGACGACGGGGCGCGGTGGTAGGTGTTGCCATGCATGCACACTCCAGACGGGTCTCTTCACTGGACCGGAACGCACTGCAGGCTGTTCATTGCAAATTGATTTCAAGCGGTGTCAGGTACCGTTCGGGACGGTTGCCCGGTGCCCAATGCACACGCTCTATTGCCATGACCGAGCCGATATTCTACTGTCCGCCGACTACCGATGTTTGCGCTACCATTGCGGGCAGCGTTTCGACACAAGAGGGCGACACATGAAAATCGTGATGGTGGGAGAGGCCGCGACACACCGCGAGATGCTTGCCGCAGGCTTGGACTGCCCGGCGCAGTTCGTTGCGCTGCCCCGTGAGGCCCATGAATCGGCTGCCTGGGACGCGCAGATCGAAGGCGCCGACGTGCTGGTCTCGATGCGTTTGCAGCGTACTGGCCCCGCGCCGGCGTTCCGCCTGTTGCAGGTACCCGGCGCCGGCCTGGATGGCATCGACTTCGCAGCGCTGCCGCTCGGTGCCACTGTCTGCAATGTGTTCGAACATGAAATCCCCATGGCTGAATACGCCCTGGCTTGCATGCTCGAACACCAGATCGAGCTGGCGGATCTTCGTGCGCGCTTCAGTACCGAACACTGGACGGGTGCCTACCTGAAGCGTCAGCCGCGCGGCGAGCTGTTCGGCAAGACGGTCGTCATCGTCGGCTTTGGCCGAATCGGCCAGGCTGTTGCCACCCGTGCCCAAGCTTTCGGCCTGCGCATCATCGCCATTTCCGCTCGCGCCGAAGGCGGACGGGTCGACGGCCCTATGGATGAGGCGTACACACCCGGCGAACTCGACCAGGCGCTCTCGCGTGCCGATTTCGTCATCCTCACCTGCCCGTTGAACGAGCGCACCCGCGGCTCGTTCGGCGCTACGCAGTTTGCCGCAATGCGCCAGGATGCCGTCCTGATCAACATTGCCCGCGCCGCCGTGGTCGATGAGGATGCGTTGTACCACGCCCTGCGCGACCACCTCATCGCCAAGGCCTACCTGGATGTCTGGTACCGCTACCCCAGCGGCGACACCGACCCGGTCGCACCCGCTCACCACCGCTTCGAAGACCTGTCCAATGCCTACTGCACGCCCCACGCCTCCGGCTGGACCCAGGGCCTGTTCGAACGCCGCTACGCCTTCATCGCCGCCAACATCAACCGGCTGCACCAAGGCCAGCCCCTCCAGAACGTCGTTACAAACCCCCGTCCCGTCTAACACCCGACGCGGCGACACACCCGGCCCCCTGTAGCAGCGGCGCGAGCCGCGTCCGGCCACACCGCAACTTCCCTGAACCACCGCACCTGCTTCCCACATACGCCCCAAATTCTTCCTACACCGCAGCCCCCCAATCCCTCTGCCTGGACGCACCACGGCTTCGCACACTGACGCCTCCTCAATCCGACCGACAAGGACTGTCATTCATGACCATTGGCTCATCCCACAACCATCCCGCCGACATCGCAGCCGCCGTGCAAAACCCCGCCAGCCTGCCGTGGGCCGCCCGCTTTCCCAACCCTCCGGATCTATGCTTCGACTACCGCCGCCTGCTCGAACAAACCGGGGGCATTGCTCACGCAGGTAACGCACAACACCGCATCTGCATCATTGGCGCGGGCGTCGCAGGGTTGGTGGCAGCTCGCGAACTGCTGCGCTGTGGCTTCGAACGCATCACCTTGATCGAGCAGTCGCGCCGCCTCGGCGGACGTCACCTCACCGTGCAGGTCGACAGCCCTCAATCCACGCCCTCGACGCCTTTCGAAATGGGCGCCATGCGCATGCCCTTTTTCAATCGCACCGGCGAGGCGCCTGTAGACGGCCGCTCATTGATGGCCTACTACGCAGGCCTGTACGATCTCAAGACCTCAGACTTCCCGAATCCCGGCACGCCCTTCGTACACTCCACCGGCATCTATCTGCACGAAGGTCGCCTGGCAGGGGGAACCGAACCCCAACTGCTGATCTGGAACAATCCCGACGGCAGCACACCGCCACCTACCGCCGTGCTGCAAGCCGTCTACCAGAAATGGAAGCTGTTCGCCGAGCGAATGGCGATGCAGGTCGCCGCCGTGTTCGGCAGTCAACAGTGGCCCGCCTTGTGGTCTGCGATTGTCACGCGCTACCAGCATGTAGCGTTCCGCGAGCTGGTTCGCGCTCCTTGCGTACCCACTTGGGATCCCAGCCGGCCGGGCGACTTCGGTGGTCTGGGCATGTCGGCCGCCGAATCGTCGATCTTCTACGCCATCGGCATAGGCGATGGCAGTTGGGGCGCTTTCTACGACGTGTGCAGCCTTTATCCACTGCGCACCGCGATATTCGGCTTCAGCAGCCATTTGCAATTGGTACACGGCCGTGTCGATGGCCAGGGTATGCCGCTACCAGCCCCGTTCCTAACCGAGCATGCCGTGACTGACTCCAAAGGTGTGGCGTTCGCCACACCTCGCTACCTGGGTCTGGCTGCATTGGATGAGTGTCTGATGTTCATGCCGCTGGGGGAGGGGGCTCGCTCGCCTTACGAACGATTGCGCGAGCAGCCTGCTGGCCTGATCACAGACAGCCCGGTGAACAGCCTCACGCGACTGGCCGACGGCAGCATAGAAGTGGGTTACCGCTGGCACCAAAGCGACGCGCTGGCCAGCCGGCAGGTGAAACAGAGCTTCGACTCGGTGATCGTCACGGTGCCCTCCTGGATCCTCGAAACGCGAATCCAGGTGGCTGGTTTCACCTCGGCCATGCTGCCTCAGGCCACCATCGATGCCTACAAGACTGCGCACTGGGAAACCAGCTGCAAAGTCTACGCGCCGCTGAAGAAAACCTTTCTCTCGGCCAGGCGTGACATACCGCAGATACTCGTCACCGACAGTTTCGTGCACGACGTCTATGCCTACCGCTACAACGACAACTATGCCTATGACTGCATCCTGCTCAGCTACACCTGGGAGGACGATGCGACCAAGCTGGCGGCGTTCAGCGACGCCGAGCTGGTCGACAACTGTGTGCGCGAGCTGGACCGCATCTTGATGCGCTGCAGCAACGTCGGCACGCGCATTTCCCCATTCATCGACACCGCCAACGCACGCGTGCAGCGCTGGGTCACGGACCGCAATGCGCTGGGCTGCGCCAAGCTTTACCGGGCAGGCGCGTATCAGGATGCGGTCGGGCTCATGAGCTACAACCGCGATTACAGCCGCCTATCCGGGCTGTACCTCGCAGGTGAATCGTTTTCGGTCGACGCCGGCTGGACCGAACCGGCCATGCGCGGCGCCGTGGATGCGGTGATCAACCTCTGCGCCAACCAGGGCGCAGTGTTCAACGGCGGGTTCGACCTGTCTCATTACCCTCGGTATGGCACCGAGTCCTGAACGACTTTGTACCCTCTTGCCCTACCTGCCGGATTAATCCTACAGATGCTTGGGAAGCGTCCGGTTCTATGATCTTAACGAATGCGTTTCTATGCGGAGGCAATCCAAAAACAACAAGAAGGTGCCTCCATGTCCTCTGTTTCCGCTATCAGCCCCGTGCGGGTCGCTGTCGTTCAGTTCGATCCACAATGCGGTCTCGAGCATCGCTCGTTCAACCTCTCCCATAGCCTTCACCTGGCCCAGCGCGCGGTCGCGGGAGGCGCCCAACTGATCGTGCTGCCGGAGCTGGCCAACACCGGCTACGCCTACCGCAACCGCGAAGAAGCGTTCGCGTTGGCCGAGGCCGTGCCCGACGGCCCCAGCGCGCAGGCCTGGATCGAGTTCGCGCGCGAACATAAGGTCTATCTCGCCGCCGGCCTGGCGGAGCGCGACGGGCACAAGCTTTACGACTGCGCAATGCTGGTGGGGCCCGACGGCTTCATAGGCAAGTACCGCAAGGCTCATCTGTGGAATCTCGAAAAGCTCTGGTTCAGTCCCGGCGACCTCGGTTTTCCGGTGTTCGAAACGCCCATCGGGCGCATCGGGCTGATGATCTGCTGGGACGTCTGGTTTCCGGAAGTGCCACGCCTGCTGAGCCTGCAGGGTGCCGACATCATCTGCAGCCTGAACAACTGGGTCTGGACGCCGCCGCCGCTGTTCGACGAAACCGGCAAATGCATGGCGTCTTACCTGACCATCACTGCAGCGCACGTCAACAACACGTTCATCGCTGCAGCCAATCGCATCGGTACCGATCGCGGCGATCGCTTCCTGGGCTGTTCGTTGATTGCCGGTACCAACGGTTGGCCGCTTAGCGAGGTGGCCGGAGCCGAAGAGGAAACCATCCTCTATGCCGACGTCGACCTCGTGTCCGCACGCAGCGCGCCGATCTGGAACAGCCTCAACGATCTGCCGCGCGACCGTCGGGTCGACCTCTATGGCTCGATGCTGGGCTATGACCGTCACGCCGCGCTGCCGCGCTGAGGAGGGCTGGCCATGCAATCCTCTCTGCAAGACACACCAACCCGCGCATCCAGCGGGACTTTAACTGGCCTGTTGATGCTGTCGCTGGCCATTACCCTGACCGTCATCAGCGGCAAGCTGCTGGCCATCGACGCACTGTGGCCCAGCTATGGCGACATGATGGCTAACTTGCACCACCCGGCAGCCTGGTGGCGCTGGGTGGTGGGTGATATCAGCGAAGTCGCGTTCTACAAGCATGAGTTTGCCTCCATCGGCCTGCTGGCAGGTGCCGGACTGGGCTGGTGGGCCAATCACACCGGCAAGCGCTGGCAAGGCTTCGCGATCTGCTACGGCACCGGGCTCTGGCCATGGGTGGTGACCAGCTCGCTGCTCGGCCTGGGTCTGGGCAATCTGCTCTGGGGATGGACACTTTCGGCCGATACCTGGCAGCCGACTTTCGTCGCGTTCGTGTCCATGCCGGCGGCCACGGTGCTGCTGTTCGGGCGTGGCTGGCGCGTGGCGCTTACCGGGGCCGTGATGGGCGCCGTGCTGATCACCCCGGCCTGCCTGCTGATCGTCAAGTACGTGTGTACCCCGCTGGCATTGCCAGTGGTGATCGGCAATGTTACCGGCATGGCAGTGGGCAGCGTAATCGGCTTCCTGCTGTGCAAGCGCTTCCCGGTTCTGGTCAGGCCTGACGCGGCGCCTGCGCAAGCGCCACCGGTGGTGGCTTCTCCGGCCAACTACGGCCTGCGCTGGACCTTGCGCCGTATCCTTGCGGATTTCTCCGAGGCCCCGTTCTTCGGCAACGAATGGGCCAGCCTGGGGTTGGTGCTGGGGGCGCTGCTGGCGCTGATGCTCAATCCGGCCAGTCCGTTCTACGGTTCCGGTTGGCTGTTGCAGCTGTTGGCGGCGCAAACCCTGGCCTCGGCGCTGGGTGTGCTGATCTGGCGCCGTCAATGGATTGCTCGCGGCTGGTATCCGACCTACATTCCCGTCGTCTCGGTAGCCCCCGCCGCGATTCTGGTCCATGGTGGCAGCCTGCCGGTGATCATCCTCAGTGCCGCATTGGGCGCACTGCTGGCGCCGCCCCTGGCCGTCGCCATCAGCCAGCGGCTGCCGTCCTATATGCATGGCTACATCGGCAACGTGCTGTCCATGGCAATCAGCACCGTGCTCATCCTTCCGCTGATCGGTCTGATCATCGGCAGCCCAAACCTCTGACGGAGTACCGCCCATGGCTCTACCCAGACTATCCGTAGGTGCCCTGGGCGGCACCATCAGCATGCAGGCCCAGGCCACTGGGGCAGGTGTTCAACCCAGTTTGAGCGGGCAGGGCATGGTGGACCTGCTGCCCGAGTTGACGTCGCTGGCCGAGGTTCAGGTGCACACACTGAATCTGCTGCCCAGCGCCTCCTTGAGTTTCCAGGCCTTGCTCGAGGCCCTGGATTGGGCCCGTAGCTGCATCGCGGCTGGAGCCGTCGGGGTGGTCTTGAGCCAAGGCACCGATACCCTGGAAGAAGCCGCTTTTTTCCTCGACCTGCTGTGGGATCTCGATGAGCCTCTGGTGCTGACAGGCGCCATGCGTGCGGCATCGCATTGCGGTGCCGATGGCCCGGCTAACCTGCTGGCTGCAAGTCAGGTGGCGCTGGCCGAACACAGTCGCAGGCGTGGCGTGTTGGTAGTGATCAACGATCAGGTGCACGCGGCGTCCCGGGTGCGCAAGGTCGCGGCATTGGCCATGGATGCCTTCGCCTCGGCACCCTACGGGCCGATTGGCCTGATGATCGAAGGTCGGGTGCACTACGCCGCCGCGCCTGCAGCGCGCTGCTGCCTGCCGTATCCCACCCGAACCGATCACACCGTGTTGCTACTCGAAGCCACACTGGATGCAGACACCCTGCTGCTCGACAGGGTCGTCGACGCCGGGTATCGGGGCGTGGTCATTGGCGGTTTCGGCGCCGGGCATGTATCGCAGCGCTGGGCCGCCAGCCTGCACGTCATTGCCCGGCATATGCCGGTCATAGTGGCCACTCGCACGGGCAGCGGGCCAACGGCCAGCGGTAGTTACGGCTTCGCGGGAGGCGAGCTGGACCTGCAGGCGAAGGGCGCCGTGATGGGTAGATTTCTCTGCCCGCGCAAGTGTCGGATCCTGCTCTGGATGCTGGTCGGTAGCGGCCAAGAGCACGACATCACGCGTTACCTGAGCCAATTGGACAACTGATCGGCGGCAGATCCGGGGACATCGTCCACGCTGGCGGCTACAATGCGGGCATTCTTTTTGATGACCCGACCGAGCAGACCATGGCCTACACCATCAGCAATGACGCGCTGACCGACGCACAACTGGATTACGTGGAAGACGTACTGGGGCAATACGCCAGCGAGAAATCGGTCGGCAGCATCTCCGAGCTCGATGGCTTTTTCACAGCCATCGTTTCGTGCCCTCAGGCAATCGCTTTCGACGACTGGTACGCAGCGCTGTGGGGTGGGCCTGATCACTTGCCGGTCTTCAAGGATGACAAGCAGTTCGAGAAATTCTTCGACCTGCTCATCCAACACATGAACCAGTTGGCCATGCTGCTGGAAGAAGACTTCGAAAACTTCGCGCCGATCTTCAACCTGTTCGACGACGAAGAAGTGGTCAGCGTCGAGGACTGGTGCTATGGCTACGAACGTGGGGTGGTGGTCGGTGGCAGCTGGCTCGACATGCCCGACCAGGAGCAGGACCTGCTGGCGTTGATCACGCTGCACACCCAAGGTGTCGACCTCTTGAAACATGACGCATCAGGCGAGCAACTGGACGCCGAGGAGGCCATGGAGATGATCCAGATGGCCGCCATTCGTCTGCACCAGTACTGGTTCGAGCGTCGTCCGGGCAAGACGCCCATCACCGGCGAAACCAAGACGGGCCGCAACGATCCCTGCCCCTGCGGCAGCGGTAAGAAATTCAAGCAATGCTGTCTGCATTGACCTGCGCATCGAGTGCGTTCGTTGCAAGTGAGTGATTTTTTTACGATTGGCGGCAAATTGCCGTTGACAGTGGCGCCTCAATCCGTAAAATTGCGCGCCACAGCAGGCACGTAGCTCAGTTGGTTAGAGCACCACCTTGACATGGTGGGGGTCGTTGGTTCGAGTCCAATCGCGCCTACCAAACAAAATCCGCTCTGCTGGGCGGTGCAGAAGGGCGATCCGGAAGGGTCGCCCTTTTTCGTTCATGCGCAATATGCTTGCACATGCTTGCCGCCTTGGCTCGCCGCGCGCATTATCGCCAATCAATTCCTCAACCTGGCCCTTTGCATGTCCCACAGCCCGGCCCCATCGCCTATCGACGAGTCCGAACGCCTGGCTGCGCTCGAACATCTGGGTGTGCTCGACAGTGTCCCGGAGCCGGGCTTCGACGACATCGTCCAGTTGGCGACTCAGCTCTGCGGGACACCCATCGGCCTGGTTTCTCTGGTGGACCGCGAGCGTCAATGGTTCAAGGCGTGTGTCGGGCTCGACGTTTCCGAGACCCATCGCGACCTGGCGTTCTGCGCCCATGCCATCCTCGCGCCCGATACCGTGATGATCGTCCAGGACACTCATCTTGACCTGCGCTTCAAGGGCAGTCCGCTCGTGTTGGGCCCTCCCTATATTCGCTTCTATGCGGGCGCGCCGATCATCTCGCGCCAGGGCTTGGCACTGGGCACGGTGTGCGTCATCGACACCGTGCCGCGCACGCTGGATGCGGCGCAGTGCAGCGCTCTGCAGGCTCTGGCACGGCAAACGGCTGCGCAATTGGAGTTGCGCCTGCTCAACGCCGAGCGCGAGCAACAGACCCTTGCCTTGTCCCGGCAGCTCGACAACGTGCTGGGCGAGCACCAGCAAACCCTGCAGACCCTGCGCCACGCCCAACGGGTTTCCTCGCTGGGCCAACTGACCGCGGGTATCGCCCACGATTTCAACAACCTGTTGCAGGCCGTCAGTGCCAGCTTGCAGATGACTCGCCTCAAGGCACGCAAGCCCCTGGAAGTCGAACGCCTCACCGAAATCGGCCTGCAGGCGGTACGGCAGGGCGCGCAATTGATTCATCACCTGCTCGCCTTCGCCCGTCGCGAGGAGCCCAGCGTGCAGGCGGTCGTACTCGACGAGCGGATCGAGCACAACAGTGACCTGTTCGGTCGCGCGCTCGGTACGGCGACGAAGGTGCAGCTGGATCTGCAAGCGCCAGCGCAGGCGGTGATGTGCGACGCCCATCAATTGGATGCTGCGTTGCTCAACCTGCTGGTCAATGCGCGGGATGCGCTGCGCGGTGCCGGGCAGATCCGCGTGGCCACCTGTGAACGTGTCGTCTGCGGCGACGCCCAACTGGCCGACGGCACCTACCTTTGCCTGAGCGTTGCCGACGATGGGCCGGGCATCCCGGAAGACGTACTGGTACAGGTCTTCGAACCGTTCTATACCACCAAGACTGCCGGGCAGGGCACCGGGTTGGGGTTGTCGCAGGTGTACGGTTTCGCGTCGAGCGCAGAGGGTATCGCACGTATCGAGAGCCGGCTGGGCGAGGGCACAACCGTTACCCTCTGGCTACGACGCGTAGCAGCGGTATAGCGAATCACTTACACGCTGTGGCTCCAATCGCCTCTATTGCGATCACCTTCATCCCAGTAATCTAGCCTCACTAACTGAGACGAAGGATGCGACTCAGGGTCAGGGACGACCGGCCATTGCAAGGAAGCTGCTGACAGGATGTTGGAATGGCTAGACAAAAAACCCGCTTCGGCGGGTTTTTTGTTGGGCGCTGTTTTGTCCTGCGCACAGCAAACCCCCTGCCACAGCCGGGCAGGGTGGGCCGATTCCGTTACTTGCCAGTCACGATACGCTTGACCATGGCCGCATGACCCGTCTGGTCGCTGGCGCGCGAAATCACTTGGACAACCGACATGGTCGGTCCCGAGCCGGCCACGAAGGTGGTCGTCATGGTTGCGCCGCCGCCCATGGTCGCGGTGCTGTCGATTTGTTCCACGCCCAGCTTTCGCAAGGTGATACGTTTTTCCGCAGTCTTCTTGAAGTCAGGCAACGCAGTCGCCTGTTGCTTGATGAAACCTGCCGTCGCGCCCGTCAGGAACTCATCATCGTTGTCGGCGGCACGCCCACCCTTGGGAATGGGCAGTTCAGTGGTCACCACCACGCGTCTTTCGCTTTCATTCATGTACATCATGCCCTTGGCACCTGCAGCTTCGCTTTTCGGATCGGCAGGTGGCAGCGGGTTGGCGGTGTACCCCGCAGGCAGGGTGAACATGAACTTGCCGTCGAGCGTCTTGACGGTCTGCGCTTTCGGGGCGCTCGGTGCTGGCTTGGCAGCCCAGGCCACGTTGACCAGGCCCAGCGTGAAAGCGAGAAACAGGCAAGTGCGGCGCATCGACGAAACTCCAATAAGGTCAGGACTCGGATCCTACTCCAGACCCATGGGCTTGAGAACGTGCGTGAACCCCCTACTTGTCCAGTCTCTGGTCCAGTGTCTGGACAAGCTCATGAGCGAACCTGACCCGCGCTTCGTTCGGATAGTTCTTGTTCGCCAGCACCACGACGCCGATCCCTCGTGATGGGACAAACGCCACATACCCGCCAAATCCATTGGTCGACCCGGTTTTGTTGACCCATACCTTGTCCAGATGCCGCAGCGGGCTTGTGGGTTGGGTAGTCAGGGCTACTGCATTGGAATTGCCTTGCACCAAGGTGTCGAGCGCTACGGGATAGGCGTATTGCTCCCAGATCAGGGCTTGCGTCATGCCACCTACCCGGAAGTAGCCCCGTTGCGTGGCATCCAATGCCTCACGCAGCTTCGCAGGCAAGGCCACCGCGCCCATCTGTGCCTGAACATAATGAAGCATGTCCCGCGCACTGGACTTGAAACCATAGGCTTCCTCGGCCAGTACCGCCGGGTTCAGCCGCACCGGTTTGTCGTTCTTGTCGTAGCCCTGCGCATACAACGGCAACTGCGCAGTCGGGACATCCAGGTAAGTGTGGTAAAGGCCCAGGCCTGGGAGCAGCCTGTCGCGCATGGCCTGGCCGAACGACATTTTCATGCTCGTGGCCGCGATCATCCCGAGCAACCCAATGCTGGGGTTCGCATAGCTGCGCTGGGTGCCCGGTGCATAGGTGGGCTGCCAGTCGCGAAAGTACGTCATCAGTTGTGCAGCGTTCTGGATGTCGTCCGGCAACTGCAGAGGAAATCCGCCGGCGCTGTGGGTGCCCAGGTCGGCGAGTGACGCCTGGTCCAGCGGTGTGCCGCGCAATGTGGGCAGATACTGGCCGGGATGATCGCTCAGAGACAGCTGCCCATTGGCTTGCGCATAGGTAGCGAGGGTGGCGGTGAAGGTCTTGCTGATCGAGCCAAGCTCGAACAGTGTGTCTGCGGTAACAGGCGCCTTCGTTTCGCGCGACGCCAGCCCATAGGTGAAGAACAGCTGCTGGCGACCGTCAGTGACAGCGATCGCCATGCCTGGAATGTTGTATTGCGCCATCAACGATGCGGCCCGGGCCTTCACCAGGCTTTCGACTGCAGGCTCCCCGGCATGGGCGCTATCGCCCGCCCATACGGTCGTGAATGCCAGAAAACCCGCAATGACCATGGCTGTGCCGGACCTGCGCATAAGTGACTCCTCTTCCATTTTTATTGGCAGTGATCACTCTGCATTATCCCGGCATCTCTCTTTGTTGTGTCAGCCGTTATGATGAGCATCTGTAACAACAATCCGAGGAAACATGAAATCAGTAACCTGCGCGCTCTTCGCGCTACTGGTCGCGGTGCAGGCCAACGCCATGGCCGCGGGAGACGCCGTAGCCGGCCAGGCGACATTCGACAAGAATTGCGGTGGTTGCCACAAGGTAGGCCGCGGTGCCCAGGCCGCATTCGGCCCGCAGCTCAATGGCCTGATCGGCCGTGCGGCGGGAAGCACCGGTGACTACAGCTATTCAGCAGAGATGAAGAACTCGGGCATCGTCTGGACCACCGAGAAGATCGCCGCCTTCGTCGAGGCACCCAGCGATGTGGTGCCTGGTACCAAGATGCGCCTGTGGTGGTTCGGCAACGATCAAAAGATGGCCGACCTTCTCGAGTACCTCAAAAGCAACCCCTAAGGCAGGTACGATACGGTGGAGGCACGGTGCGGCCCGGGTCACAAGGCAGCGTCCTACAACAGCATCGGAAACGACCTCTTTGATTGGCGGATGTGGCTTCGTATTCTCCAAACCCTTTGATGAGGGCATTGGATGTCGAAGGTAATACTGGCATTAGTGATGTGTCTGACGGGTTGCGCATCGAGCGGGGTCTATCTGGCCGACCCCATGAACCCACCCGATCCCTGGCGAAAGGGACCGGCTTCGCACCGTGAACTGCCCATGGGCGATCCCAAGCGGCAGCACGTATGCCAGGTCGAACCGAATCGGTTTGAATGCGCGCCCCTTGGTTCCTGACGTCAAACGAACGATGTCGTGAAAAGTTTTGCGAACAGGTGTTGACTCACCGGCAAAATCTAGTAATATTCGCCTCCCGCTGACGAGCAATCGAAAGCGCAAGCGGTTGAAGTTGTTAGACATTAACTAAATACTTCAAAATAAACGCTTGACAGGATGCGAGGCTAGCGTAGAATGCGCGCCTCGGTTGAGACGAAAGAATCAACCCACCGCTCTTTAACAATTGAATCAAGCAATTCGTGTGGGTGCTTGTGAGTTAAGACTGTTAGTCAACAAGATTATCAGCATCACAATTACTCCGCGAGAAATCAAAGAGTTACCTCGATCCTTCGGGTTCGAGTGTGCGATTGCTGAGCCAAGTTTATAAGGTTTTCTCAAAACCTGATTGCAGTATTG